>NZ_JBVIAY010000016.1:0-169749 GCF_055573695.1 Streptomyces sp. NPDC030143
AGTTCTCCGAGGCGATCATCTCGAGGGTGGACTGCTGCCGGTCCAGCTCGGCGTCGACCGCGGCGGCGACCTCCGGGTCGAGCTCGTGCAGGGGCGTGTTCAGTGCGGACATCAGGTGTACGACTCCTCAGCCGGCGGAAAAGGCGGTGTACTCGTCGGCGGAGAGCAGGTCGGCCGGCTCCTCCGCCACGCGTACCTTGAACAGCCAGCCGCCCTCGAAGGGGGCGGAGTTCACCAGCGACGGGTCGTTGACGACGTCCTCGTTGACCTCGGTGACCTCGCCGGACACCGGGGAGTACAGGTCGCTGACCGACTTGGTCGACTCCAGCTCGCCGCAGGTCTCGCCCGCGGCCACCGTGTCACCGACCTGCGGGAGCTGGACGAAGACGACGTCGCCGAGCGCGTTGGCGGCGTGCTCGGTGATGCCGACCGTCGAGACGCCGTTGTCGGCGCCCGACAGCCACTCGTGCTCCTTGCTGTAGCGCAGCTGCTGGGGGTTGCTCATGGCCTGAATTCTCCTGTACGCGGGGGAGTGCTGATGAAGGGGGGACTGCGGAAAACGCACGAGAGCAGCGCGGATGTGTGCAGGGTCACGCATCCGGACCGCCGCCGGACCCGGGTCGGTCCCTGGCCAGTCTCTACTTCGTGCGCTTGTAGAAGGGCAGCGCCACGACCTCGTACGGCTCGTGACTGCCCCGGATGTCCACGCCGACACCCGGCGTGCCCGGTGCCGCGTGGGCGGCGTCGACGTACGCCATCGCGATCGGCCGGCCCAGCGTGGGGGAGGGGGCCCCGGAGGTGACCTCGCCGATCACCGCGCCCTCCGCGACGACGGCGTACCCCGCGCGCGGGACGCGCCGGCCCTCGGCGACCAGGCCGACCAGGACGCGCGGCGGAGCGGTCTCGGCGCGGGCGGCGGCCGCGGTGAGGGCCTCGCGGCCGACGAAGTCGCCCTCCTTGTCGAACTTCACCACGCGGCCGAGGCCGGCGTCGAAGGGCGTCAGCCCGGAGGTCAGCTCGTGCCCGTACAGCGGCATGCCCGCCTCCAGGCGGAGCGTGTCCCGGCAGGACAGACCGCAGGGGATGAGACCGACGCCCTCGCCGGCCTCGGTCAGCGCCTGCCACAGCTCCACGGCGTGCTCCGGATCGACGAACAGCTCGAAGCCGTCCTCGCCGGTGTAGCCGGTGCGGGCGATCAGCGCGGGGACGCCGGCGACCGTGCCGGGCAGGCCCGCGTAGTACTTCAGACCGTCGAGATCGGCGTCGGTGAGGGCCTTCACGATCCCCGGTGACTCCGGCCCCTGGACGGCGATCAGGGCGTACGCGTCCCGGTCGTCGCGCACCTGCGCCCGGAAGCCGGCCGAACGCTCCACGAGGGCGTCCAGGACGACCTGGGCGTTGGAGGCGTTGGCCACGACCATGTACTCGGTCTCGGCGAGCCGGTAGACGATCAGGTCGTCCAGGATGCCGCCGTCGGCCTGGCAGATCATCGTGTAGCGGGCGCGTCCGACGCCGACGGACGCGATGTTCCCGACCAGGGCGAAGTTCAGCAGGCCGGCCGCGTCCGGGCCGGTGACGGTGATCTCGCCCATGTGCGAGAGGTCGAAGAGGCCGGCCTTCGTGCGGACGGCGTTGTGCTCGTCGCGCTCGGAGCCGTAGCGCAGGGGCATGTCCCAGCCGGCGAAGTCGGTCATGGTCGCGCCGAGCGTGCGATGCAGGGCATCGAGCGCGGTGCGGCGGAGTGCGGTACTGCTCATCGGACGGTCGTCTCCCAAGGCGATGGGGCACCTCCCGCGCGAGCTCGTTCGAGCGTGGGCGAGGGCGAGGGCGTTCCTCCCCATCTGTCATCGGAACCTGAGAGGTTCGCCGTGATCGCCCGGAGGGGAGTCACGGCTTGCACCTTGGGTGGGACCGCCGTCACGGCGGCCCGCTTTTCAGATGTGCCTCGCCCGCGCGGTAACGGTGCCTGAGAGATTCAAGGGAGGGACTTGCTCCTTCGGCGCCCCAGCGACGCTGCTGCTGGGAACTCTCCC
The DNA here is from genome assembly GCF_055573695.1 of Streptomyces sp. NPDC030143. Classification (NCBI taxonomy): domain Bacteria; kingdom Bacillati; phylum Actinomycetota; class Actinomycetes; order Kitasatosporales; family Streptomycetaceae; genus Streptomyces; species Streptomyces sp. NPDC030143. The sequence goes on from NZ_JBVIAY010000016.1 coordinate 2,034, forward strand.
GCGCGGATTCAAACGGCCGGTATGCAGTTGGCGCCGTCATCATCGCACGCCCCGCCCGGTCGCGGCAGATGGCATCTGTGACCGGGTTGTGGCCGTTCCCGCACCAAAACGTACAACACCGCGCATTACCTTCTCTTTACGTTCGATGGGGAGAAGACTTGTCTGACCCCAGGGGAGGACGATCACGGTGAACAGGACCACGGCATACGCGACCACCTCGGCGCTCGCGCTGCCCGGACAGCCGCAGGCTCCGGGCCGGGAGGCGTGCGGTGCGCGGCCCGCGCCCGTCGTCCGCGACCTGCGCGACCGCGCCGGCCGCAGCCCGCACGGACTTCTCTTCGGGCCCCGCGACCTGGTCGTGGTCACCGGCCTGCCCGGCAGCGGCAAGTCCACGCTCATGAGGCGTGCGGTCCGGGGGGTGCGCATCGACTCCCAGGACACCCGCGACCGGTGGGCCGCCCGCATGCCCCGCTTCCTGCCCTACGCCCTCTACCGGCCCCTCGTCCGCCTCGCCCACTTCGCAGGCCTGCGGCGCGCCCTGCGCGGCGACCGGGGCGTCGTCGTGCACGACTGCGGTACGCAGGCCTGGGTCCGCGCCTGGATCGCCCGTGCGGCCCGCCGCCGCGGCGGCACCCTCCACCTGGTGCTGCTCGACGTCACCCCGGACACCGCCCTGGAGGGCCAGCGCGCACGCGGCCGGGGCGTCTCCCGCTACGCCTTCCTCCGCCACCGCCGCGCCGCCGCCCGCCTCCTGCACGCCGTGGAGAAGGGCCGTCTGCCCCAGGGCTGCGGATCGGCCGTCCTCCTGGACCGCCCGGCGGCGGACACCCTGCGCCGCATCGGGTTCACCGGCTGAGGGGTCCTTGCACCATGAGCGCCCGATCAGGCGCGCGGCCCGGCGCCCTGCGACGTGCGGCACCGGGCCGCGCGGCCCAGGCGGGCACGGTGCAAGGCCCCCGAGGGAGCGGGGCGCGGCCGGAAGGGGTACGGCGATCACGGCCGCCCTCCGCCCGTCACCCGTTAGCCTTTCAGCCACACGAGTGGACCCCAGCAGGTGGCAGGCAGACAGATGGACTTCCCCCCGGCAGACCTCCCGGCGGACTTCTCCGCGGGTTTTCCCGGACAGACGCACCCCCATCCGCACGGCGGATGGCCCGGCAACGAGCTGGAGGAGGTGCTCTCCGCCTCCCTCGGCGTGCCGGGAGCCGGCGGGCGGATCGTGGAGGTGCTGGGGCGCAGCTTCGTGTGGGTCCCGCTGCCCAGCGGGGGCGGCCCGCACAGCGGCGCCCTCGACCTGCCCTCGCTGGAGATCGACGGCCAGGCCTACGTGCCCGTCTTCAGCTCCGAGGAACAGCTGCGCCAGGTCGCCGGTCCGCACATGTCGTACACCGTCGCGCCGGCCGTGGAGTTCGCGCGGGGCCTGCCGCCGCAGGTCGGCATCGCGGTCAACCCCGACGGCGTGGTCGGCATCCCGCTGCCGCCCGCCGCCGTCGCCGAGCTGTGCCGGCAGGGCCGCACCCCGCTGGACGGCCTCGCGAGCGGTGGCCGGGTCCGCCTGTTCGAGCCCGACTGGCAGGACGACCCGGTGGCCTTCCTCTCCGCGGCCTCGGCCGAGTTCGAGGCGACCGGCGTCGTCCGCACGGCCCGCCGCTGCCTCGCCGCCGTCGAGACGGCCGACCCGGTGATGTTCGTCGGCGTGGAGGTGTCCCCGTGGGAGGGCGACCTGCGCGCCGTGCCCCTGGAGGCCCTGGGCAGGGCCCTCGGCACGGCCCCGGCCCCCTGGCCCGTCAACCTGGTGCTGCTCGACGTCACGGACGACCCGGTCGCCCGCTGGATGAAGGAACGCGTGCGCCCCTTCTACACCAGGGCCGACTAGGGGGTTTCCGAAGTCCTGTGCGGTGCCCGCGGTGTCCGGTGCGTGCTCTCGGCGTGCCGGACGGAAGCGCGCGCACCGGATGTACCTCGCAGCGATCAGCCGACGCCCCCGCCGCCGACGAACAACCCGCCCCTCGGTGGGCGCCGGTTGTCGGCAGAGCCACCTAAGCTGGTGTGCACACGCGGGGCAACCAATCGAAGGGGCGGTACAGGTGAGCGCCAGCGGCATCGCGGCCGGGCAGGTCGAGCACATGCTGCGCCAGGTCACGCCCGGGCGCTACGACGCTTACGAGGCGCTGCTGCGCGCGCTCGCCACCCCCTCCACCGGCCAGGTGTGGATGCTGCTCTGGCACGGCCAGGCCGGATCCCCGGACGCCCAGTACGGCGCGATGGAGGTCGAGGGCCACGGCTACGCCCCCTGCGTCACCTCCGCCCAGGAGCTCTCCGCCAGCGGCTGGAACCGGTCCTACGAGGTGGTCGACGGTCTGGACGCGGCGCGCATGCTGTACCCGGACCACTTCGGCCTCTGGCTGAACCCGCACGCCCCGGGCGGCGGCGTCGGCATCCCCTGGCCGGACCTGCGGCGCATCGCGACGGGCCTGGACCGGCAGCCGGCCGGCCCGCTGCGGCTGTCCGAACCCGCCATCGAGGTCCCGCAGTTCTACGCCCTCCTCGCGCAGAACGCCCACCGCACCCCCGCCCTGCGCTCCCTGCGCCGCGCCTGGGTGCAGCCGGCCCTCGGCGCGCCCTACCTCGCCCTCGGGCTCGACCTGTACGACACCTCCCCGGCGGCCGTGGACGCGGTACGGGCGATGATGCAGCAGTCGATCGGCGCGGTGCCCGACGGACTGCCGGTGTCCACGGTCGCCATGACCGACGACCACGACCCGGTCGTGATGTGGATGCGCGCCCACGCCCGCCCCTTCTACGACCGGGACGCGCACGCCCCGGCCGCCCCCGCCCAGGCCCCCGCCGCCGGCTACGGCTACCCCCCGGCGGGCCGTTACTGACCGTTGTGGCCTTGGTGGATCCGGCGATTCCCCTGTGCGGCGGCGGAGTTCTGCGCGCGTAGAGAGGTGCGGTTGGTCCGCTTCTCGTCCGTTTCGTTCAATTAGTCGCTGTCCGACGGTCGTTACCCAACGTCCGGATAACGGAACCCATCTGACCGCATCACGTTTACGCATCCTTTCACTGCCAAGTCTGGCAACAGATCGCCAAAGCGTTGAAGACTCCCGCTCCAGGGGTGCTTCGCCCCTGTGTACGACGGACTGATCACGCCGCTACAGCGGCAAGTGCGGGCCGGCTACCGCCGGTTGAGAGGGGTCCCTGCCAGATGACGGCACCATTGCACGAGCCGACCGCGGAAGCGGCCCCGAGCGCGGCCGAGGAAGCGGCGGTCGCGACCAGCGGCGCCAAGGCCGTACAGGGTCGTTCCCTCGGCCGGATCGCCTGGGAGCGCCTCAAGCGGGACAAGCTCGCCCTGACGGGCGGCATCGTGGTGCTCGCGCTCATCCTGATCGCCCTGCTCGCCCCGGTGATCACCGGTCTGGTCGGGCAGGACCCGAACGAGTACCACGAGGACCTGATCGACCCGCTCTTCGGCACGCCCACGGGCTCCCTGGGCGGCGTCAGCGGCGACCACCTGCTGGGCGTCGAGCCGGTCAACGGCCGCGACATCTTCGCCCGCATCCTCTACGGCGCCCGGATCTCCCTGCTGGTCGGCTTCATGTCGGCCGTGGTCGCCGTGATCCTCGGGACCGTGCTGGGCATCCTCGCCGGCTTCTTCGGCGGCTGGGTGGACTCCCTCATCAGCCGGGTCATGGACGGCCTGCTGGCCTTCCCGCAGCTGCTGTTCATCATCGCGCTGGTCTCCGTCATGCCGAACGAGATGCTGGGACTGACCGGCACGGGCGTGCGCGTCTTCGTGATGATCCTGGTCATCGGCTTCTTCGGCTGGCCCTACATCGGACGCGTGGTGCGCGGGCAGACGCTCTCGCTGCGTGAGCGCGAGTACGTCGAGGCCGCCCGATCCCTGGGCGCCGGACGGCTGTACATCCTGTTCAAGGAACTGCTGCCGAACCTCGTCGCCCCCATCGTCGTGTACACGACGATGATGATCCCCACCAACATCCTCACCGAGGCGGCGCTCAGCTTCCTGGGCGTGGGCGTCAAACCGCCCACGGCCTCCTGGGGGCAGATGCTCTCGAGCGCGATCGACTACTACGAGTCGGACCCCATGTACATGGTGGTTCCGGGCGTGGCGATCTTCATCACCGTTCTTGCCTTCAACCTCTTCGGCGACGGCGTGCGTGACGCGCTGGACCCGAAGGGCTCCCGCTGAACTGCCGTACCCAAGCCTCCCGTGGCACCAGCACGGGGTCTCTCATCTAATCCGGAGGATCCGAGATCGTGACTACCCAACGCACCTCAGGGCGGCGCAAGCAGGCGTTGGCCGCTGCTGCCGCGGTCGCCGCGCTGCTGACCACGGCGGCGTGCGGCGGCGGTGGAGACGACGGCGACAACGGCTCGAAGACCGGTGCCGCCGGCTTCGACGCCGCGAACAACAAGGTCGCCCAGGCCTCCCAGGCCAAGAAGGGCGGCACGCTGAAGTTCGGTGCCGCCCAGGACGCCGACTCCTGGGACACCACGCGCGGCTACTACGGCATGATGTGGAACTTCGCGCGCTACTACAGCCGCCAGCTCGTCACGAACAAGACGGAGCCGGGCGCGGTCGGCGCCGAGCTCACCCCGGACCTCGCCACCGGGCTCGCCAAGGTCACCGACGACGGCAAGACCTACACGTACACCCTGCGTGACGGCATCACCTGGGAGGACGGCAAGCCGATCACGTCCAAGGACGTGAAGTACGGCATCGAGCGCGTGTGGGCGCAGGACGTGCTGTCCGGCGGTCCGACGTACCTGAAGGACGTGCTCGACCCCAAGGGCGAGTACAAGGGCCCGTACAAGGACACCGCCCCGGACAAGCTGGGTCTGAAGGCGATCGAGACGCCGGACGACAAGACCATCGTCTTCAAGCTCCCGAAGGCCAACTCGGACTTCGAGGAGATGCTGGGCCTGATCTCGGCCTCGCCGGTCCGCCAGGACAAGGACACCAAGGCCAAGTACCAGCTGCACCCGTTCTCCTCGGGTCCGTACAAGTTCCAGTCCTACAACCCGGGCAAGGACCTGACGCTGGTCCGCAACACCGCCTGGAAGCAGGCCTCGGACCCGGTCCGCAAGGCCTACCCGGACAAGATCACCATCCAGTTCTTCTCGGACGCCAACCAGCTGGACCAGCGTCTGCTCAACGGTGACCTGGACCTGGACCTCAACCAGACCGGCATGTCGCCGCAGGGCCGCACCACCGCCCTGAAGCAGCACAAGGCCAACCTGGACAACCCGGTCTCCGGCTACATCCGCTACGCGGTCTTCCCGCAGAGCGTTGCGCCGTTCAACAACATCGAGTGCCGCAAGGCCGTCATCTACGGCGCCGACCACGTCTCGCTGCAGACCGCGCGCGGCGGCCCCATCGCCGGCGGTGACATCGGCACCAACATGCTGCCGCCGTCCGTCCCGGGCTCCGAGGGCCAGAAGTACGACCCGTACGAGCTCGCCGGCGCCAACAAGAACGGCAACGTCGCCAAGGCCAAGGAAGCGCTGAAGGCCTGCGGCCAGCCGAACGGCTTCAAGACCACCATCGCGGTCCGCAACAACAAGCCCGTCGAGGTGGCCACCGCCCAGTCCCTCCAGGCGTCGCTGAAGAAGATCGGCATCACCGCCGAGATCGACCAGTACGACGGCTCGCAGACCTCCGGCATCATCGGCAGCCCCTCGAACGTGAAGAAGAAGGGCTACGGCATCATCATCATGGGCTGGGGCCCGGACTTCCCGTCCGTCCAGGGCTACGGTCTGCCGCTGTGGAACAGCAAGTACATCCAGGAGAGCGGTAACAACAACTACGCGCTCATCAACGACAAGACGATCGACGGCCTGTTCGACTCGTACGTCAACACCCTGGACGACGCCGGCAAGGCCAAGATCGCCACGGACATCAACCACAAGGTGATGGAGGGCGCGTACTACCTGCCCTTCGTCTTCGAGAAGTTCATCAACTGGCGGTCGGACAACCTGGCGAACGTCTACACGACCGACGGCTACAGCGGTCAGTACGACTTCGTCAACCTCGGCCTGAAGAACCCGCAGAAGTAAACCGGCACACCCGCCGTACGGCACGAAAGGCAGGTGAAGGCCGGCGCGGCGTGAGCGCGGGCCACCGGAAGTCCCCCACCGCCCAGAAGGCGTGGGAGGTACCCCACCGGTGGCCCGCCTCCGCGGCGGGCCGAGAGCTGTGCTCGCTTACCTCATCAGGCGGTTGTTCGCCGCCGCAGTGATGCTCGTGGTCATCATCATGGTGGTCTTCGGCATCTTCTTCCTCGTCCCGAAGTGGGCGGGCGTCGACATCGCCTTGAGCTTCGTGGGCAAGCAGGCCGACCCTGCCGCCGTCGAGGGCGTGCGCGAGAAGCTGGGGCTGGGCGACCCGATCTACGCCCAGGTCTGGGAGTTCTTCAAGGGCATCTTCGCCGGCCGCACCTACTCGGGCGGCGGGGACACCATCCACTGCTCCGCGCCGTGCTTCGGCTACTCCTTCCGCAGTGAGCAGGCCGTCTGGCCGGTGCTGACCGACCGCTTCCCGGTGACCCTGGGTCTCGCGCTCGGCGCCGCCGTGCTGTGGCTGCTCCTCGGCGTCGCCGCCGGTGTGCTCTCCGCCCTCAAGCGGGGCACCCTGTGGGACCGCGGTGCGATGGTGGTCGCCCTGGCGGGTGTCTCCCTGCCCATCTACTTCACCGGCATGCTGAGCCTCGCGATCTTCGCCTACGGGCTGAACTGGATCGACGCCCAGTACGTGCCGCTGGAGGACAGCTTCGGCGGCTGGTTCGGCGGCATGATCCTGCCCTGGATCACGCTCGCGTTCCTCTACGCCGCGATGTACGCCCGGATCACCCGCGCCACCATGCTGGAGATCCTCGGCGAGGACTACATCCGCACCGCCCGCGCCAAGGGGCTGAAGGAACAGACCGTCATCGGCAAGCACGCCATGCGCTCCACGATGACGCCCATCCTGACCATGCTCGGCATGGACCTCGGCGCCCTCATCGGCGGCGCGATCCTCACCGAGTCCACGTTCAACCTGCCCGGCCTGGGCCGGGCCGTGCTCGATGCCATCCGCAACCAGGACCTGCCCATCATCGTGGGCGTCACCCTGATCACCTCCCTCGCGGTGCTCGTCGCCAACCTCGTGGTGGACATCCTGTACGCCGTGATCGACCCCCGAGTGAGGCTCACATGACCGACCTCAGCAAGAGCGGAGCGGCCGTGGGCGAGCCCACGAGCGGTTCGCCGGCCCCGAGTTCCTTCCTCGAAGTGCGCGATCTGAAGGTGCACTTCCCGACCGACGACGGCCTGGTCAAGTCCGTCGACGGGCTCAGCTTCCAGCTGGAGAAGGGCAAGACCCTCGGCATCGTGGGCGAGTCGGGCTCCGGCAAGTCGGTGACCTCGCTCGGCATCATGGGCCTGCACACCGCCGGCCAGTACGGCAAGCGCAAGGCGCAGATCTCCGGCGAGATCTGGCTGGACGGCACGGAACTGCTGTCCGCCGACCCGGACCACGTCCGCAAGCTGCGCGGGCGTCAGATGGCGATGATCTTCCAGGACCCGCTGTCGGCGCTGCACCCGTACTACACGATCGGCCAGCAGATCGTGGAGGCCTACCGGATCCACCACGACGTCGACAAGAAGACCGCCAAGCGGCGCGCGGTCGAGATGCTCGACCGGGTGGGCATCCCGCAGCCGGACAAGCGCGTCGACAGCTATCCGCACGAGTTCTCCGGCGGTATGCGCCAGCGCGCGATGATCGCGATGTCGCTGGTCAACAACCCCGAGCTGCTCATCGCGGACGAGCCGACGACCGCCCTGGACGTCACCGTCCAGGCGCAGATCCTCGACCTGATCCGGGACCTGCAGAAGGAGTTCGGCTCCGCGGTCATCGTCATCACCCACGATCTGGGCGTCGTCGCCGAACTCGCCGACGACATCCTGGTGATGTACGGCGGCCGCTGTGTGGAGCGCGGCCCGGCCGAGAAGGTGTTCTACGAGCCCCGCCACCCCTACACCTGGGGTCTGCTCGGTTCGATGCCGCGCCTGGACCGCGAGCAGCAGGAGCGCCTGATCCCGGTCAAGGGCTCCCCGCCCTCCCTGATCAACCTGCCGTCCGGCTGCGCCTTCAACCCGCGCTGCCCGTACGCGGACATCCCGAAGGACGACGTCACCCGCACGGTCCGCCCGGAGCTGGCCGAGGTCGGCAGCCGGCACTGGGCCGCCTGCCACATGAGCACGGAGCAGCGGGAGCGTATCTGGACCGAAGAGATTGCGCCGAAGCTGTGAGTGACGAGAAAGCGGTGACGATTCCCGCGCAGGCTGACCGGACCCGCGCCGACGGCGAGGTGCTGCTGAAGGTCACCGGCCTGCAGAAGCACTTCCCGATCAAGAAGGGCCTGCTCCAGCGGCAGGTCGGCGCGGTGCACGCCGTCGACGGCCTCGACTTCGAGGTCCGCTCCGGTGAGACGCTCGGCGTCGTGGGGGAGTCCGGCTGCGGCAAGTCCACGATGGGCCGGCTGATCACCCGGCTGCTCGAACCGACCGGCGGCACGGTCGAGTTCCAGGGGAAGGACATCACGCACCTCGGTGTCGCGGGCATGCGTCCGCTCCGCCGCGACGTGCAGATGATCTTCCAGGACCCGTACTCCTCGCTGAACCCGCGCCACACCATCGGCACGATCATCGGCGCTCCCTTCAAGCTCCAGGGCGTCGAGCCCGAGGGCGGCATCAAGAAGGAAGTGCAGCGGCTGCTGTCGGTCGTGGGTCTCAACCCCGAGCACTACAACCGCTACCCGCACGAGTTCTCCGGCGGTCAGCGCCAGCGCATCGGCATCGCCCGCGCGCTCGCGCTCAACCCGAAGCTGGTCGTGGCGGACGAGCCGGTGTCCGCGCTGGACGTGTCGATCCAGGCGCAGGTGGTGAACCTGCTGGACGACCTCCAGGAGGAGCTCGGCCTGACGTACGTGATCATCGCGCACGACCTCTCGGTCGTCCGGCACGTCTCGGACCGGATCGCGGTGATGTACCTCGGCAAGATCGTCGAGCTGGCCGACCGCGACCAGCTCTACCGCTCTCCGATGCACCCGTACACCAAGGCGCTGATGTCGGCGGTGCCGATCCCGGACCCGCGGCGCAAGAACGCCAAGAGCGAGCGCATCCTGCTCAAGGGCGACGTGCCCTCGCCGATCTCCCCGCCGAGCGGCTGCCGGTTCCACACCCGGTGCTGGAAGGCGACGGACATCTGCCGGACCACCGAGCCGAACCTCGTCGAGCTGCGGCCGGGCCAGCAGGTCGCCTGCCACCACCCGGAGAACTTCGAGGACCAGGCTCCGCAGGACACCGTCCTGCTGACCGCGGCGAAGGAGGCGGCGGAGCTGGTGGCCGACGAGGTGCTCGCGGAGTCGGCGGAGACGTCGGCGGCGGTGGCCTCGCTGACGCAGGAGGCGAGCGCGGAGCCGGCCGGCACCGACGCCGCCCCGGAGACGGCCTCGGCCGAGGGCTCGTCCGAGGGGAGCGACTCCGCCGAGGGCACGTCCCCGGAGACCGGCCCTTCCGAGGACTCCTCTCCGCAGGCTCCCGCCGAGGCGGCACCCTCGACGGAGGCGCAGCCCGCCCCGGACGCGCCGTCGCCGGATGCCGCGTCCTCTGAGGCGCCCTCCAAGGAAGCGCCCTCCAAGGACGCCCCCTCCCAGGAGAAGTGAGCCGTAGCGAGCCCCCGCCTTGCAATGTAAGGCGGGGGCTTCGTGCTGGGCGAGAATGGAAGGGTGCTCCATCAACTCTTCACCCCCTCCGTTCAGCACACCCTCGACTTGATCGGCATCTTCGTCTTCGCCATCTCCGGCGCGCTGCTGGCCGTCCGCAAGAACTTCGACGTCTTCGGCATCGCCGTCCTCGCCGAGGTCACCGCCCTGGGCGGGGGGATCTTCCGGGACGTGATCATCGGGGCGGTGCCGCCCGCGGCCTTCACGGACCTGGGGTACTTCCTCACCCCGCTGCTCGCCGCCCTGCTCGTCTTCTTCCTCCACCCGCACGTGGAGCGCATCCAGGTCGGGGTGAACGTCTTCGACGCGGCCGGCCTCGGCCTGTTCTGCGTCACGGGCACCACGAAGGCATACGACCACGGCCTGGGCCTCACCGCCTCGGCGGCCCTCGGCCTGGCCACCGCCGTCGGCGGAGGTGTGCTGCGCGACGTCCTCGCCAACGAGGTGCCCTCGCTGCTGCGCTGGGACCGCGACCTGTACGCGGTCCCGGCGATCGTCGGCGCGACGATGGTGGTGCTCTGCATCCGCTTCGACGCCCTGACCCCGCTGGCCAGCGGCACGGCCGCGGTCACCGCCTTCGTGCTGCGGCTGCTTGCGATGCGGTTCCACTGGCGAGCGCCGCGTGCGTGGAACCGTCGCTCGACCGTGCGGGAGGAGTAGCGGCGCCCGCGCGGGTGACGGGCAGCTGTCCCAACTGCGCGGTGAGCCAGCGGAAGACGGTCACCACCTGCGGCCGCCACAGGGCGGCGGTGTGGCCGCCGGCGCTCTTCGGGATGTAGACGACGTGCACGACGGTCGGGGCCTTCGCCTCGCGCTGGAGGGCGACCCCGGCCTCGTAGCCGTCCCCCGGCTGGCCGGAGACGTAGAGGGCGACCGCGGGCGGGGTGGCCGCGCGGCGCAGCAGCAGGTAGGGGTTGTTGGCGCGGCGCAGGACGGGGTTCTGGGCGGCCAGGGAGTTGGGCTCGCCCATCGGGTCGTTGTAGCCGGACAGGCTCACCGCGGCCTCGTATCGGTCGGGGTGGGCGACGGCGAGTTTGACCGCGCAGTGCGCCCCGGCCGAGTAACCGGCGACCGCCCAGCCCTTGGGGGCCGCCTGGGCGCGGAAGTTGTCCCGGACCATCTTCGGCACGTCGACGCTGAGCCAGGAGTCGGCGTCGACGGTGCCCGGGACGTTGGCGCAGCCGGTGTCGACTCCGGGCAGCAGCGTCGTGCGCGGCGCCACCAGGATGAACGGCGCGACCTTGCCCGCGCGCATCAGCGGCAGCAGCTGTTCGTGCACGCGCAGCGTCGCGAACCACGACTTCGCCGAGCCGGGGTAGCCCGGCAGCAGCTCCACGACCGGGAAGGCCCGGTGTCGGTAGGCGGGTTCGTCGTACTGCGGGGGCAGCCATACGTAGACCTCGGCGTTCACGCCGGAGACGCGGCCCTGGAGCTGGGTGACGCGCACCCCGCCGGCCGCGCGCATGCCCGGGCCGTCGGCCGGGGTGAACGTCTGCCGGACGCGCGGCAGCCGCTGCAGGGCGATGCCGCCGGTGCCGTCGGCGCCCAGGGCGGCGGCCTGCTGCACATGGCTGCCGGTGCCGAGCAGGTCGCCCCAGGTGTCGTACAGGTTGTTGGCGTTGTTGACCAGGACGAAGACCAGGGCGACCGCGGTGCCCTGGGCGAACATCAGCATCAGCACCCGAGCCGCGGCCCGCGCCGCCCGGGGCCCGCGCAGCCGCGACCACAGCAGCAGCGGCAGGGCGAGGGCGACGGCGGACAGCGCGATCAGGGTGTAGAGGAACGGGGTCCCGGTGAGGCTCATGTCCCTGGAGAGGGCGGACGACCCGCTCGGGTTGACGCACGAGAACGGACACTTACCTGGAAATTGCCCTCTCTTCACCTGACGTGCCCGTGCGGGGCATGCTCCCCGTCGTCAAAAAGCTACCGCTTAGTAGTTAGCTGTTGTACCGTTCAGGCATGCCAGAAGCAGCAGTCACCGCCCCCGCCGCCCTCGGCGACAGCGAGTTCGACCGCGACACGGCGGTCACCCGGCGCGAGCCCGGCGTCCACGCCGCGGATCTCTCGGCCGGCTGGACGGTCTTCGGCGCCGTCAACGGCGGCTATCTGCTCGCCGTCCTCGGGCGCGCGCTGGCGGACACCCTGCCGCATCCGGACCCCTTCACCGTCACCGGGCACTACCTCAGCGCCTCACGCCCCGGCCCGGCGCTGATCCGCAGCGAGACGGTCCGCGCCGGCCGCACCCTCTCCACCGGGCAGGCCTCCCTCTTCCAGTACGACGACGAGGGCCGCGAGGTCGAGCGGATCCGCGTCCTCGCCTCCTACGGCGACCTCGACGCCCTCCCCGACGACGTCCGCACCTCCGCCAAGCCCCCGGCCATCCCGCCGGTCGGCCAGTGCCTCGGCCCCGGGGACGGCCCCGCCCCCGACGCCGACCAGCAGCCCATCGCCCAGCGGCTGATGCTCAAGCTGGACCCCTCGACCGTCGGCTGGGCCCTCGGAGAGCCCTCCGGCAGGGGCGAGATGCGTGCCTGGTTCGGCCTGGCCGACGGCCGCGACGCCGACCCGCTCTCCCTGCTGCTCGCCGTGGACGCCCTGCCGCCCACCGCCTTCGACCTGGGGATCGCCGGCTGGGTCCCGACGGTCGAACTGACCGTCCACGTCCGCTGCCGTCCGGCTCCCGGCCCGGTGCGCGTCGCCATCACCACGCGCAACCTCGCGGGCGGCTTCCTGGAGGAGGACGCCGAGGTGTGGGACAGCGAGGACCGACTGGTGGCCCAGTCCCGTCAGCTGGCCCGGGTCCGCCTGTTCTGACCGAGGGTGAGGGCCCGTGCGCGCCGGCCCACCCCGTCACGGAGCCGTACCGGCGCAGTACCAGGACGCCCAGCGTGCCTCGGTGCGAACCGTCAGGCCGCCGGGGTCTCTTGAGGCTCCCTTTGCCCGTCGGACAGGCGGGGTACAGGGCGGGCCCAGGGAAGTCCCGGACGCGCTTGGCCGAGTTCCGTGCTCAGGTGTCCTCATCGATCTCGGAGCGGGATCTCATGAAGCGGGTCCTCGAGCCGGTGCGTCTCGCCCCCGCCGTCGCCCTGCCGGCGCTCTCGCCGCTGGTGCTGGTGGCGTGCGGTTCGGGCGACTCGTCCTCCTCGGGCGGCGGTTCCACGGGCGGACAGGCGTGCCGGGCGCCGTCCGGGGTGCCGAGCGGTGCGCCGACGGGTGCACCGTCGGGTGCCCCTTCAGGCGGCCCGTCGGGCGCGCCCACCCGAACCCCGACGGCCGTGCCGAGCGGCGCTCCCTCGGGCTTGCCGAGCGGTGCGCCCGGCGGCGGGCGGGGCGGCCAGGGCGGCCCCGGCGCAGGCGAGGGCGGCTGCGGTGGGCCGGGTGGCGGGCAGCAGGGCGGGCAGGCTCAGCAGCAAGGCTGACGAGCCGTCGGGACCGTGTGCGGGGGCGCGGGCGGCACATCCGGGAGACGGATGGGCCGCCCGCTCGCCTGTGCGGGGCGCGGCGGGGTGGGGCTGGGGGGTGGGGCGAGGAAGCGGACGGGGGCGGGGCGCGGCCCGAGCCGGGTCGGCCCGGGATCCCCGTCGGCGGGCCCGGGGCCGGACCGGGTCGGATCCCGGCGGCCCGCTCAGTCGAGCCAGTGGTGGCGACCGATGCTGATCAGCCGCAGCTGGCGGGTCGCGAGCGAGGTGACGCGCTCGCGGTCCTCGGCGGAGATGGTGCCGTCCGCCGCGGCCTCCTGGGCCTCCAGGAACAGCGAGGCGGTGATGAGCATCTGGTCGACGAACAGGTGCGACAGCATCAGCAGGTCGTCGTCGCTCCAGCCCGCCGCCTCGGGGTCCTTGGCCAGCTCGGCCTTCACCTCCTCGGCGAACCGCACCAGTTGCTCCCGGATCGCCTCCCGGACCGGCCGGACCCCGCCATGTCGCTCACGGGCGATGAACCGGACGTGTGCGGGGTACGCGTCCACATGACGGGCGATCAACCCGACGGCGCGCGTGATGCGTTCCTCGCTCGAGTCGGCGTCCGTCACGGTGGTCCGGATCATCGGGTGCAGGCTGCCCAGCGCCTCCTCGACCAGGGCGACGCCGAGATCCGCGGTGGAGCGGAAGTGCCGGTAGAAGGCGGTCGGGGCGACCCCGACGGCGCGGGTGACCTCGCGCAGTCCGAGGCTGCTCAGGCTCTGCCCCTCCAGCAGCCCCAGCGCCGCGTCCAGGAGCGCCTGCCGGGTCTTCTGCTTCTGGGCCTGCCGGATGCCGAGAGTGTGACTCATGTCATCCAGTTAACAACTGTTCTCCGTAATTGCAAAGCCGTGGGGCACGATAGACTCGAAAGTCAGTGAACAAGTGTAACCACAACTGTTCACCGAAACTTCACGAAGGGGGATTCCATCCCATGCTGTTCCTCGTCGCCGCCCTCCTGCTGCTCGGCGTCGTCATGGGCACCGTGGCCCACGCGCCCTTCAGCTTCAGCCTCACCGCCGCGATCGTGATCGCCGTCTGGCTCGGCGTCTTCGCCCTGCGCGAGCGTCACGCCCGCCGCCGGCACACCCCGACCCACTGACCGACAGGAGCCGACCGACCATGCATCTCACCGCACCGGCCACCACGCGCACCGGCATCCGCGACACCGACGGCATGGCCGTCGCGTCGTTCGTCCTCGGCCTCGTCGGCCTCCTCGTCCTCAACGTCTTCCTCGGCCCGACCGCCATCGTCCTGGCCTCCGTGGCCCTGTGGCGCGGCACCAAGCGCCGCGGCCGGGCCTGGCTGGGCCTGACCCTCGGCGTCGCCGACCTGGTCGTCCTGATCGCCTTCATGCAGGCCGACTCGACGGTCTCGTGGAGCTTCTGAGCGGGCGGGCACCGGTAGCGCGGGAGGGGGTTCCGGCCAGGCGCACCGCCCCCGCGCGCTCCTGGCCGACACTCGCCCGAGGTCCGCTGAACACGCGCCGTAGAATCGCCTCACCATGGCTTACCTCGACCACGCCGCGACCACCCCGATGCTCCCGGAGGCGGCAGAGGCACTGACCGCCCACCTGGGCGTCACAGGCAATGCCTCCTCCCTCCACGCAGCCGGCCGCCAGGCCCGGCGGACGGTCGAGGAGGCACGAGAGACCCTCGCGGACGCGCTCGGCGCCCGCCCCAGCGAGGTCGTCTTCACCTCCGGCGGCACCGAGGCCGACAACCTCGCCGTCAAGGGCCTGTACTGGTCCCGCCGCGACGCCGACCCGGCCCGCACCCGGATCCTGGCCAGCCCCGTCGAGCACCACGCGGTCCTCGACGCCGTGCACTGGCTGGACGAGCACGAGGGCGCGACCGTCGAGTACCTCCCCGTGGACTCCCACGGACGGGTCCACCCGGACGCGCTGCGCGAGGCCGTCGCCCGCGACCCCGACGACGTCGCCCTCGCCACCGTCATGTGGGCGAACAACGAGATCGGCACGATCATGCCGGTCCGCGAACTCGCCGAGGCCGCCGCCGAGTTCGGCGTCCCCCTGCACGCCGACGCCGTCCAGGCCTTCGGCCAGGTCCCGCTCGACTTCGCCGCCTCCGGCCTCGCCGCGATGACCGTCTCCGGCCACAAGATCGGCGGACCCTACGGCATCGGCGCCCTCCTCCTCGGCCGTGAGTACACCCCCGTCCCCGTCCTGCACGGCGGCGGGCAGGAGCGGCACGTCCGCTCCGGCACCCTCGACGTGCCCGCGATCGCCTCCTTCGCCGTCGCCGGACGCCTCGCCGCCGAACAGCGCGAGTGGTTCGCCCGCGAGATCGGCGCCCTGCGCGACGCGCTGGTCGACGCGGTGCGCACCGCCGTCCCGGACGCGATCCTCGGCGGCGACCCGGCCCCCGGCGGCCGCCTCGCCGCCAACGCCCACTTCACCTTCCCGGGCTGCGAGGGCGACTCCCTGCTGCTCCTGCTGGACGCCCAGGGCATCGAGTGCTCCACGGGCTCCGCCTGCACCGCCGGTGTCGCCCAGCCCAGCCACGTCCTGCTCGCCACCGGCACCGACCCCGACCTCGCCCGCGGCACCCTGCGCTTCTCCCTCGGCCACACCTCCACCGAGGCCGACGTCGAGGCGGTCGCCAGGGCCATCGGCCCGGCGGTGGAACGGGCCCGCGCCGCCGGACTGACATAGCGACAGGAACGCGGCCGGACCCAGACGGCGACAGGAACGCGGCCGGACCCAGGCGGCGGGAGGGCGGGGGCCGCAGGCCCGCGCGGCGGCCGTCACACCGCGGCAGGGGCCACAGGCCCGGGCGGCGGACTTCACGCCGCCGCGGTGTGCGCCTCCCGCACCAGCCGCAGGTACCGGTCCCAGTCCCAGTGCTCCCCGGGGTCGGTGTGGTCCGTCCCCGGCACCTCCACGTGGCCGATGATGTGCTCGCGGTCGACGGGTATGCCGTACCGCCGGCAGATGCCGGCCGCCAGCCGCGCCGAGGCCGTGTACATCGCGTCGGTGAAGTCCTGCGGCCGGTCCACGAAGCCCTCGTGCTCGATGCCCACGCTCCGCTCGTTGTACGAGCGGTTGCCCGCGTGGTACGCCACGTCCAGCTCGCGGATCATCTGCGCGATCCGGCCGTCCTGGCCGACGATGTAGTGCGCCGCCGCGCGGTGCTTCGGATCCTGGAAGACCTGCACCGCGCTCGCGAAGTCGCCCTGGGTGACATGGACGACGATCATGTCGATCCCGTAGTCGTCCGGCCGGTCCGCCCAGCGGAAGTTGCCCGTCGAGGCGGCCACCCACCGCGCGCCGCGGAAGTCCACCGCGCCCTCCACCCGCGGCCGCTCCACCCCGGGCAGCCGCCACCACAGCCGCGCCAGCTCCTCACGCGCCAGCACCGCCGAACCCACGGCGGCCGTGGCGCCGCCGACCAGCAGCGCACGCCGCCCGATCCGCCGGTCCGCGTCCTTCTTCCCAACCCCCATGCGGCTGTCCCTCCTCGCCCCTCGAGATCCACAACGGATACGCGCCGACCCCGGTTCCCGGCGCCCCGTACCCTGGAGGCGTTATGACTGAGACCTCGCAGCCCCGCCCCCTCCGCGTACTCGCCGCCATGTCCGGCGGGGTCGACTCCGCCGTCGCCGCGGCCCGCGCCGCGGAAGCCGGCCACGACGTCACCGGCGTCCACCTCGCGCTCTCCGCGAACCCCCAGTCGTTCCGGACGGGCGCGCGGGGCTGTTGCACCATCGAGGACTCCCGCGACGCCCGCCGCGCCGCCGACGTCATCGGCATCCCGTTCTACGTCTGGGACCTCGCCGACCGCTTCCGCGAGGACGTCGTCGAGGACTTCGTCGCCGAGTACGAGGCCGGCCGCACTCCCAACCCCTGCCTGCGCTGCAACGAGAAGATCAAGTTCGCGGCCCTGCTCGACAAGGCCCTCGCGCTGGGCTTCGACGCGGTCTGCACCGGCCACTACGCGAAGGTCGTGACCCTCCCCGACGGCTCCCGCGAACTGCACCGCGCCTCCGACATGGCCAAGGACCAGTCGTACGTCCTCGGCGTCCTCGACGAGCGGCAGCTCGCGCACGCCCTGTTCCCCCTCGGCGACACGGTCACCACCAAGGACGAGATCCGCGCCGAGGCCGAGCGCCGGGGACTCGCGGTCGCCAAGAAGCCCGACTCCCACGACATCTGCTTCATCGCCGACGGTGACACCCAGGGCTTCCTGGCGCAGCGGCTGGGCCGGGCAGAGGGCGACATCGTCGACGAGGACGGCACCAAGGTCGGCACCCACGAGGGCGCGTACGGCTTCACCATCGGCCAGCGCAAGGGCCTGCGCATCGGCACCCCCGCCGCCGACGGCAAGCCGCGCTACGTCCTGGACATCTCACCCGTGGACAACCGGGTCACGGTCGGCCCCGCCGCCTCCCTGGACGTCACCGCGCTGACCGCCCTCAGGCCCCGCTGGTGCGGAGCCGCCCCCACCGGCCCCGGCACCTACACCGCCCAGCTGCGCGCCCACGGCGGCGAGACCGACGTCACCGCCGAACTGGTCGACGACACCCTGCACGTCACCTTCACCGAGCCGGTCCGCGGCGTCGCCCCCGGCCAGGCGATCGTGCTGTACGACGGCACGCGCGTGGTGGGATCGGCGACGATCGCCTCGACCACGCGCGCGACGGCCGGCGTGGCGTGAGGCCGCGCCCTACGCGGTGAGGAACTCGACGAGCACCGGCGCCAGCACGTTCGGGTCCACCATGTGCGTCTGGCCCTCCAGCTCCCGGTAGGTGCCCTCGGGCACGGTCTGGGCGACCTCCCGGGCGGCCCGGCGCTGCCAGGCCGGGCTCGCCCCGCCGGCGACCGCCAGGACCGGCACGCCGATCGAGGACAGCAGCTCACGGGGCACCAGGCCGTCGCCGAGCACGGCGTCGTCGTAGGCCAGGGTCGGGGCGATCTCCTCCATGGCGGCCCACATCGGCGACTGGCGGGCGCTGCGGATCACGTCGTCGGCCAGGCCGGTCACGCGCAGGAACAGCTCGACCGCGTCGCCGCGCCGGCCCTCGGAGAGGGCCTCGGTCAGCCGGGCGGTGTAGGCGGCGCGTTCCTCGGCGCCGCCCGCGGAGAAGTCCGCGAACGGCGGCTCGTACACCGCCACCCGGGTCACCGGCAGCCCGGCGGCCGCCGCCCGCAGTGCCAGCGCGCCGCCCGAGGAGACGCCGTACAGGGCCGCCTCGCCGCCCGCCGTGTCGATCAGCGCGGCCAGGTCCTCCACCTCGCGTTCGACCGCGTACGGCGCGGTGTCGCCGCTGCCGCCGCGGCCCCGGCGGTCGTACCAGAGGGCGGTGACGTCGTGCGCGAGGAGGCCGGCGAGGGGGGCCACCGTGCCGCCGGTCGACATCGCGCCGCTCACGAGGATGACCGAGGGGCCCCGCCCGGTCCGCGCGTGGGCGAGGGGGGTGCCGTCGAGGGAGGAGGTCTGCTCGTCCATGTCCATGCCGGTCCAGACTGCCGCACGTCGGCGTGGTCGGCGGCTTACGACACTTCCACTTCGTAGAAGCACAGGTGGTCCTTGATCTCCCGGACGTCCGGCTTCGGGTCGGGGTACGCCCACACGAGGTCGGGCGCGCCGGGCAGCGACCAGTAGGACGCCGTGCCCTTGAACGGGCAGTACGTGTGCGTGTCGGAGGGCGTCAGCAGGTCCAGCCGTACGTCCTCGGCGGGGAGGTAGTACCGCACCGGACAGCCGGTCTCGCGCAGCACGAGAGGGCGGTCGCTCTCGGCGAGCACCCGGTCCCCGTGGACGACCCTGACGTGCCGGCTGCCCCGCTCGACGGTGATGGTGTGTCCTTCGGCCATACCGGGACAGCGCTCGCGGGCCGCGATGTCTTCCCGCGTACGGTGACCTCATGCGAATCTGCGTCTTCCTCTCCGCCGCCGACCTCGACGCCCGCTACACCGGACCCGCGCGCGAGTTCGCCGAACTGCTCGGCAAGGGCGGGCACACGCTCGTGTGGGGCGGTTCCGACGTCGGACTGATGAAGGTGGTCGCCGACGGCGTGCAGGAGGCGGGCGGACGGCTGTGCGGGGTGTCGGTGGACTTCCTGGCGGCCAAGGCGCGGACCGGGGCCGACGAGATGCTGGTCGCCCGCGACCTCGCCGAGCGCAAGAAGCTGCTGCTGGAGAAGGCCGACGCGGTCCTCATCATGGTCGGCGGGACGGGCACCCTCGACGAGGCCACCGAGATCCTGGAGCTCAAGAAGCACGGCCACACGGACAAACCCGTCGTCCTGCTGAACACCGCCGGCTTCTACGACGGTCTCAAGGAGCAGTTCCGGCGCATGGAGGACGAGGGGTTCCTGCCCCGGCCCCTGACCGACCTGGTCTTCTTCGCCGACGAGCCGGTCGGGGCGCTGGCCTACCTCGAGGAGAGCCAGGGCATCGTCTGAGCCGCCGTGGTGCGAGCATGGCGGGCATGGCTACTCATGTGATCACCGGAGCGGGTTCCGGCATCGGCGCGGCCGTCGCGCGCCGCCTGCACGCGCGCGGGGACGACCTCGTGCTCCACGCGCGCGACGCGGGCCGCGCCAAGGAACTGGCGGCGGAGTTCCCCGGGGCGAGGACGCTCGTCGGCGACCTGGCCGACCCCGACAAGCTGTCCTGGGCCTTCTCCCACCAGACGCTCCCCGACCGCGTCGACTCGCTCCTGCACATCGCCGGGGTGGTCGACCTCGGTCCGGTGGGGGAGCTCACCCCCAAGTCCTGGCGCCACCAGCTCAACGTCAACCTGATCGCGCCGGCCGAGCTGACCAGGCACCTCCTGCCGCAGCTGCGCGCCACCCGCGGACACGTGGTCTTCGTGAACTCCGGCGCCGGTCTGAACGCCCACGCCGACTGGTCCGCCTACGCCGCCTCCAAGCACGGCCTGAAGGCCCTCGCCGACTCCCTGCGCCACGAGGAGCACGGCAACGGCGTCCGCGTCACGTCCGTCTACCCCGGACGCACGGCCAGCCCCATGCAGGCCAAGGTGCACCAGCAGGAGGGCAAGGAGTACGACGCGTCGCGGTGGATCGACCCCGAGTCGGTGGCGACGACGATCCTGATGGCGCTCGACCTGCCGGGGGACGCGGAGGTCAACGACCTGACGGTACGGCCGGGCAGGTAGGTGAGCGGGGGCGCCGCCCCCCCGTGGGCGGACGCGGGGGGGGCCGGCGCCGGCCCCCGCCGCGAAGAACCCGGGCACGCCCGCACCGCACCCGGCCGCCCCTCCGTAGGCTTCACCCGTGAACGACAACACTCGCTTCGGCGCGGCCACCGGCATCGGCTCCCTGCCCGGAGGTGACGCCAGAGAGGCCGCCAAGACCGCCACCGGATCCTTCGACGACTTCCCGTTCCTCCCCGAGCTCCCCGCCCGGGGCCCCGGCGCCGACATGATCGGCCGGACGGCGGGCCTGCTCGTGGAGCTGTACGCGCGCGTGGAGCCGAGCGGCTGGCGGATCGGCGACCGTCCGGGACGCGACACCCGGCGGGCCCGGTCGTGGCTGGGGGAGGACCTCGACGCGCTGGAGGAGTTCACCCAGGGCCACGAGGGACAGCTGAAGGTCCAGGCGGTCGGCCCCTGGTCGCTGGCCGCCGCGCTGGAGCTGAAGAACGGAGAGGCCGTCCTCTCCGACCCCGGCGCCTGCCGCGACCTGGCCGCCTCCCTCGCCGAGGGCCTGCGCCTGCACCTCGCCGAGGTGCGGCGTCGCGTCCCCGGCGCCCGGCTCGTGCTCCAGCTCGACGAACCCTCCCTCACCGCCGTCCTGCGCGGCCGGGTGAAGTCCGCCAGCGGCTACCGCACCCACCGCGCCGTGGACCGGCAGGTCGTCGAGGCGACCCTCCGGGACGTCGTCGGGGTGCACGAGGACGGCCCCGTCGTGGTCCACTCGTGCGCACCGGACGTGCCGTTCGCCCTGCTGCGCCGGGCCGGCGCGGACGCCGTCTCCTTCGACTTCGCACTCCTCACCGAGCGTGACGACGAGGCGGTCGGTGAGGCCGTGGAAGCGGGTACCCGGCTCTTCGCCGGTGTCGTGCCGGGCGTGGACGGCCCGTTGTCAGACCCTGCCGGTAGCGTCATGGGTGTCAGGACGCTGTGGCGCAGGCTGGGACTGTCACCGGGGCTTCTCGCGGAGGCGGTCACGGTCACGCCCGCGTGCGGCCTCGCGGGGGCCTCTCCCGCGTACGCACGACAGGCACTCGCCCACTGCGCCCGGGCGGCGAGATCCCTCGCGGACAACCCAGAGTAACGGGAGGACAACACGGTGGCCGGCGACAGGCAAGCGGAGACGACGGTGCCCACCGAGGCACGGGAGCAGCACGCGCAGCTCGCTGAGCAGATCGAGGAGCACCGCTTCCGGTACTACGTGAAGGACGCTCCCGTCATCAGCGACGCGGAGTTCGACCGCCTCCTGCGTTCCCTGGAGGCGCTGGAGGAGGAGTACTCCGAGCTGCGCACGCCCGACTCGCCGACCCAGAAGGTCGCGGGCGCGTACGAGACGGACTTCACGGCGGTCCAGCACCGCGAGCGCATGCTCTCCCTGGACAACGCCTTCGACGACCTGGAGCTGGCCGCCTGGGCCGAGCGCGTCCACAAGGATGTCGGCGCCTCCGCGTACCACTTCCTGTGCGAGCTGAAGGTCGACGGCCTCGCCGTCAACCTCACCTACGAGAACGGCCGTCTGACGCGCGCGGCGACCCGCGGCGACGGCCGCACGGGCGAGGACATCACGCCCAACGTGCGCACGATCGCGGAGATCCCGGACCGTCTCGCGGGCGACGGCGTCCCCACGCTGGTGGAGATCCGCGGCGAGGTCTACTTCCCGATGGAGAAGTTCGAGGAGCTCAACGCCCGCCTGGTCGAGGCCGGCGACAAGCCCTTCGCCAACCCGCGCAACGCGGCGGCCGGTTCGCTGCGCCAGAAGGACCCGCGCGTCACCGCCACCCGCCCTCTGCACATGGTGGTCCACGGCATCGGTGCCCTGGAGGGCTACGAGGGCATGACCCGCCTCTCCGAGGCCTACGACCTCCTCAAGGCATGGGGTCTGCCCACCTCCCGGCACAACAAGGTGGTCGAAGGTCTCGACGGCGTACGGGAGTTCATCGCGTACTACGGCGAGAACCGCCACTCCGTGGAACACGAGATCGACGGAGTGGTCGTCAAGCTCGACGAGATCCGGCTCCAGGGCCGCCTCGGCTCGACGGCGCGAGCCCCCCGCTGGGCGATCGCGTACAAGTACGCGCCGGAGGAGGTCAACACCAAGCTCGTCAACATCCGCGTGGGCGTGGGCCGCACCGGACGGGTCACTCCCTACGCCCAGGTCGAGCCGGTGACGGTGGCCGGCTCCGAGGTCGAGTTCGCCACCCTGCACAACCAGGACGTCGTCAAGGCCAAGGGCGTCCTGATCGGTGACACGGTGGTGCTGCGCAAGGCCGGTGACGTCATCCCGGAGATCCTCGGCCCGGTCGTCGACCTGCGGGACGGCAGCGAGCGCGCGTTCGTGATGCCGTCCGAGTGCCCCGAGTGCGGTACGGCGCTCAGGCCGATGAAGGAGGGCGACGTCGACCTGCGCTGCCCCAACGCCCGCACCTGCCCCGCCCAGTTGCGCGAGCGTCTCTTCTACCTCGCCGGCCGCAAGGCGCTGGACATCGAGCACTTCGGGTACGTGGCCGCCGCCGCCCTCACCAAGCCGCTGGAGCCCGCCGACCCGCCGCTGACCGACGAGGGCGACCTGTTCGACCTCACCGTCGAGCAGCTGCTGCCCATCAAGGCGTACGTCCTGGACCAGGACAGCGGTCTGCCCAAGCGGGACCCGAAGACGGGCGAGGAGAAGATCGTCACGATCTTCGCCAACCAGCAGGGCGAACCGAGGAAGAACGCGCTCGCGATGCTGGAGAACATCGCAGCGGCCAAGGAGCGGCCGCTGGCGCGGATCCTCACCGGTCTGTCGATCCGGCACGTGGGGCCGGTGGCCGCCGAGGCGCTCGCGCGCGAGTTCCGCTCCGTCGACCGCATCCGGCAGGCGAGCGAGGAGGAGCTGGCGAACACCGAGGGCGTCGGCCCGACCATCGCCGCCTCCCTGAAAGAGTGGTTCGCCGAGGAGTGGCACCAGGAGATCCTCCGCAAGTGGCAGGCCGCCGGCGTCCGGATGGAGGAGGAGGGCTCCGGTGAGGACGAGGGGCCGCGTCCGCTGGAGGGCCTCACCGTCGTCGTCACCGGCACCCTGGAACACTTCACGCGGGACGGCGCCAAGGACGCCCTGCAGAGCCGGGGAGCGAAGGTGACCGGTTCGGTCTCGAAGAAGACGTCATTCGTCGTTGTGGGTGACAGTCCCGGATCGAAATACGACAAGGCGATGCAGCTCAAGGTGCCCGTGCTGAACGAGGACGGCTTCACGGTCCTCCTCGAGCAGGGCCCGGAGGCGGCAGCGGAGGTCGCGCTTCCGGCGGGGGAGTAGCCGGAAACGGCGGTTGAAGGCCACCCGATCGGCGCATATCAGATGCATACGGGTGGCCGGGGCGCATTCGGGCAACCGTCGGCGACCGCTGCCCGTGCGAGCCTCCAGCGGCCTACTGTTGAGATGTGCGCCTGCCGTGCCCAGCCGCGGTCGGGGCACTCCCGTGCTCCTGACGGGCAGGGAAGGGTTTCCCGACGCGGCGCCGCCCGAGGGCTGTCGGGCACGGGGCCGCGTGGCTGGGCACCGCCGGCTGTGAGAGGGACGGGAATGGAACCGACCGAGAGCGCCGCCCCCGACTCAGGGCTGCGCCGACGCCGGGTCACCGGCGCGTGGTGGGGCAGCCGGTGGGTGGTGTGGGCGGAGCGACCCCTGGGCGCGGAGGCGCGCCCCGGCGCCCCGCACGTCTCGCCCACCTCCGTGGAGTCGCGCGCTCCCGCCCGGCTCGCCGTCGACCCCGCCCGCGGGGCGCATGACGCCGAGGCCGAACGGCAGCTGTCCGGGCCCCCGTTGCCCGCCGCGGTCGTCGCGGCGGCCGGATTCGCCCTCGGCGCCGGCTTCTACCGCGCCTTCACCGGCAACCACGCGCTCTTCCCGTCCGGCACCGTCGGCTGGTCGCTGGCCGTGCTGACCGGTGTGATCGTCGGCCACCTGGTCATGCTCGGCCGGGCCCGCTGGTGGGGCGGCACCGGCTCCGGCGCCGCCCTCACCCTCGCCGTCCTGCTGCTGTACGGCTGGGTGCCCGCCGGCCTGGTCAGCCTCACCGTCGTCGTCCTGGTCGGCACAGCCCGGCGCCACCGCTGGCGGCAGGGCGTCCTGCACGGCGCTGTGGACGTCCTCGGCATCGGCGCCGGAGCGCTGCTGCTGGCGGCGGGCGGGCGGGTGCCGTCCGTCGAGCGGCCCTGGACGCCCGACACCTGGACGCTCTACACCGCGCCCCAGGTGGTGCTGGTCGCCGTCGCCTACCTCGCGGTCACCCGCGTTCTGCTGTGGTATCTGCACGCGCCCCGCTCCGGGGGCGTGCCCACCGTCGCCCGCACCGCCGTGGTCAGACAGGGCCTGGTCGCCGTCGCCCTGCTCGGCATAGCCCCGCTGGTGTGCGTGGTGGCCGTGGCCGAGCCGATCATGCTGCCGCTGTTCGCCATCCCGCTCATCGCCCTCGACTCCACCCTGTGGATCGCCCGGGCCCGCGCGGAGGAGCAGTTGCGCGACCCGCTCACCGGGCTCCCCAACCGCCAGTGGCTCGGCGAGCGCATCTGGACCGCCCTGGACGACGCCGAGCGCATCGGCGCCCGGACCGCACTCATGCTGATCGACCTCGACCGGTTCCGATCGGTCAACGACACGCTCGGTCATCTGGCCGGTGACCGGCTGCTGCTCCAGATAGCCGACCGGCTGCGCCTGGCCCTGCCGCGCGGCGCGGAGGTGGCGCGGCTCGGCGGTGACGAGTTCGCCGTCTTACTTCCCGTGGCCGACTCCACGACCTCCGCGACCCGGGTCGCCCGCGGTCTCGTCGCCGCCCTCGGCTCCCCGCTCGACCTCGACGGACTCACCCTCGTGCTGGAGGCCAGCGCCGGGGTCGCCCTCTTCCCCGACCACGCGCTCGACGCGGAGGGCCTGCTGCGCCGGGCGGACGTGGCGATGTACCAGGCCAAACGCGACCGCACGGGCGTCGAGGTCTACGAGTCCAAGCGCGACTCCAACACCCCGGACCGACTCGGCCTGCTCGGCGACCTGCGACGCGCGCTCGACGCGCACGAGGTCCAGCTGCACTACCAGCCCAAGGTCCGTTTCGACGGACAGGTCGCGGGACTGGAGGCCCTGGTCCGCTGGGTGCACCCGGAGCGGGGCAAGGTCCCGCCGGACGAGTTCATAGCGATCGCCGAGTCCTCCGGGCTGATGCCCCATCTGACGGAGTACGTGCTGGAGACGGCGCTCGGGCAGGTCGCCCGGTGGCGCGCCCAGGGCCTGTTCGTGCCCGTCGCGGTGAACGTCTCCCCGCGTGACGTGCACACCCCCGGCTTCGCCGGTTCGGTCGCCGCCCGGCTGGCCCGGCACGGCGTCCCGGCGGGAGCCCTCCAGCTGGAGATAACGGAACACGTCCTCCTCGAGGACCCGCAGCGTGCCGCCGACACCCTGAACGGGCTCACCGGACACGGCGTGAAGATGTCCCTCGACGACTTCGGCACCGGCTACTCCTCGCTCGTCCACCTGCGCCGCCTGCCGGTGAGCGAGCTGAAGATCGACCGCTCCTTCGTGGCCCGGCTGGCCGTGGACACCGAGGACGCGGAGATCGTCCGCTGCACGGTCGACCTCGCCCACTCGCTCGGTCTCCTCGTCGTCGCCGAGGGCGTCGAGGACGACGAGACGTGGGAGCGCCTGCGCGACCTGGGCTGCGACGCCGTACAGGGCTGGCTGGTCGCGGCCGCGATGCCGCCCGAGGAGACGACGGCGTGGCTGCGGGCCCGGGGCTCGCGCGGCTGGCAGCGCCCGGCCGCGGCCCTGCCGGCGGCGGCCTCCGACGAGTGACCCCCGCGGGCGGGACCGCCGGCCGCCGCCCGTCAGCCCGCCCCGGCCGCGAAGTGCCGGATCAGCATCTCCAGCCGCCGCTCGTGCGCGGGCTCCGGCAGGCGGCCGCTGCGCATCAGCGTGACCAGGCCGTGCAGCCCGGCCCAGTACGTCTCCGTCAGCAGCCCGGGGTCCTCGTCCGCCGTCGCCACGGGCGCCACGGCTGACAGCAGTTCGCCGAACGCCTCGCGCAGGGCCGCCGGCGCCTCGGGCGTGGCGAACGGCAGATCGACGGTGTGGGTGAACAGCACGTCGTAGAGCGCCGGCCGGCGCCGCGCGAAGGCGGTGTACGCCTGTCCCACCGACGCCAGGGCCTCCCGGACGCCCCTCGCCCCCGCCCGCGCCTCGCGCAGCTCGGCCGCCAGTTCCGCGCAGCCCTCCACCGCGACGGCCGCCATGATCGCGGCCTTGCCCTTGAAGTGGCTGTACAGGACGGGCTGGCTGTACTCGATCTCCGCCGCGAGCCGGCGGGTGGTGACGGCGTCCCAGCCCTCGGTCTCCAGCAGCTCCCGCGCGGCCCTGACGATCAGTCGCTCGCGCTCCGCTCGTTCGCGCTCGCGGCGCGTGTGGATCGACATGACCCCATGCTAGCAACGCTAGCCATTCTTTCACTGATCTGTTAGCTTCGCTACAACAGCTAGCGCCGCTAGCATCCGCGGAGGGGGATCCACCATGACCGTGACCGCGTACACCCTGGCCGTCGTGCTCGACCTGTTCATCCTGTACATCGGAGCCCGGTTCCTGCTCAGGCCCCGGCCCTCCGCCGCGGGCTACGGCGTCCCGGCCGAGCCCACCGGGGACGCCGGGGCCTACCTCGCGATCAAGGGCCTGAGGGACACCGCCTTCGGCGTCCTCGGCCTCGCCCTGCTCGTCTTCGTCGGCGCCCGCGCCGAGGCCTGGTTCATGCTGTGCGTCGCGATCGTGCCGTTCGTCGACACCGCGATCGTGCTGCGCCACGGCGGCACCCGGGCCGTGGCCTTCGGGGTCCACTTCGCCACGGCCGTCGTCGTCCTGCTCAGCGCCGGGCTGCTCTTCGCCGTCTGAGCGGTTCGCTTCGCGCGCGGCGCGTCGCGCTCGGGGGCGGCGCCGACGCCCGGCAGTGGCAAACCGTTTCACGGTCACGGGCCGCCGCACCCTAGGATTGGGCCCACACCACACTCACTCACCCCAGAGGAACGCTGCATGCCTGGCATCACGCGCGAGGAGGTCGCCCACCTCGCCCGGCTGGCGCGTCTGGAGCTGAAGCCCGAAGAGCTCGACCACTTCGCGGGACAGCTGGACGACATCATCGGCGCGGTCGCCCGCGTCAGCGAGGTCGCCGACCAAGACGTACCGCCGACCTCGCACCCGCTCCCGCTGACCAACGTCATGCGGGCGGACGAGGTCCGTCCCTCGCTCACCCCCGAGCAGGCGCTCTCCGGCGCCCCGGCCCAGGAACAGCAGCGTTTCAAGGTGCCGCAGATCCTGGGGGAGGACTAACCGTCATGACGGACATCATCAAGCTCACCGCCGCCGAGATCGCCGCGAAGATCGCCTCGGGCGAACTCACGGCCGTCGAGGTCACCGAGGCGCACCTCGCCCGGATCGAGGCCGTCGACGAGAAGGTGCACGCCTTCCTGCACGTCGACCGCGAGGGCGCCCTGGCCCAGGCCCGGGCCGTGGACGCCAAGCGCGAGCGCGGCGAGACGCTCGGCCCGCTGGCCGGCGTCCCCCTCGCGCTGAAGGACATCTTCACCACCGAGGGCATCCCGACCACCGTCGGCTCGAAGATCCTCGAGGGCTGGATCCCGCCGTACGACGCGACCCTCACCAAGAAGCTGAAGGCCGCCGACGTCGTCATCCTCGGCAAGACCAACATGGACGAGTTCGCCATGGGGTCCTCCACCGAGAACAGCGCCTACGGGCCGACCGGCAACCCCTGGGACCTCACCCGCATCCCCGGTGGTTCCGGCGGCGGTTCCTCCGCCGCCCTCGCCTCCCACCAGGCCCCCCTGGCCATCGGCACCGACACCGGCGGCTCCATCCGCCAGCCGGCCGCCGTCACCGGCACGGTCGGCGTCAAGCCCACCTACGGCGCGGTGTCGCGGTACGGCATGGTCGCCTTCTCCTCCTCCCTCGACCAGGGCGGCCCCTGCGCCCGTACGGTCCTGGACGCGGCGCTGCTGCACGAGGTCATCGCCGGACACGACCCGCTCGACTCCACCTCCATCGACGCCCCGGTCCCGCCGGTCGTCGAGGCCGCCCGCAACGGCAGCGTCGCCGGCATGCGCGTCGGCGTCGTCAAGCAGTTCCGCGGCGAGGGCTACCAGGCCGGCGTTCTCCAGCGCTTCGACGAGTCCGTCGCCCTGCTGAAGGAGCTGGGCGCGGAGATCGTCGAGCTGGACTGTCCGTCCTTCGACCTCGCCCTGTCGGCGTACTACCTCATCGCGCCGAGCGAGTGCTCCTCCAACCTCGCCCGCTTCGACGGCCTGCGCTACGGCCTGCGCACCGGCGACGACGGCGGCCATTCGGCCGAGGAGGTCACCTCCCTCACCCGTGAGGCGGGCTTCGGCCCCGAGGTCAAGCGCCGCATCATGCTCGGCACCTACGCGCTGAGCTCCGGCTACTACGACGCCTACTACGGCTCCGCCCAGAAGGTCCGCACGCTCATCACACGCGACTTCGAGAAGGCCTTCGAGCAGGTGGACGTGATCGTGTCCCCCACGACCCCCACCACGGCCTTCCCGATCGGTGAGCGCGCCGACGACCCGATGGCGATGTACCTGGCCGACCTGTGCACCATCCCGACCAACCTGGCGGGCAACGCGGCCATGTCGCTGCCCTGCGGCCTCGCACCCGAGGACAACCTCCCGGTCGGCCTGCAGATCATCGCCCCGGCGCTGAAGGACGAGCGGCTGTACAAGGTCGGCGCCGCCGTCGAGGCCGCCTTCGTGGAAAGGTGGGGGCACCCGCTTCTCGAGGAGGCTCCGTCGCTGTGAGCGCACTGTCCAAGGCCAAAGGCTTCAAGAAGTCCAAGTCCGGCGTGTACGTGTCGATGGCCACGTCGGCGTTCGGCGTGCTCGGTGTCGTCAAGCAGATCAAGAAGGCCCGGACCGACAACGACACGCTGCGGCTGCTCGACGCCGTCGTGACCGGCGCGGCCGTCGTCACCAACCTGGCCATTCTCTACCGCGAGCTGAAGCGGCTGGGCGACGACGACGTCCTGCTGGGCTGAGAGGGAAGTTTCACCGTGACCACCACGACCGACCTGGTGTCGTACGAGGACGCGCTGGCGTCGTACGACCCCGTCATGGGCCTCGAGGTCCATGTCGAACTCGGCACCAAGACCAAGATGTTCTGCGGCTGTTCGACCGCGCTGGGCGCCGAGCCGAACACCCAGACCTGCCCCGTCTGCCTCGGCCTGCCCGGCGCGCTGCCGGTCGTCAACGCGACCGGCGTCGAGTCCGCGATCAGGATCGGTCTCGCGCTCAACTGCGAGATCGCCGAGTGGTGCCGTTTCGCCCGGAAGAACTACTTTTATCCGGACATGCCGAAGAACTTCCAGACCTCCCAGTACGACGAGCCGATCGCCTTCAACGGCTACCTCGACGTGCAACTGGAGGACGGCGAGGTCTTCCGCGTGGAGATCGAGCGCGCCCACATGGAGGAGGACACCGGCAAGTCGACGCACGTCGGCGGCGCCACCGGCCGTATCCACGGCGCGTCCCACTCCCTGCTCGACTACAACCGCGCCGGCATCCCGCTCATCGAGATCGTCACCAAGCCGATCGTCGGTGCCGGGGAGCGTGCCCCCGAGGTCGCGCGGGCCTACGTGCGGGAGCTGCGCGAGGTCATCCGGGCCCTGGGCGTCTCCGAGGCCCGCATGGAGATGGGCCAGATGCGCTGCGACGTGAACCTCTCGCTGATGCCCAAGGGCAGCGAGAAGTTCGGCACCCGCTCCGAGACGAAGAACGTCAACTCGCTGCGGTCCGTGGAGCGCGCGGCCCGTTTCGAGATCCAGCGGCACGCGGCCGTGCTGTCGTCCGGCGGCACGATCGTGCAGGAGACCCGCCACTTCCACGAGGACACCGGGTCGACGACCTCGGGCCGCGTGAAGGAGGAGGCCGAGGACTACCGGTACTT
Organism: Streptomyces sp. NPDC030143; assembly: GCF_055573695.1. NCBI lineage: Bacteria > Bacillati > Actinomycetota > Actinomycetes > Kitasatosporales > Streptomycetaceae > Streptomyces > Streptomyces sp. NPDC030143. The sequence goes on from NZ_JBVIAY010000016.1 coordinate 32,440, forward strand.
CCCGGAGCCCGACCTGGTGCCGGTCGCCCCCTCGCGCGAGTGGGTCGACACGATCCGCGGCGGGCTGCCCGAGCTGCCGCTGGTCCGCCGCACCCGCCTCCTGCAGGAGTGGGGCATCTCGACCACCGACATGCAGGCGATCCTCAACGCCGGCGCGCTGGACCCGATCGTCGCCACCATCGACGCCGGTGCCGACGCGGCCTCCGCCCGCAAGTGGTGGATGGGCGAACTCGCGCGCAGCGCCAACGAGTCGGGCAAAGCGCTCGACGAGCTGGCGATCACGCCCGAGCAGGTCGCCCGGGTGGCCCAGCTGGTCGCGGCCGGCGATCTGAACGACAAGCTGGCCCGTCAGGTCATCGAGGGCGTCCTCGCGGGCGAGGGCACCCCCGACGAGGTGGTCGACCGGCGCGGGCTGAAGGTCGTCTCCGACGACTCGGCGCTGGGCACGGCCGTCGACGAGGCCATCGCCGGCAACCCGGGCATCGCCGACAAGATCCGCGGCGGCAAGGTGGCCGCGGCCGGCGCCCTGGTCGGCGCGGTCATGAAGGCGACCCGCGGTCAGGCCGACGCGGCCCGCGTGAAGGAACTGATCCTGGAGAAGCTGGGCGTCAGCGAGGGCTGACCCCGGCCCGGACGAGCCCCCGGGGGGTGCATCGCTCGCGATGCACCCCCCGGGCGCGTGCTGTCAGAGCTCCGGACGAAAGGGGACGCCGCGAGCCGGGCTCCCCGTCCCGAGCTCTCGGGGACGGCGTCCCACGAAGCGGACGTAGCCCAGTGGTCCGGTGACGCCGCCGCCGGCCGGGGGAGTGGAGCGCCCAGAAGCCCCGTTCCCGCTCCCAGCACGGCACGAGGTGCTCCGGCGGCTCGACGCCGTCGATCTCCTCGCGCGGCGCCGGGACGACGGCCCCGCTCCGCCCGCCGGGCCTGAGGGGTCCTTGCACGGTGAGCGCCGGATCAGGCGCTCACCGTGCAAGGACCCCTGAGCAGCCTGGTCGGCGCGGCCGCAGAGAAGCACCCCGTACCGGCCTGCCCGGCGCGACGCGCTACGCTCGCCCGCCATGAACGGACGCAGTGATTCCGAGATATCCGGAAAGCCGGAGGAGGTCATGAAAGCCGCAGAGGCCGAAGAGGCGGAAGAGGTCGAGGACGGGGAGGAGGACGAGGGGGACGGCGACCCGCGGCACGAGGCGCGGCGAGCCCGGTGGACGGCCACCGCTACCGGCGCCCTGCTCACCCTGGCCGGCCTCGCCGCGGCACTCCTGCGCCTCACCGGCTCCGCCCCCGCGCTCGTCCCCGCGGCCTACGCCCTCGGCGCCGCCGTCTGCGCGCTGGCCGCGCTCCTCGGCTCCCGCGGCCGTACCCGGCGGGCCCTGTGGCTGCTCATCGCCGGCGTGATGGTGATGGCCTTCGGCGACCAGTCGGACTGACGGGTCTCCGACAGACGCACTGTTATTGTCCTGTGATCTGCCTCCCATTCCTGTGAAGAAGCCCACGAAGGCGGCAAACGATCACATTCGCCTGACAGAGTGGCGTCGCATCGCTCATGCGTTCTTTGCGGGCTGTTCAGTTCAGGCACGACTGTTCCCGGCCAAAGATCCACAATCGACTCCGGGAGCACGTTCGTGGCAGCCCTTGCGCAGTGGTGTGTCCGGCATCGCCTCGTCGCGGTCCTGCTCTGGCTCCTGACCCTCGGCGGCACGGCCACGGCCGCCCTGCTCGCCGGCTCCGCGTACTCCAACGACTACGACGTCCCCGGCACCGAGTCGGTCCGTGCCACCCGGCTGCTGGCCGACGGCTTCCCGAACCTGGCCGGCGACAGCGACACGGTCGTCTGGCACACCGCCTCGGGCACCGTCCGCGCCGCAGACGTCGAACAGACCATGACCCGCACCCTGGAGCGGATCGCCGCCCTGCCCGGCGTGGCGTCCGTGACCAGCCCCTACGCCGACGGGGGCGACGCGCGGATCAGCCGCGACGGGCACACCGCCTACGCCACCGTCACCTTCGAGGAGCGGGCCGAGGACATCGACCGCGGTGTGGCCCTGGCCGTCGTCGAGACCGCCGGGTCGGCCGAGACCGACGGGCTCCGGGTCGAGCTGGGCGGCAGCGCCATCGCGCTCACCGAGTCCTCCGGCGGGCACCTCGCGGAAGTCGTCGGCGTGGCCGTCGCCGCGGTCGTGCTGTTCCTCGCCTTCGGCTCACTCGCCGCCTCCCTGCTGCCCATCGCCACCGCCCTGGTCGGCGTGGGCACCGCGTACGCCGGGATCGTGCTGCTCGGACACGCCATGAGCGTCGCCGACTTCGCGCCCATGCTCGGCATGCTCATCGGACTCGGCGTCGGCATCGACTACGCCCTGTTCGTCGTCACCCGGCACCGGCGCGGCCTGAAACGGGGGCTGCCGCTCGCCGACGCGGCCGTGAGCGCCGTGGCGACCACGGGACGCGCGGTGGTCTTCGCGGGTGCCACGGTTTGCATAGCCCTGCTCGGGATGCTGATCCTGCGCCTGGACTTCCTCAACGGCGTCGCGATCGCCGCCTCGCTGACCGTCGTCCTGACGGTCGCGGCCTCCGTGACCCTGCTGCCCGCCCTGCTCTCCCTCATCGGCCCGCGCGCCCTCAGCCGCCGGGAGCGGCGCCGCCTCGCCGCGCACGGGCCCGAGCCGGAGCTGCCCACCGGCCTCGCCGCCCGCTGGTCCGCCTTCGTCGAGCGCCACCCCAAGCTGCTCGGCGCCGTCGCCCTCGCCGTCATCACCGTCCTGGCCCTGCCCACGCTCGGACTGCGCCTCGGCACCTCCGACCAGGGCAACGGCCCCGCCTCCAGCACCACCCGCCAGGCCTACGACCTGCTGGCCGACGGGTTCGGCGCAGGCCTCAACGGCCCCCTGACCCTGCTGACCCGCGTCGGCGGCGCCGAGGACCGCCTCGCCCTCGACAACCTCGACGCCACCCTGCGCACCACCGAGGGCGTGGCCGCGGTCACGCCCGTGACGTACAGCGCGGGCGGCGACACCGCCCTCCTCACCGTCGTCCCCGAGTCCTCGCCGCAGTCGCGGCGCACCAGCGACCTCGTCGACCGGCTGCGCGCCGAGGTGCTGCCGCGCGCCGAGGCCGGCACCTCGCTCGACGTGCAGGTCGGCGGGGTGACGGCCGGCTACGACGACTTCGCCGCGGTCATCGTCGGCAAGCTGCCGCTGTTCGTCGGCGTCGTCGTCGGCCTGGGCTGTGTGCTGCTCCTGCTCGCCTTCCGGTCCGTCGGCATCCCCCTCAAGGCCGCCGCGATGAACGTCGCCGCCGTCGCCGCCGCCTTCGGGGTCGTCGTCGCGGTCTTCCAGTGGGGCTGGGGGAGCGAACCGCTCGGTCTGGGCCGCGCGGGACCGATCGAACCCTTCCTCCCCGTGATCATGGTCTCGGTCCTCTTCGGGCTCTCCATGGACTACCAGGTGTTCCTGGTCAGCCGGATGTACGAGGAGTGGCTGGAGACCGGTGACAACCGGCGGGCCGTCCGTGTGGGCCTCGCCGAGACCAGCCGGGTGATCAACTCCGCCGCGGTCATCATGATCTCGGTCTTCCTCGCCTTCGTCCTCAGCGGCGACCGCGTCATCGCCATGTTCGGCATCGCGCTGGCCGCCGCCGTCGCCCTCGACGCGTTCGTGCTCCGCACGCTGCTGGTGCCGGCCCTGATGCACCTGCTGGGCGGCGCCAACTGGTGGCTGCCGGGCTGGCTGGACCGCCGGCTGCCCCGGATCAGCATCGAGCCGCCCGAGGCCCGTGCCGCCCATGAGAGGCTCGCGGAGATCGTGGAGGAACTCGAGCTCGCGAAGGAGCGGCAGCCGGATGTACGCGATACCACTGGGTGACGACGGAGCCGAACTGCGTCCCCTGGAACCCTGGCACGCCGAGGAGTTCCTCGCGCACCTGGAGCGGGGGCGGGAGTTCATCAACCGCTTCGTCGGCTTCGGCGCCAACGCCACGGACACCGCCTCCGCGCGCCAGGTGCTCCAGCGGTACGCCGACATGCGCGCCGCCGACACCGGTTCCCTGCACGGCCTGTGGCTGGACGGCGAACTCGTCGGCGGGGTGCTCTTCCTCAACTTCGACGCCGCGCAGGGCAACTGCGAGGTCGGCTGCTGGCTGGAACCCGCCGGCACCGGGCGCGGGCTGGTCACGCGCGCGATGCGGGTGCTGATCGACTTCGCCGTCGAGCGGCGCGGGATCCACCGCGTCGAGTGGATCGCCGCCGCCGGCAACGTGCCCAGCCTGAACGTCGCGCGACGGCTCGGCATGACCCGCGATGGTGTGCGCCGGCAGGCCCACCCCTATGGTGGGGTGCGGCACGACCTCGAAGTGTGGTCCGTGCTGGCCCCCGAGTGGCGCGCCGCCCGCGCGCGTGCCGCCGACGATCATTAAGAGACCTCTCAGAGAGCGTCCGTACGGTGCGAGGCATGGGAACCAAGACTGTTGACGAGGCCGGCGGCGCAGCAGGCGCCGAGGCCACCGGGACGAAGCACGACGACGAGACGACGGACACCGCCGTGACCGAAGCGAACGACGCCCACGACGCCCACGACGACGCCACCGACGAGGTGGGCGAGTCCGAGGGCGGCACGGACGGACGCAACGGCCCCACCGGCGTGGGGCAGGGCGCCGGTGCCGTCGTCTCCGCCGCGCTGGGCCTGGTCTCCCTCACCGGCAGCTGGGTCGGCACCGTCGCCTCGGCCCGCGAGACCCTCGTCGGCCAACTGGAGACCTCGACCAGCGCGAACGTCGCCCAGCAGATCCAGGCGGTCTACGGCGACGCCTGGCAGACCACCGCCCTGTGGGCCGGCCTGTTCGCGCTGACCGCGCTGATCGTCGGTGTCGTCGTGCTGGCCCGTCCCGCCTTCGGCGCGCCCGGCCGGCCGCAGGCGGGATGGATCAGGTCGGTCGCCTGGGCGGGCATCACGCTCGGCGTGATCGGACTGCTCCTGGCCGTCCTGAAGTACACCGACGCGCTGCTCGGACTGCCGTCCGCGGGCTGATGGGGTCCGTGCACCGTGCCCGCCAGGGCCGCGCGGTCTGATCGGGCGCTCACAGTGCAAGGACCCCTGGGCCCCCGCGGGGCCCCGAGGTTCCGGAGGAGGGGCCTCAGGCCGGCCGTAAGCACCTTACGGCCGGCCTGAGGCCCCTCACGCGCGTCTAAGGCCCCCCGCGTCGCCGAAGATGCGGAACTCTCCCGATGTGGCGGACCCCCCTGGCGGACGAGGGTGGAGTCATCGCGGTGCTCGACCGAGACCGCGGCACCCGACTCCACCGAGGGACACCCACCATGTTCGAGTACGAACTCCTTCAGGCCCGCACCGCCGACCTCATCCGCCGGGCCGAGGACGAGCGTCTGGCCCGCGAGGCCGTCCGCAGCCGCCGCGCCGCCCGACGCGAGACCGCCGAACGCACGGCCCGCACCGCTGCGGACGGCACGACCACCGGCGGCGAGCCGCATACCCGCCGCTCCCGCCGGCTCCGACACACCCGCACCGCGTGACCGCCGGCTTCCGCCACGGCGCCGGCACGGAGGACGGCCGCCCCACCGCCCGCCGGCCGCCGCGCTTCGACACCGCACGGGGACCCGCCTCGCGGCCGACGGCCGCCGTGCCCGGCCCGCCGCCGGTGACGGATCCCGAGATCCCGACGGCTCCCGGGCCCGCCTCCCCGACCGCGCCGACCGGGACGCGCGGCCCCGAGACCGTGCGGGCCGGGGTGCCGGGCCGTGGGACGGGGGCGGCCCGTGTGGCGGACGCGGGGCCGGTGCCTGCCGCCGTGCCGACCGCCGTGCCTGCGGGCGCGCCCGGCCCTCTGGCAGTGGTGTCCGCCGCTGCCGACCCTCTGACAGCGGTGGCCGGCGAGGCCGGCGTCGCGGGCCGCCCGGCCGGTGCCGCCGGTGCCGTCCGCCCGCCGGCGGTCCGCCGCCCGGGCCCGCCCGCGTCGACGTCCGCCGGGGGGCCGTCGGAGCGTTGTGCGATGCTCGGGGCCGTGGAGAGCAGGGCCATCAGTCCCGTGTTCGTCGGGCGGGACGACGAGTTGGGCGTCCTGGACGAGGCGCTGTACCGGGCCGGTGCGGGAACCCCGCAGGCGGTGCTGATCGCCGGTGAGGCCGGGATCGGCAAGACCAGGCTCGTCGAGGAGTTCGCCGGCGCCGCGTCCCGCCGGGGGGCCGTCGTCGCCGTCGGGGGATGTGTCGAGATCGGTGCCGACGGGCTGCCGTTCGCGCCGTTCTCCACCGCCCTGCGCGCCCTGCGGCAGGCACTGCCCGACGTGCTGGCCGCCGCGGTGGCCGGCCAGGAAGGCGAACTCGCCCGTCTGCTGCCCGAGTTCGGTGAGACCGGCGTCGGCCGGCCCGACGAGGAGGGCATGGCCCGTCTCCTCGAACTCACCGCCCGCCTCCTGGAACGCGTCGCCGCCGACCGTACCGTCGTCCTCGCCCTGGAGGACCTGCACTGGGCCGACGCCTCCACCCGCCACCTCCTGTCCTACCTGCTGCGCACCCTGCGCACCGGCCGGCTCGTCGTGCTCGCCACCTACCGCTCCGACGACATCCACCGCCGTCACCCGCTGCGCCCCCTGCTCGCCGAACTTGACCGGCTGCGCACCGTCCGCCGTGTCGACCTCGCCCGTCTCACGCGGGAGGAGGTCGGCCGCCAGATCGCCGGCATCCTCGCCCGTGAACCCGACCCCGCCCAGGTCGACGAGATCTTCCGACGCTCCGACGGCAACGCCTTCTTCGTCGAGGAACTCGCCGTCGCCGCGGCCGAGGGCTGCCCCACCGGACTCACCGACTCCCTGCGCGACCTGCTGCTCGTCCGCGTCGAGGCGCTGCCCGAGAGCGCCCAGAGGGTCGCCCGCGTCGTCGCCGAGGGCGGCTCGCGAGTCGAGTACCGGCTGCTGGCCGCCGTCGCCGGGCTCGCCGAGGACGACCTGATCGAGGCGCTGCGCGCGGCGGTCGGCGCCCACCTGCTGCTCCCCGCTCCCGCCGGCGACGGCTACCGCTTCCGCCACTCCCTGGTCCGCGAGGCCGTCGCCGACGACCTGCTGCCCGGCGAGCGCTCCCGCCTCAACCGCCGTTACGCCGAGGCACTCCAGGCCGACCCGACGATCGTCCCCGCCGACGAGCGCGTCACGCGGCTGGCCGGCTACTGGTACCGGGCCCAGGATCCGGCGCGGGCCCTCCCCGCCGTCCTCGACGCCTCCGTCGCCGCCCGCTCCCGCCACGCCTACGGCGAGCAGCTGCGCCTCCTGGAACGCGCGATGGAACTCTGGGACGCCGCCCCCGAGGACGTCCGGGCCGGACTGAGCCTCCTCGAGCACACCGAGGCCGGACCGTCCTGCGGCCGCGACCGGGCCACCACACCCCTGCGCTTCCTCGACCTCATGGCCGAGGCCGCCGTCGCGGGCCGCCGCTGCGGGGAACGCGAACGCGCCCTGACGATCACCAAACGCGCCCTGCGCCTCCTTGAGGACGGGGACGATCCGTTGCGCGCGGCCTGGTTCTGGGTGCAGCGCTCGCGGCTGGTGTTCGCCCTGGGCCGCGGCAGCGGACGGGAGGAGCTGGCCACCGCCCAGGAGCTGGTGCGGGGCCTGCCGCCCGGCGAGGTGCACGCCGAGATCCTCACCCACGCGGCCGGCTGGTCCCTGGTGCACGACCCGGGACCCGACGCCTACGCCGCCGCCGAGCGCGCCGTGGAGTACGCCCGCATGGTCGGCGCCCGCCGGACCGAGCTCGACGCCCGCCAGATCCTCGGCGTCCTCATGGTCGAGGCCGGACACGTCGAGGCCGGCCTCACGGAGCTGCACCGCGTCAAGGAACGGGCGCTCGCCGAGGACGTCCCCTCCGTCGCGCTGAGCGCGTACATCAACCTCCCCTCCGAACTCGAGGCGGTCGGACGCTCCCTGGAGGCCCTGCCGGTCCTGGAGGAGGGCGCCGCCTTCGCCGGACGGCACGGACTGCCCGACGCCGAGGCTTGGGTGCGGATCAACCACGCGGAGTCCCTGCTCGCCCTGGGGCGGTGGGGCGAGGCGGAGCGGGCCGTCGTGGCCGCCGGCCGGGCCGGGCAGGGCATGGCGGCCCGGGGCGGCCACGCCACGCGCCGCGCCGAACTCGCCCTCCTGCGCGGCGACCTCGCCGAGGCCTCCGCCCACCTGACGGCGGCGCGGGGCTTCTTCGCCTCCCACGACCACGCCCCCCAGCACGATCTGCCGCTGACCCGCATCGCCGTCGCGCTCGCCGGCGCCGAGGGCCGCCTGCCCGACGCGAGAGCGCACCTCGCACCCGTCCTCGACCGCGGTTTCCCGCCCGGCACCCAGCGTTACGCCTGGCCCCTGCTCGTCACCGCCGTCGCCGTCGAGGGCGACGCCCGCGTCCCGTCCGCCGCCGACGACGACGGCCGCGGCCCGGTGCTCGCCCGCGTCCGCGCCGCCGCCGAACGGCTCACCACCGCCGTCCCCGTGTGGCACGCCCACGCCACCTGGCTGCGCGCCGAGCTGCTGCGCGCCGAGGGCCGCCCCGCCGCGGCCGACTGGTCCGAGGCCGTCACCGCCTTCGAGGCGCTGGAGCGCCCGTACGACCTCGCCCGGGTCCGCCTCCGCCTGGCCGAGGCGCTGCTCGCGGGCGGCGACGACGAGCGCGACAGCGCCGCCGAGCTGCTGCGCCTCTCCCACGCCGTCGCCGTCCACCTCGGGGCCCGTCCGCTGACCGACGCCGTCACCGCGCTCGCCCGGCGCGCCCGCCTCGCCCTCCGGCCCGCCGCACGGCAGCAGCCGTCCGCCCCTGCCGACCCCGCCGCGGCCCTCGGGCTGACCGGACGGGAACGCGACGTGCTGCGCCTGGTCTCCGTCGGCCGCACCAACCGCCAGATCGCCGAGGAACTCTTCATCTCGCCCAAGACCGCGAGCGTCCACGTCTCCCGCATCCTGGCCAAGCTCGCCGTCTCCGGCCGGGGCGAGGCCGCGGCGGTCGCCCATCGGCTCGGACTGTTCCCGGAGGCGCTCCAGGCGCCGCCCGCAGGCTGAGGCGTACGCTGTCAGGAACCGCCAGGGGAGGCGTCGTGTTCAACATGTTCGAGGAACTGTTCGCACCCGGACGCAAACACACCCGTGACGAACAGAACCGCCTGGAACTGACCCGGGAGGACGTCGGCGACGGCGACCCCGGGCGCGGGCCGATAGACCTCAGCTCCGGCAAGGTCGTCGTCCGCACCCCCACGGCCCGGCCCGAGGAGGCTCCCGGGCCGGACTCCGAGCAGGCTTCCCGGCAGGACGACGAGCGGGACGACCCCGGACTGTGAGGAGCGGCCTCAGCTGACCCGCAACTCCAGGATCCGGTCGTCGCCCTCCTTCGGCGTGGCCCGGCCGTCCGTGTTGCTGGTGGTCACCCACAGCCGGTCGCCCCCCGCCGCCACCACCGTGCGCAGCCGGCCGTACTCGCCCTCCAGGAACGCCTGGGGGGCCGCGGACGCCTCCGTGCCCTTCAGCGGGACGCGCCACAGGCGCTTGCCCCGCAGACCCGCCATCCAGATCGAACCCCCGGCATGGGCGATGCCGCTGGGCGACGCCTGGTCGGTGCCCCACTGGGCTATCGGGTTGCGGTAGCGAGCGTCCGACGACTCGCCCTCGGCCTCCGGCCAGCCGTAGTTGCCGCCCGGCGTGATCGCGTTCAGCTCGTCCCAGGTGTCCTGGCCGAACTCCGCGGCGAACAGACGCTGCTCGGAGTCCCAGGCGAGGCCCTGCACATTGCGGTGGCCGTAGGAGTACACCGGGGAATCGGGGAAGGGGTTGCCCGGGGCCGGATCGCCCTCGGGGGTCAGGCGCAGGATCTTGCCGCCCAGGGACTCCTTGTCCTGCGACAGGCCCTCCTGCCCGCTCTCGCCCGTCCCGACGTACAGCATGCGGTCCGGGCCGAAGGCGATCCGGCCGCCGTTGTGGACGAAACCCTTGGGAATGCCCTTGAACACCGTGTCGGGTGCGCCGAGCTGGTCGCCGACGGGGCGCCGCGGGTCGTACAGCATGCGCACGACGCGGTTGTCGGAGACCGAGGTGAAGTAGGCGTAGACCATGCGGTCCGAGGCGTAGTCGGGGGAGAGGGCGATGCCCAGCAGCCCGCCCTCTCCGGCCGCGGAGACGCCCGGGACCTCGCCCAGCTCGGTCGTCCGCCCCGTCCTGTCGTCGACCCGGACGATCGTCCCCTCGTCGCGGGAGGCCACCAGCAGACCGCCGTCCGGGAGCGGGGCGAGACCCCAGGGCGAGTTCAGACCCTGGGCGACCGTGCGCACCACCGTGACCGTGCCCTTCGCGGGCGGAGCCTCCTCCCCCGGGCGCGCCGGGGAGGACTGCGTCGCCGTGGGGCTCGGGGACGGGCTCGCCCGGTTCGGGGATCCCCCGGCGCCGGAGGAACAGCCGGCCGCCCACAGGAGGGCACTCGCGGCCAGCACGGCCGTCACTGCTCGACTTTGCACGATCTTGGTCCCTTCGACGGAGCGGGTTCCCACGGCAGGTTCTCCCTGTCTTACACCGCTCGCGCCGCCCGAGTTCCCGATCAGCGAAAACCGACTCCCGAGCGCCGTCGGCCACCGGCGCCGGTCTCTCCGGGCGCCGTGGGTGCTGTGCGGGACTTTCGAAACACCCCCTGGCCCACCGGCGCCGGGCGTCCGCGGTCCGGCGCCGAGCGGCCGCGGTCGGTCCGGGCGTCCGCGGCGCTTGTTCGGACCATCAGTCCCACGACCCCTGCGCCGCCGGCAGCGTCGCCACCTCGGCCAGGTCCCGTCGCGTCAGGCGCAGACCGGCCGCCGCCGCGTTCTCGGTCACCCACCGCTCCTGTTTGGCGCCCGGCACCGGGACGACGTGGGGCCCCTGCGCCAGCACCCAGGCCAGGGCCACCTGCGCGGCCGTCACGTGCTCGCCGTGGCGTGCGGCCACGCGGCGCAGGCCGGCGACGATCGGCTGGTTCGCGGCCATCATCTCGGCGGTGAAACGGGGGTGCCGGGCGCGCATGTCGTCCGGCTCGAAGCCCTCGCCCGGCGTCAGCGTGCCGCTGAGGAAGCCGTTGCCGAGCGGCATCGCCGCCAGGAAACCGACGCCGCGCTGCGCGCACCAGGGCAGCAGCGTCTCCAGGGCTTCCGGCGACCACACCGACAGCTCCGCCTCCACCGCGCTCACCGGGAACACCTGCTGCACCCGCTGCAACTGCCGGATCGTCGCGTCGTACAGCCGTCCGCCCGAGCGCCGGCCGCCCCGCACACCCACCGCGCACAGCCCCAGCGCCCGCACCTTGCCCGCCCGGACCAGCTCCGCCATCGCCCCCCAGGTCTCCTCCACCGGCACCTCGGGGTCGGCACGGTGCAGTTGGTAGAGGTCGATGACGTCCGTCTGCAACCGCCTCAACGAGGCGTCGCAGGCCCGCCTGACGTATCCCGGCCGGCCGTTGGCCACGATGTGCTGTTCGCCCACCAGCAGGCCGACCTTCGTCGACACGAACGCGTCCTGGCGCCGCTCCTTCAGCGCCCGCCCCACCAGCAGCTCGTTGGTGAACGGGCCGTACATGTCGGCGGTGTCCAGCAGGGAGACGCCCAGGTCCAGTGCCCGGTGCACGGCCCGCAGCGAGGCCTCGCCCCGCCGTCGCGACCCGCTGTAGCCCCAGCTCATCGGCATGCACCCGAGACCGACAGCCCCCACCGAGAGCGCCCCCGCGCCGATCGTCCTGCGCTCCACCTGCCGCGAACCTCCCTTTACCGGCCCCCAACCTAACCTCTGCGCACGCGCGCGCCTGACATAGCCTCCGGAGCATGACTGCTGACGCGTGGCTTCCCATCCCGCCGGACGAGATCCAGGGGCTCCCCGAGGGGCTGAACTACGTGCACTGGGACGGGGGTGCGGACGGGCGCCAGGAGTTCCCGGGCGACCCCGCCGACTGCGCCGTGTACGTCGTGCCGTACATGAAGCGCCAGCAGGTCAAGGTCAGGCCGCTGGAGCGCATGCCGAACCTGCGGCTCATCCAGACCCTCACGGCGGGCGTCGACGACATCACCGCCGTGCTGCCGTCCCTCCCGTCCGGCGTGCCGCTGTGCAACGCGCGCGGGGTGCACGAGGCGAGCACCGCAGAGCTCGCGCTCACCCTGACCCTGGCCGCCCTGCGCGGCATCCCCGACTTCGTGCGCGCCCAGGAACGGGAGCACTGGCAGGGCGGGTTCCGCCCGGCGCTCGCCGACAGGAACGTGCTCGTCGTCGGCTACGGCGCCATCGGCGCAGCCATCGAGGACCGGCTCGTGCCGTTCGAGGTCGCGCGGGTGGCGCGCGTCGCGCGCTCCCGGCGCACCACGGAGCGCGGCCCGGTGCACCCACTCACCGACCTGCCCGCCCTCCTGCCCGAGGCGGACGTCGTGATCCTCTCCACGCCCCTCACCGAGAGCACGCGCGGCCTGGTGAACGCCGAGTTCCTCGCCCGCATGAAGGACGGCGCGCTGCTGGTCAACGTCGCGCGGGGAGGTGTCGTCGACACCAAGGCGCTGCTGGCGGAGCTGGAGACGGGCCGCATCACGGCGGCCCTGGACGTCGTCGACCCCGAACCGCTGCCCCCGGGCCACCCCCTGTGGCAGGCACCGGGCGTCCTGATCAGCCCGCACGTCGGCGGCCCCACGTCCGCGTTCCTGCCGCGCGCCAAGCGCCTGCTGGCGGACCAGTTGACCCGTTTCGTGAACCGGGAACCCCTGCGCAACGTGATCCTTACGACGGGCGCCACCGACGAGGCGTGACGGGCACGGCACACGTGTGATCCGGTACGGGCACCCTCCGCAGTCCCTTGGACGCGGTCCGTACGCGCGTTGCCGCTGGTCGTCACTGAGCGTAGAGGAACTATGTCCCTGAGTGACGAGACTGGTGTATCGTCCCGACAGGGGCTGCGCCGCGCACCGTTCGGCGCCGGGGACGGACATTTCAGACTGTGAGGGGGGCGACGGGCGATGCACGGCCTATGGACGAACGATCCGACGCGGCGGAGCCGCCGCCGACGGCCCTGTTGCACGGCCACGCGCACACGCGGTGGCCCCACTCCCGGGGCGCGGCACAGGCATCAGCGGCGCAGGACCAGCGCTCGCGGCAGGCAGGCGCAGCCGGCGCCCCGGGGCCCGCGGGAGCCGGCGGTGCGGAGCGGGAGGCCCCGGTGACCTCGCCGCCGACCTCCACGACCCTCCTCGACGGACGGCTGCGGTCGCAGCCCTCGGCGGGGGCCCCGCCGGTCCGGCCGCCGGTCTGCGGCCGCTGGGCGCCGGGCGCGGTCCACCAGTTGCTGCTGGCCGTCGTGTGCGCGGCCTACGCCGTCGGTTCCGCGCTCGGCTGGGGATCCGACCAACTCGCCCTCATCATGGGTGACTTCGGACTCGCCGCGGCCGCGGGCGCCGCCGCGGTCTCCTGCTTCCTCTACGCGCGCATCCGCCGCGTCCGCTTCCGCCCCGCCTGGCTGCTGTTCGCCCTCTCCTCGGCGATGGCCGCCCTGGGCAACCTGGTCTGGGGGTGGTACGAGGTCGTCCTGAACCGGCCCGTGCCCAGCCCCAGCTACGCCGACCTGTTCTTCCTGTGCTTCGCACCGCCCGCGATCGTCGGACTGCTGGTGCTCGCCGCCCGGCCCGTGACCAAGGCCGGCTGGGTCTGCCTGGCGCTGGACGCCTGGCTGATCGCCGGCTCCCTGCTCACCCTGGCCTGGAGCCTCGCGCTCGCCCAGGCCGCGAAGTTCGACGGACCGAGCGTGGCGCACGCGGCGCTGACCCTGGCGTACCCGCTGCTGGACATCGCCCTGGTGAGCATGGTGCTGGTGCTGCACTTCCGCCGCTCGTGGGTCAACCGCACGGCGGTCAACACCGCCGTCGGCGCCCTCGCGCTCACCGTGATGTGCGACGCCCTGTTCACCTCCCCGCTGCTGCACAACAACTACCGCTCCGGCCAGCTCCTGGACGCGGGCTGGTTCGCGGGTTCCCTGCTCCTCGCCTATGCCCCCTGGGCCGCCTCCCGCCGGCGCGGCGGCGCGGGCGAGGGCCGCTCGCGCGTGGTGCACGAGCACGTGCCCGGCCAGCGTCCCGGCGGCCACCCCCCGGTGCAGCCGGCCCCCGCCGGGGGCGATCCCGGCCGCTACCCGGGCACCCGGCCCATCACCGGCTCCCTCGCCGCCCTCACGCCCTACCTCGCCGCCGCCGTCTGCACCCTGGGCATCCTCTACAACGTCCTCAACGGCCGCAGCGTCGACCGGGTGGTCCTGCTGACCGGCGGCGCCGTCGTGCTCGCCCTCGTGGTGCGCCAGGGCATCATGCTGCTCGACAACATCACCCTCACCCAGGAACTGGCGCAGAAGGAGAACCACTTCCGCTCCCTGGTGCAGGGCTCCAGCGACGTCATCATGATCGCCGCGCCCAGCGGCATCCTGCGCTACGTCTCCCCGGCCGCCGCCGGCGTCTACGGGCGGCCCGCGGAGGAACTGGTGGGCACGGAACTGGCCCATCTCATCCACCCGGAGGACCTGGGCTGCGTGGTGCACGAGGTGCGCCGCTTCCTCGCCGCCAGCCCCCAGCAGGAACCCACCACCCGCATCGAGTGCCGTTTCCGCTCCGGCGACGGCGGCTGGCTCAACGTCGAGTCCACCGTCAACCGCCACCACGGCGGCCTCATCTTCAACAGCCGGGACGTGACCGAACGCGTGCGGCTGCAGGCGCAGCTCCAGCACAACGCCGAACACGACCCGCTCACCGACCTGCCCAACCGCGCCCTGTTCACCCGGCGCGTCCAGCAGGCCCTCTCCGGCCGCCGCAGCTCCGACCGCGGCACCGCCCTGCGCAACACGGCCGTCCTCTTCATCGACCTCGACGGCTTCAAGGCGGTCAACGACACCATCGGCCACCAGGCCGGCGACGAACTGCTCGTCCAGGCCGCGCGCCGGCTCCAGGAGTCGGTCCGGCAAGGGGACACCGCCTCCCGGCTCGGCGGCGACGAGTTCGCCGCCCTGATCGTCGGCGACACCACCCGTGACCGCTCCGCCCGCGAACGTCACATCCTGGAGCTCGCCGACCGCCTCAGGGTCACGCTCTCCCAGCCGTACCTGATCGACGGCAACGACGTCAGGGTCGCCGCGTCGATCGGTGTCGCCTTCGCCGAACCCGGCCTCGGCACCGGCGAGCTGCTGCGCAACGCCGACCTCGCCATGTACCGCGCCAAGGCGGGCGGCAAGGGCCGGGTCGAGCTGTACAAGCCGCAGATGCAGCAGGACGTCGTACGGAAGGCGGAGTTGGCGACGCGGCTGCGGGCCGCCCTGCACGACGGGGAGTTCGCGCTGCTGCACCAGCCCGTGGTGCGGCTGGAGGACGGCCGGATCTCGTCGGTCGCCGCCGAGGCGCGCTGGCGTTCCTCCCAGGGAGTGCTCTTCACTCCCGCGGAGTTCCTGCGGGTCGCGGAAGACGGCGACAGGACCGCCGAGCTGGGCCGCTGGATGCTTCAGGAAGCCGTCGCACAGGCCGCCGACCGGGCCGTGAGCGGGCTGACCGTACCGGTCGTCGTCCGGGTCGGCGCCCGGCGGCTGCTGGACCGGTCGATGCCGCCGGGGTCGGTGGAGGCCCTGCTCACCCGGCACGGTCTGCCGTCCGGGTCGCTGGTCGTCGAGCTGTCCGACATAGACCACAAGGTGCCGCTGGACGAGCTGGAGCGCCGCCTGGGCGCGCTCAAGCGGCTCGGGGTGCGGATCGCCCTCGACGGTTTCGGTGGCGGCTGTGTGGCCATAACGACCCTGCGCCGGCTCCCGGTCGACATACTGAAACTCGACCGCGGTCTGGTCGAGGGCGTCGTCGAGTCCGCCCGTCTGCACAAGATCACCAGCGGGCTGCTGAGGATCGCCGGCGATCTCGGGCTGCAGTCCGTGGCGGAGGGCGTCGACCTGCCCGAGCAGGTGGTGGCTCTGCGGGCGATGGGCTGCACGCACGGGCAGGGCATGGCGTTCTCCGGGGCGCTCGACGAGTACCGGCTGCGCCGGGCGCTCGGCCGCGGCCCGTACCCGATGCCGCACGGGCCGGCCGAACCGGCGTTCGCCGGCGGGGGCGCGGGCGTGTACACCGGGGGAGTGACCACCGTCGTCGGCGGCGGGACGTCCCTGCGCTCACATAATGAGACGCCTGTCCCACCCACTTGACAGTCGGTGCGCGCCGGGGGGAGGGTCAATGCCATGCGCACCCGAATTCTCGTACTTGGACAGCGCGTCGGCTGAAGCTGGTGACGCTCCGGACACCCGGAACTCCCAGCGACCCCACCCGGCGCGCTCCCCTCGCTTGCCTTTTGGCACGAGGGGTTTTTTGTTGCACAGGCAGCAGTCGCACTCCGTACAAAACACGCAAAAACCCTCAGCATCGAGAAGAGAATGCCGATGACCGAGCAGGCCACCGGGGCCCATCACCCGCAGCCGCGGCCCCGATCCGGAGGACACTCCGCCACCGTCGAGCACGTCACGGGTGCGCAGTCCCTCATCCGCTCTCTCGAGGAGGTCGGCGCCGACACGGTATTCGGCATTCCCGGCGGTGCGATCCTGCCCGCCTACGACCCGCTGATGGACTCGACCCGGGTGCGCCACGTCCTGGTCCGCCACGAGCAGGGCGCCGGCCACGCGGCCACCGGCTACGCCCAGGCCACCGGCAAGGTCGGCGTCTGCATGGCGACCTCCGGCCCCGGCGCCACCAACCTGGTCACGCCGATCGCCGACGCCCACATGGACTCCGTGCCGATGGTCGCGATCACCGGCCAGGTCGCCTCCTCGGCGATCGGCACGGACGCCTTCCAGGAGGCGGACATCGTCGGCATCACCATGCCGATCACCAAGCACAACTTCCTCGTCACCAAGGCCGAGGACATCCCGCGGATCATCGCGCAGGCCTTCCACATCGCCTCCACCGGCCGCCCCGGCCCGGTCCTGGTCGACATCGCCAAGGACGCCCTCCAGGCACGGACGACGTTCTCCTGGCCGCCCACCATGGACCTGCCCGGTTACCGCCCGGTGACCAAGCCGCACGCCAAGCAGATCCGCGAGGCCGCCAAGCTGATCACCGCCGCCCGGCGGCCGATCCTCTACGTCGGCGGCGGCGTCCTGAAGGCCGGCGCCACCGCCGAGCTGAAGGTCCTCGCCGAGCTGACCGGCGCGCCCGTCACCACCACCCTGATGGCGCTGGGAGCGTTCCCCGACAGCCACCCGCAGCACCTGGGCATGCCCGGCATGCACGGTTCCGTGGCCGCCGTCACCGGTCTGCAGAAGGCCGACTTGATCGTCGCCCTCGGCGCCCGCTTCGACGACCGCGTCACCGGCAAGCTGGACAGCTTCGCCCCGTACGCCAAGATCGTCCACGCGGACATCGACCCGGCGGAGATCGGCAAGAACCGCGCCGCCGACGTGCCGATCGTCGGTGACGCCCGCGAGGTCATCGCCGACCTGATCCAGGCCGTGCAGCGCGAGCACAGCGAGGGCAACCAGGGCGACTACAGCGCCTGGTGGAAGGACCTCAGCCGCTGGCGCGACAGCTACCCGCTCGGCTACGACCAGCCCGAGGACGGCTCGCTCTCCCCGCAGCAGGTCATCGAGCGGATCGGGCAGCTCGCGCCCGAGGGCACGATCTTCGCGGCGGGCGTCGGCCAGCACCAGATGTGGGCCGCGCACTTCATCCGGTACGAGAAGCCCGCCACCTGGCTGAACTCCGGCGGCGCGGGGACGATGGGCTACGCGGTCCCGGCCGCGATGGGCGCGAAGGCGGGAGCCCCGTCGAAGACCGTCTGGGCGATCGACGGCGACGGCTGCTTCCAGATGACCAACCAGGAACTCACCACCTGCGCCCTGAACAACATCCCGATCAAGGTCGCGGTCATCAACAACGGCGCGCTGGGCATGGTCCGCCAGTGGCAGACCCTCTTCTACAACCAGCGGTACTCCAACACGGTGCTGCACTCCGGCCCCGAGGACGTCAACCCCGAGGCCCGCGGCACCCGCGTCCCCGACTTCGTGAAGCTGTCGGAGGCCATGGGCTGCTACGCGATCCGCTGCGAGGACCCGGCCGACCTCGACAAGGTCATCGAGGAGGCCAACTCGATCAACGACCGCCCGGTCGTCGTCGACTTCGTCGTCCACGAGGACGCGATGGTGTGGCCGATGGTCGCCGCCGGCACCTCCAACGACGAGATCATGGCCGCCCGGGACGTCCGCCCCGACTTCGGCGACAACGAAGACGACTGAGCGAGAGAGACCAAGAGACATGTCCAAGCACACGCTCTCCGTCCTGGTGGAGAACACCCCGGGCATCCTCGCCCGGATCGCCGCCCTGTTCTCCCGCCGCGGCTTCAACATCGACTCCCTCGCGGTCGGCGTCACCGAGCACCCCGACATCTCCCGCATCACCATCGTCGTGGGCGTGGAGGAACTGCCGCTGGAGCAGGTCACCAAGCAGCTCAACAAGCTGGTCAACGTGTTGAAGATCGTCGAGCTGGAGCCGTCGCAGGCGGTGCAGCGCGAACTCGTTCTGGTGAAGGTGCGCGCCGACAACGAGACGCGCTCCCAGATCGTCGAGATCGTCCAGCTGTTCCGCGCGAAGACCGTGGACGTCTCCCCGGAGGCCGTGACCATCGAGGCCACCGGGAGCAGCGACAAGCTGTCCGCCATGCTCAAGATGCTGGAACCGTACGGCATCAAGGAGTTGGTCCAGTCCGGCACGATCGCGATCGGCCGCGGTGCCCGTTCGATCACGGACCGGTCGCTGCGCGCCCTGGACCGATCGGCGTAACGACGGATTAGGGCGGTCGGGGGACACCGGCCGCCCGTATGCCGAGACCCCGAAACTTCCCGTCCCCCCGCCGTCATACGGTGGGACGCAACACCTGCACTCAAGGAGAGAACCCAAAGTGGCCGAGCTGTTCTACGACGCTGACGCCGACCTGTCCATCATCCAGGGCCGCAAGGTCGCGGTCATCGGCTACGGCAGCCAGGGCCACGCGCACGCCCTGTCGCTGCGTGACTCCGGTGTCGACGTGCGGGTCGGTCTGCACGAGGGCTCCAAGTCCAAGGCCAAGGCCGAGGAGCAGGGCCTGCGCGTGGTGACGCCGTCCGAGGCCGCCGCCGAGGCCGACGTCATCATGATCCTGGTCCCGGACCCCATCCAGGCCCAGGTCTACGAGGAGCACATCGCCCCCAACCTGAAGGACGGCGACGCGCTGTTCTTCGGCCACGGCCTGAACATCCGCTACGGCTTCATCAAGCCCCCGGCCGGCGTGGACGTCTGCATGGTCGCCCCCAAGGGCCCGGGCCACCTGGTCCGCCGCCAGTACGAGGAGGGCCGCGGCGTTCCCTGCATCGCCGCCGTCGAGCAGGACGCCACCGGCAACGCCTTCGCGCTCGCCCTGTCCTACGCCAAGGGCATCGGCGGCACCCGCGCCGGCGTCATCAAGACGACCTTCACCGAGGAGACCGAGACCGACCTGTTCGGTGAGCAGGCCGTCCTCTGCGGTGGCACCGCCGCCCTGGTCAAGGCCGGTTTCGAGACGCTGACCGAGGCCGGCTACCAGCCGGAGATCGCGTACTTCGAGTGCCTGCACGAGCTGAAGCTGATCGTGGACCTCATGTACGAGGGCGGCCTGGAGAAGATGCGCTGGTCGATCTCCGAGACCGCCGAGTGGGGCGACTACGTCACCGGCCCGCGGATCATCACCGAGGCCACCAAGGCCGAGATGAAGAAGGTCCTCGCCGAGATCCAGGACGGCACCTTCGCCCAGCAGTGGATGGACGAGTACCACGGCGGTCTGAAGAAGTACAACGAGTACAAGTCCCAGGACTCCGAGCACCTGCTCGAGACCACCGGCAAGCAGCTGCGCAAGCTGATGTCCTGGGTCGACGAGGAGGCGTGACCGATGCCGCGGCGGTGTCCCTCGCGGGGGCACCGCCGCGCGCTCGTTTGTCTTGTCCGGCGTGTCCAGCCACGTCCGGGTGATCCTTCCGCTGAGGCGCAATGCGCCGTGTGCCACGGCACTACACTGCTGCACAACAAACGCGTCAGGCCCACAGCGTCGTGCGTCTTCCACGCGGCTAGCCCCTCCTCCGCATGCGGCCGTCGGGACGGCCGTCCGCACGCGCCCCCATAGCCATTGAGGGCATGGGAGGTGCCCCCTGACTTGTGAGGACTCACGTGAGCTCGAAACCCGTCGTACTCATCGCTGAAGAGCTGTCGCCCGCCACCGTGGACGCGCTTGGCCCGGACTTCGAGATCCGGCACTGCAACGGAGCGGACCGAGCCGAGCTGCTCCCCGCGATCGCCGAGGTCGACGCGATCCTGATCCGCTCGGCCACCAAGGTCGACGCCGAGGCGATCGCCGCCGCGAACAGGCTGAAGGTCGTCGCACGAGCCGGTGTCGGCCTGGACAACGTCGACGTCTCCGCCGCCACCAAGGCAGGCGTGATGGTCGTCAACGCCCCCACCTCCAACATCGTGACCGCCGCCGAGCTGGCCTGCGGTCTCCTCGTCGCCACCGCCCGCCACATCCCGCAGGCCAACGCCGCGCTGAAGAACGGCGAGTGGAAGCGCAGCAAGTACACGGGTGTCGAGCTGGCCGAGAAGACCCTCGGTGTCGTCGGCCTCGGCCGCATCGGCGCCCTCGTCGCCCAGCGCATGTCCGCCTTCGGCATGAAGGTCGTCGCCTACGACCCCTACATCCAGCCCGCGCGCGCCGCGCAGATGGGCGTGAAGGTGCTGTCGCTCGACGAACTGCTCGAGGTCTCCGACTTCATCACCGTGCACCTGCCGAAGACCCCCGAGACGGTCGGTCTGATCGGCGACGAGGCGCTGCGCAAGGTCAAGCCGAGCGTGCGGATCGTCAACGCCGCGCGCGGCGGGATCGTCGACGAGGAGGCGCTGTACTCCGCCCTCAAGGAGGGCCGGGTCGCCGGTGCCGGTCTCGACGTGTACGCCAAGGAGCCCTGCACCGACTCGCCGCTGTTCGAGTTCGACCAGGTCGTCGCCACCCCGCACCTCGGCGCCTCCACGGACGAGGCGCAGGAGAAGGCCGGTATCGCCGTCGCGAGGTCGGTGCGGCTGGCCCTCGCCGGCGAGCTGGTGCCGGACGCGGTGAACGTCCAGGGCGGTGTCATCGCCGAGGACGTCAAGCCGGGCCTGCCGCTCGCCGAGCGTCTCGGCCGCATCTTCACCGCGCTCGCCGGTGAGGTCGCGGTCCGCCTCGACGTGGAGGTGTACGGCGAGATCACCCAGCACGACGTGAAGGTGCTGGAGCTGTCCGCGCTCAAGGGTGTCTTCGAGGACGTCGTCGACGAGACGGTGTCGTACGTCAACGCCCCGTTGTTCGCACAGGAGCGTGGTGTCGAGGTGCGCCTCACCACCAGCTCCGAGTCGGCGGACCACCGCAACGTCGTCACCGTGCGCGGCACGCTCTCGGACGGCGAGGAGGTGTCGGTCTCGGGCACGCTGGCCGGCCCGAAGCACCTCCAGAAGATCGTCGCGGTCGGCGATTACGACGTCGACCTCGCGCTCGCCGACCACATGGTCGTCCTGCGCTACGAGGACCGTCCCGGTGTCGTCGGCACCGTGGGCCGCATCCTCGGTGAGGCGGGTGTCAACATCGCCGGCATGCAGGTCGCCCGCGCGGCGGCCGGCGGTGAGGCGCTGGCCGTGCTGACGGTCGACGACACGGTGAGCTCCGGGGTGTTGGCGGAGGTCGCGGCGGAGATCGGGGCGACGTCGGCCCGTTCGGTGAACCTGGCCTGAAGAAGCACCCCGCCTTGGGGGCGGCCGCCCCCGCACCTCCGCATCGGCCCTGACAGGGCCTCGTCGTCAGACGCCGGACGGGCTGGAAGTACTCGGCTCGTCCGGCGTTTCGTCGTGCGGTGGTGCGGACCCGAGACGGCCACGCCGGAAGGAGCCGCCGAACTCCGGGCCGGTCTCCCTCGGGGAGGACGCGGTGCCGGCCCGCTCCACCGGGGCGGCACCGAGGGCCAGATCCGCGGTCCGGGACAAACAAAAAGGGAGCCCGGCTCCCGACGCACGGCACGCACGCTCGCCGCGTTGCCGGAAGCCCCTGGTGGCTCCGCTGCGAGGAGCTTCCGGCGCCTTGCGATCGCACGCACCGGACGCCGCGAGCTGATCGGCCTCCCTTTTTTGTTCGGAGCGCCGAGAAGTCCTTGCACTGTGAGCGCCTGACCAGGCCGCGTGGTCCGGTGCCGTGCGTCCCTGGGGTCACGCCTTCGCCCCCGTCGTCGGCCCGCTCCGGCGCGAGAGGCCGGCGTTCCCGGACGCCGCGGTGTCCGGCACACCCGCCCGTCGGCATTCCCGCCGCCGCCGTGTCTCACGGCAGCCGGTGGGCCTTGAGGGCCATGTGCAGGAGCAGGCGGTCCTCGCCGTCGTCCAGGTCGAGTCCCGTCAGCTGTTCGACGCGCGACAGGCGGTAGTAGAGCGTCTGCCGGTGGATGCCCAGCTCGGCCGCCGTGCGGCCCGCCTGGCCCGCGCAGTCCAGGTACACCTCGGCGGTGCGGGCGAGTTCCCGGTGGGCGGGGGAGAGCAGGGCCCGTACGGCGGGGTCGTGGGCGGCGTCCGGGGGGAGGGCGGTCAGCAGACGGTACGGGCCGATCGCGGACCAGGCGGCGGTCGGCCCGAGGCGGGGCTCCGCAAGCGCCGCGCGCGCCGACGCCGCCGCCTCCCGCCAGGCCGTGCCGAGCTCCGCGAGCCCGGTGCGCCCCGGGGCGATCCCGGCGGCGACCCCCTGACCGCCCGCCCGCTCCAGCAGACGTCCCGCGGCCGAGACCGCCGGGGTCAGGCCGTCCGCCGAGCGCAGCCGGACCAGCACCGCCACACTGCTGTCCGCCGCCCCCCACGGCACCGTGCACAGCGCCTCCGCCCCCGGCAGGGTGCGCAGGGACGGCGCGTCGTCCGGGTCGGCCGAGGGCCAGGGCGCCACGCACACCACCGTGTGCGGACCGTCGCCGCGCGCCCCGAGGGCCGTGCGCAGCTCGGCCACCGCCATGTCCCGCTGCCAGTCGCGTTCGGCGGTGAGCACCGCCCGCAGTTCACGGGTGAGGTCGGCGCCGTGCTGGGCCTCGTCCGCGAGGAGGGCGCCGATCCGGCCGGTCACCTCCATCGCCGCCGCCAGCTGCGCGTCCGTGGGGCCGGGGTCGTAGTCGAGCAGCCACACGTATCCGAGGACGACGGCCCGATGCCGCACCGGGAGGCAGACGCGGCCCCGGTGGACGCCGGCCTCCGGGGTGGGCGGGATACGGACCGGGCCGGTGGCCCGGGTGATGCCGAAGCCCTCGAACCAGGCCCGGACCGCCGCCGTCGAGCGGCGGGTCAGGATCGAGCGGGTGCGCACCGGGTCCAGGGCGGCGGCGTCCAGCTCGTCCTCGCTGTCGTAGGCGCCGAAGGCGATCAGCTCGAAGTCACGGCTCTCCAGGGTCGCGGGGGCGCCGAGCAGCTCCGAGATCTCGTCGACCAGTTCCTGGTAGTCGCCCTTGTGTTCCGATGCCACCTGGGCATTCTCCCGCATCCCACGGCGCCCGAAGGGTGTCCTTCATACATCTGTCTGAGATCTGCGGCACGGATGCGTGACAGCTGTCGATGGCCGACGATCGGAGGGATCCTTAGGTTTCACGGTGGTTCTCCGTGCCGTTCCCGGCTTATCGGGTATCGGCCTCGTATGGGTTGGTATGTGGAGGTGCCCCGTGCTGGGTCCCGTGATTCTCGCCGCGTCGCGCAGTGACCGGATGCGACGCCTGATCTCGGCGGCCCCGGTGACCAAGCAGGTCGTCGACCGCTTCATCCCCGGTGAGACCGTGGACGACATCGTGCCGATCATCCAGGACCTCACCGCCCGCGGCCTGGAGCTGACGATGGACGTCGTCGGCGAGGACATCACCCGCCCCGAGCAGGCCGCGGCCGCCCGGGACGCCTACCTCGCCCTGACCGACCGCCTCGCGGAACTGGAGCTCGGCGAGCGTGTCGAGATGTCCGTCAAGCTGTCGATGTTCGGCCAGGCGCTGGACGGCGGCCACGAGCTGGCCCTGGCCAACGTCAGGCCCGTCGTCGAGGCCGCCGCCGCCATCGGCACCACCGTCACCCTCGACGCCGAGGACCACACCACCCTCGACTCGATGTTCGCCATCCACGACGAGCTGCGGAAGGACTTCCCGCAGACCGGCTGCGTCATCCAGGCCTACCTCTTCCGCACCGAGGCCGACGCCCGCCGCCTCGCCGCGAACGGCAGCCGGGTGCGCCTAGTGAAGGGCGCCTACAAGGAGCCGGCCGAGGTCGCGTACCAGCAGAAGCACGAGATCGACAAGGCGTACGTCCGCGTGCTGCGGACGCTGATGGAAGGCGAGGGGTACCCGATGATCGGGTCGCACGACCCGCGCCTGATCTCCGTCGGCCAGGAGCTGGCCCGGCGCGCCGGACGCAAACCCGACGAGTACGAGTTCCAGATGCTGTACGGCATCCGCGGCGAGGAGCACCTGCGCCTGGCCGCCGAGGGCCACCGCATGCGCGTCTACACCGCCTACGGCACCGACTGGTACGGCTACTTCATGCGCCGCCTCGCGGAGAAGCCCGCCAACCTGCGGTTCTTCCTCCGCTCGATGGTCAGCAAGGGCTGAGCCCGACCCCCGCTCGCAACCGCTCAGTAAGGAGTTACGGAACCCATGGACGCTGTGACCCAGGTCCCCACCCCCGTCAACGAGCCGGTGCACGGCTACGCCCCCGGCTCGCCCGAACGGGCCCGGCTGGAGGCCAAGCTCAAGGAGCTGGCCGACAACCCGATCGACCTGCCCTGCACCATCGGCGGTGAGAGGCGGATGGGCGGCGGCGAGCGGTTCGACGTCGTGCAGCCGCACAACCACAAGGCCCGCCTCGGCACCTACGCCAACGCGACACAGCAGGACGCGCGGGACGCCGTCGACGCGGCCCTCGCCGCCGCGCCCGCCTGGCGCGCGATGTCCTTCGACGACCGCGCCGCGATCATCCTGCGCGCCGCCGAGCTGCTGGCCGGCCCCTGGCGCGAGACGCTGGCCGCCTCCACCATGCTCGGCCAGTCCAAGACCGCCCAGCAGGCCGAGATCGACACCCCCTGCGAGCTGGTCGACTTCTGGCGCTTCAACGTCCACTACGCCCGCCAGATCCTGGCCGAGCAGCCCCCGGCCAACTCCCCGGGCGTGTGGAACCGCCTCGACCACCGCCCGCTCGAGGGCTTCGTCTACGCGATCACGCCGTTCAACTTCACGGCCATCGCGGGCAACCTGCCGACCGCCCCGGCCCTCATGGGCAACGTCGTCGTGTGGAAGCCGTCCCCGACGCAGACCCACGCCGCCGTCCTGCTCATGCGGCTGCTGGAGGAGGCCGGCCTGCCCAAGGGCGTCATCAACCTCGTCACCGGCGACGGCATCGAGGTCTCGGAGGTGACCCTGAACCACCGCGACCTCGCCGGCATCCACTTCACCGGCTCGACGAAGACCTTCCAGTACCTGTGGAAGACGGTCGGCGCCAACATCGAGAAGTACCGCGCCTATCCGCGCCTGGTCGGCGAGACCGGCGGCAAGGACTTCGTCGTCGCCCACCCGAGCGCCGACCGCGCCGTGCTGAAGACCGCCCTGACCCGGGGTGCCTTCGAGTACCAGGGCCAGAAGTGTTCCGCGACCTCCCGGGCGTACATCCCGGCGTCGATCTGGAACTCCGGCTTCAAGGAGGAGTTCGCCGCCGAGGTCGACCACATCACCATGGGCGACGTCACCGACCTGTCGAACTTCATCGGCGCCGTCATCGACGAGCGGTCCTTCGCCAAGAACAAGGCCGCCATCGACCGCGCCGAGTCCGACCCGTCCTGCACCATCGTGGCCGGCGGCTCCTACGACGACTCGGTGGGCTACTTCGTCCGCCCGACCGTCATCGAGTGCACCGACCCGGAGAACGAGGTGTTCACCACCGAGTACTTCGGCCCGATCCTCGCCGTGCACGTCTACGAGGACGACCGGTACGAGGAGATGCTGACCCAGATGGAGTCGGTGTCCGACTACGCGCTGACCGGCTCGGTCATCGCGGGCGACCGCGCGGCGGCGGCGTACACGATGGACAAGCTGCGCTACGCGGCCGGCAACTTCTACATCAACGACAAGTCGACCGGCGCCGTCGTCGGCCAGCAGCCCTTCGGCGGCGGCCGTGCCTCCGGCACCAACGACAAGGCCGGCGCCCCGCAGAACCTGACGCGCTGGACGCTGACCCGCGCGATCAAGGAGACCCTGGTCGCGCCGACCGACTACACGTACCCGCACATGGGCTGACGCCCGCCCTCCCGAACGGGCCGGGTCCGTCACGGACCCGGCCCGTTCGGCACACTGAACCCATGGAGACCGTGACCACGGACGACGGTGTGGGGCTGTGGACCTCCCGGTCGGGCCGGGGCGAGCCGCTGGTGCTGTGTCACGGCGGACCGGGACTGTGGGACATGTTCGATGCCGTCGCCGCGTCGCTGGCCGACCGCGCCACGGTGATCCGCTGGGACCAGCGCGGCTGCGGACGCTCCCAGCGGTGCGCCGGCCCTTGGACGAGCGAGCGGTTCGTGGCCGATCTGGACGCCGTCCGCGCCCACTTCGGGTACGAGCGGATCGCCCTGCTCGGGCATTCCTGGGGCGCCCAGCTGGCGCTGAGCTACGCGCTCGCCCACCCCGGACGGGTGCGCGCCCTCCTCTATGTGAGCGGTACGGGTATCGGCCCGGACGCGGCATGGCATGCCGAGTACCAGGAGAACCTCCTCGCCCGCCTCGGTGAACGTCCCGAACGGCTCGCCCGCTGGCGGGAGTTGACGGACCGCCCGCACCGTACGGAGGCGCAGGTCCGGGAGTGCTCGGTGCTCCAGTGGTCCGTCGAGTTCGAGGACCGCGCGCGGGCCCTGGAACACGCCGAGGACATGGCCGACCCCTGGTTCGCCGTCAACACCGACTGCAACAAGGCCCTCAACGAGGAACACAGGCGCACCTGGGGCACCGCCGAGCTGTACGCCGCCTGCCGGGCCCTCGACGTGCCCGTGCTCGTCGTCGACGGCGCACGCGACATCCGCCCGCGCTCGGCGGTGGACTCCCTGGAGCGGGCCCTGCCGGACGTGCGGCGGGTGATCCTCCCGGAGGCCGGGCACCTGCCCTGGGCGGAGGACCCGGAAGGCTTCCGGGAGGCCGTGGTCACCGCCCTGTGACCGGCCCCGCGCCCACCGCCCCGCACGCGGGCCTTCGCCCGCGCCCCGGCACCGGACGGGCCGGGCGCCGGCCGCGGGGCTCACGCGGCGCCCGCGGACACCCCGGCGGCCCCGGTCACCCGCGTGCGCTTCCGGGCGGTGCTCCCCCAGCCCGGAGCGGAAATAAAACCGCAGGTCAGCGGGGTGCTGCCCAGGGCGCTGTCTCAGATAGTAGGAAGTCCGAGTAATTGTGGAGACAGTCAGGCCCTCCTCCCTTAGCTTTGTAGGAGCCGAACGTCTCGCTCGACCCAGCGAACGGCGGTCGTGAGCCGGAGCCCGCGCAGGCAACCCCTGCGGCCCCGCCGCTCCCCGCCCCTTCTGACGGCACCTCCCATGCCCTCGGGGCAGTGGGGGAGTCTCGCACCCCCCCATCCGTACTCCCCGCGTTCTCTAAGGAGTCGATCTCCCATGGCCGAGACGACCGTCCGCCGCCGCGTCCGCCACGCCTCCCGCACGAGCGAGTCCGACCGCAAGAACGCCGCCGCCGCGCTGCAGCGCGCCCTCGACCGCCGCGACAACGGCGGCGAGACCGGCCACCTGTAGGCCGGCCGGGCCGTCGGCCCCGGGTGACCGGGCCGTCGGGCCGCCCAGTCCGGGAGCCGCACCCGCACGGGGTGCGGCGCGGGCTTCCGAACGGGACTTCGGGCCCCCGCCGCACCCCGAACCGCCTCATCCCCAACGGCCTCGCCCCGCACGGCCGTCCCCGCCCGGCGCACGGCCGTCCCCCGGCACGGGCTGTCCGTATCGCGGACGGTCCGTGTCATCACATGGGACGAGGAGTAGGGTTCCGCGCATGTCTCGCAGCCTCAATCTCGCAGTGATCCCCGGTGACGGCATCGGGCAGGAAGTCGTGGCCGAAGGCCTCAAGGTCCTCTCCGCCGTCCTCCCGCAGGATGTGAAGCTGGAGACCAAGGACTACGACTTCGGCGCCCGGCGGTACCACGCCACCGGTGAGACCCTCACCGACGCCGACCTCGACGCCCTGAAGCAGCACGACGCCATCCTGCTCGGCGCGATCGGCGACCCGAGCGTCCCCTCCGGCGTCCTGGAGCGCGGCTTCCTGCTCAAGCTCCGCTTCGCCTTCGACCACCACGTCAACCTGCGGCCGAGCAAGCTGCTGCCGGGCGTGGCGACGCCCCTCGCCGGTGAGCCGCAGATCGACTTCGTCGTCGTGCGCGAGGGCACCGAAGGCCCGTACACCGGCAACGGCGGCACCATCCGCAAGGGCACCGAGCACGAGGTCGCCACCGAGGTCTCCGTCAACACGGCCTTCGGTGTCGAGCGCGTGGTCCGCGACGCCTTCGTCCGCGCCCAGGCCCGCCCGCGCAAGAAGCTCGCGCTGATCCACAAGAACAACGTGCTGACCTTCGCCGGTCACCTGTGGACGAACATCTTCACCAAGGTGGCCGCGGAGTTCCCCGACGTCACCACCGAGTACATGCACGTCGACGCGGCGACCATCTACCTGGTCACCCAGCCCGAGCGGTTCGACGTCATCGTCACCGACAACCTGTTCGGCGACATCATCACCGACCTCGCCGCGGCCGTCTCCGGCGGCATCGGCGTCGCGGCCTCGGGGAACATCAACCCCGGCGGTGAGTTCCCGTCGATGTTCGAGCCGGTGCACGGCTCCGCCCCGGACATCGCCGGCCAGGGCAAGGCCGACCCCACCGCCACGGTCCTGTCCGTCGCCCTGCTGCTGCGCCACCTCGGCTACGACGCCGAGGCGACCCGCATCGAGGACGCCGTCTCCGCCGACCTCGCGGAGCGCACCGGGCAGCCCGCCCGCTCCACCTCGCAGATCGGCGACGCGCTCGCCGTACGCGTAGCCGGCTGACCCGCCGCGCTGCCGAATTCCTTCGAAGCCGCCGGGTCGCATCCGCACCCGGCGGCTTCTCGTATGCCTCGCCGGGTGCCACCATCAACCCCTGGGTCGCATTCACCCCGATTCCTTCCGCCGCCCGGGCCGCGCGATAATCGAACGCGGAGCCGCGGATTGAGGGATGCTCGGACGTCCCAGCACTGGCCACCGGCCGTGCGGGAGTGAGCGCGGCCCGTCACTACAACCGGTGAAGGACACCCACTCATGACGACGCCCACGATCGAGCTCAAGCCCTCCGCCAGTCCGCTCTCCGACGCCGAGCGCGAGGCGATCCTGGCCGACCCCGGGTTCGGCCGCCACTTCACCGACCACATGGTGACGATCAAGTGGACCGAGGGGCGTGGCTGGCACGACGGCCAGCTCGTGCCGTACGCGCCGATCCCGCTCGACCCGGCGACGAAC
Organism: Streptomyces sp. NPDC030143; assembly: GCF_055573695.1. Lineage (NCBI taxonomy): Bacteria > Bacillati > Actinomycetota > Actinomycetes > Kitasatosporales > Streptomycetaceae > Streptomyces > Streptomyces sp. NPDC030143. The sequence continues at coordinate 62,012 of NZ_JBVIAY010000016.1, forward strand.
GTCCTGCACTACGCCCAGGAGATCTTCGAGGGCCTGAAGGCCTACCGTCGCCCCGACGGCTCCGTCGCCACCTTCCGCCCGGACCAGAACGCCAGGCGCTTCCAGCGGTCCGCCCGCCGGCTCGCGATGCCCGAACTGCCGGTGGAGACCTTCATCGAGGCCTGTGACGTCCTCGTCCAGCAGGACAAGGGGTGGGTGCCGGCGCACGGCGGCGAGGAGTCCCTCTACCTGCGCCCCTTCATGATCGCGACCGAGGTCGGCCTGGGCGTGAAGCCGGCCAACGAGTACCTCTTCCTCGTCATCGCCTCGCCGGCCGGCGCCTACTTCCCGGGCGGTGTGAAGCCGGTCTCGATCTGGGTCTCCGAGGACCACGTCCGCGCGGTCCCCGGCGGCATGGGCGACGCCAAGACCGGCGGCAACTACGCCGCCTCCCTCCTCGCCCAGGCCGAGGCCGCCGCCCAGGGCTGCGCGCAGGTCTGCTACCTCGACGCGGTCGAGCACCGGTGGGTCGAGGAACTCGGCGGCATGAACCTGTACTTCGTGTACGGCGACAGGATCGTCACGCCGTCGCTCACCGGTTCCATCCTGGAGGGCGTCACCCGTGACAGCCTCCTCACGGTCGCCCGGGACCTCGGGTACGAGGCGGAGGAGGGCCGCGTCTCCATCGACCAGTGGCAGCGCGACTCGGAGAACGGCACCCTCACCGAGGTCTTCGCCTGCGGCACGGCCGCCGTCATCACGCCCGTCGGCACGGTCAAGCGCACCGGGGCCGAGTGGCACCAGTCGGGCGGCGAGCCCGGCAAGGTCACGATGAAGCTGCGCGAGGCGCTGCTGGACATCCAGCGGGGCACCACCCAGGACAAGCACGGCTGGATGCACCAGCTGGGCTGACCTCCCTCGGGCTCACCGGGCCCGGGGGGCGCCGCCCTCGGGCCGCCGGCCACCTCCTCACCGGACACCGGACGGGCTCAGCCCGTCCGGTGTCCGGTTGCGCCGGGACGGGGCCGGGCTCGCAGCAGCCACGTCGGGTCACCCGCCGCGTCCGACAGCCGGTACGTCCGCCGCGTCCGGCAGCGGGAAACCCGCAGTCCGCCCCGCCCGGTGAGAGGGGCAGCCTGGCACCGCGACCTGGTGGCGCTGCTCCCCGAAGGCGTGTCGCGGGGGGAGTTCCGCGCCGTCGACCCCGACCGGTCCGCCACCCGGCTGCGGGCGCTGCTCGACGGTTTCTCCATCCATGTGGCGATCGGCCTGCGGGCGCGGACCGGGAGCAGGTCCTCGGCCGCGTGCGGGAGTTCGTCGACCGGACGCCGCGCGCGGACGCCTGATCCCGCCGGGAGCGTTCCCGCATCCTGAGACACGCGGTGAGCACCGGTGCGGCTTGTGCCAGACTGCCCCCGTGCTCTCGTTCGCCACGATTATTGGCAGCAGGCGCGCCGGTCCGCAGTGACCGCCACGTACGACCAGGTACGGGTGGCCACCGTCGTCCTCGACCCGCGCGCAGACCTCTCGCACCCGCGAGAGGTTTTTCGTTTTCCTGGACCACCCGCATCCGGGAGCGAGAGCGCGAGGGACCATGGAGGAACGGTGGAGCCGGTCATTCCGGTAAAGACCGAAGATCCACAACAGGAGCCTTGAGACCATGACCGAGACGGCAACCAACGAGCTCGACGACTCGTTCCACGTCTTCGACACCACTCTGCGCGACGGCGCCCAGCGCGAGGGCATCAACCTCACGGTCGCCGACAAGCTCGCGATCGCACGGCACCTGGACGACTTCGGCGTCGGCTTCATCGAGGGCGGCTGGCCCGGCGCCAACCCCCGCGACACCGAGTTCTTCGCCCGCGCCCGGCAGGAGATCGACTTCCAGCACGCCCAGCTCGTCGCCTTCGGCGCCACCCGCCGCGCGGGCGGCCGGGCCGCCGACGACCCGCAGGTCAAGGCGCTCCTGGACTCGGGCGCCCCCGTCATCACGCTCGTCGCCAAGTCCCACGACCGGCACGTCGAACTCGCCCTGCGCACCACGCTGGACGAGAACCTGGAGATGGTCCGCGACACCGTCTCCCACCTGAAGGAGCAGGGCCGCCGCGTCTTCGTCGACTGCGAGCACTTCTTCGACGGCTACCGCGCCGACCCCGAGTACGCCAAGGCGGTCGTGCGCACGGCCTCCGAAGCCGGCGCGGACGTCGTCATCCTCTGCGACACCAACGGCGGCATGCTCCCCGCGCAGATCCAGGCCGTCGTCTCCACGGTCCTGGCCGACACCGGCGCCCGCCTCGGCATCCACGCCCAGGACGACACCGGATGCGCTGTCGCCAACACCCTCGCCGCGGTGGACGCGGGCGCGACACACGTCCAGTGCACGGCGAACGGCTACGGCGAGCGCGTCGGCAACGCCAACCTCTTCCCGGTCGTCGCCGCCCTGGAACTGAAGTACGGCAAGAAGGTCCTTCCCGACGGCCGCCTGCGCGAGATGACCCGCATCTCCCACGCCATCGCCGAGGTCGTCAACCTCACCCCCTCCACCCACCAGCCGTACGTGGGCGTCTCGGCCTTCGCGCACAAGGCGGGCCTGCACGCCTCCGCCATCAAGGTCGACCCGGACCTGTACCAGCACATCGACCCCGAGCTGGTCGGCAACACCATGCGGATGCTGGTCTCCGACATGGCCGGCCGCGCCTCGGTCGAGCTGAAGGGCAAGGAACTCGGCGTCGACCTCGGCGGCGACCGCGAACTGGTCGGCCGCGTCGTCGAGCGCGTCAAGGAACGCGAACTCAAGGGCTACACCTACGAGGCGGCCGACGCGAGCTTCGAACTCCTCCTGCGCGCGGAGGTCGAGGGCAGGCCCCTCACGTACTTCGAGGTCGAGTCCTGGCGCGCCATCGTCGAGGACCGCCCCGACGGCACCCACGCCAACGAGGCCACGGTCAAGCTCTGGGCCAAGGGCGAGCGCATCGTCGCCACGGCCGAGGGCAACGGCCCGGTCAACGCCCTCGACCGCGCCCTGCGCGTCGGCCTCGAGAAGATCTACCCCCAACTGGCCAAGCTGGACCTGGTCGACTACAAGGTCCGCATCCTGGAGGGCGTCCACGGTACGCAGTCCACCACCCGTGTCCTGATCTCCACGACCGACGGCGCCGGCGAGTGGTCGACGGTCGGCGTCGCGGAGAACGTCATCGCGGCCTCCTGGCAGGCTCTGGAAGACGCCTACGCCTACGGCCTCCTGCGCGCGGGAGTGACCCCGGCGGAGTAACCCGCCCCAGGGCGCGGACCCTCCCGGAGTAACCCGCCCCAGGGCGCGGAGCCTCCCGGAGTGACCTGTGCCGCGGGCGGGGGTCTTCTCGGGGGTGACTTGTGCCGCGGGCGGGCGACGGTCCGCCCGCGGCCCGCGGTCCGCCCGCCCGTCGGGTCCCGGGCAGGAGTCAGTCCCGGCTGCCGGGCCTGGGGGCTCGACGCCGGGCTTGCCGGGTCCCGGCCCGGGAGCCGGCAGGTCCCGGACCGGCGTCCCCCTCGCCCGGCGGCTCCGGACCGGCGTCCGCGTCGCCCGGCGGCTCCGGACCGGCGTCCCCCTCGTCCGGCGGCTCCGGACCGGTGTCCGCGTCGCCTAGCGGATCCGGACCGGTGTCCGCGTCGCCCGGCGGCTTCGGACCGGCGTCCGCCTCGCAGCCGGGCCGGTCCGTCCGGAGGGTGGTCCTGTCTGCCGGACCCCGGGCGGGTTCGCCCCGCCCCGCGCTCACCCGGACGCCGTTCCGAACCACTGACCCAGTCGGTCGATCAGTTCGTGCTGGTTCTCGCCGGCCCAGACCACGTGGCCGTCGGGACGCAGCAGGATCGCGGGGGCGTCCAGTTCCTCGCTGACGTCGACGACGTGGTCGACCCGGTCCGTCCAGCCCGCCGCCGAGAGCCGGCCGGTCTGGTCGAGCAGCAGCCCGCGGCCGGCGTGCATCAGCCCGTAGAGGCGCCCCTGCTTGAGCCCCACGTCCCGCAGCCGCCGGCCGAGCAGCTCGTGGCCCTCGCCGACGTCGTAGCGGACCCCGATCGCGGTGATCTTCTCGATCAGGTACCGGTTCACCTCCTCGAACTCCATCAGCTCCGCCAGCAGCCCGCGCACCGCCCGGGGGCCCGGCTCGGGGGACAGCAGCTGCATCTGCGCCCGCGTGTTGTCCAGGACGTCGGCGGCCACCGGGCGCCGTTCGGTGTGGTAGCTGTCCAGCAGTCCCTCCGGTGCCCAGCCGTTCACCTCGGCGGCCAGCTTCCAGCCGAGGTTGAAGGCGTCCTGGATACCGAGGTTGAGCCCCTGTCCGCCGGTCGGCGGGTGGATGTGGGCCGCGTCGCCGACCAGCAGCGTCCGGCCGACGCGGTACCGATCGGCGAGCCGGGTGGCGTCGCCGAACCGCGACAGCCAGCGCGGGGAGTGCACGCCGAAGTCGGTGCCGGCGATCGCCCGCAGCCGTTGCCGGAACTCCTCCAGCGTCGGCGGGACCGTGCGGTCCTCGGTCACCCCCTCGGCGGGCACGACGACGCGGTACACGCCCTCCCCGAGGGGGATGACGCCGAACCGGAGCTGGGTCCTGCGGACGTCGGCCGTCACGGCGGCCAGCGTCTCGTGCGGCACGCCGACCTCCATCTCGCCCAGCAGCGTCTCGACCCGGGAGGGCTCGCCGGGGAAGCCGACGCCCAGCAGCCTGCGCACCGTGCTGCGGCCGCCGTCGCAGCCGACGAGGTAGCGCGAGCGCAGCCGCGTGCCGTCGGCCAGCTCGGCGGTCACCCCGTCCTCGTCCTGGCTCAGCCCGACCAGCTCGCAGCCGCGCCATATCTCGGTGCCGAGCTCGACGGCGCGTTCGGCCAGCAGGCGCTCGGTGACGGTCTGCGGGACGGCGAGGACGTACGCGTGCGCGGAGTCCAGCCGCTCGGGCCACGGCTTGTCGATGCCGGCGAAGAAACCGCCGACCGTGAACCGCTCGCCGTGCGCGAGGAACCGGTCCAGCAGACCGCGCTGGTCCATCACCTCGACGCTGCGCGCGTGCAGCCCGCGCGAACGGGACTGCCGGGTCGGCTCCGCCTCCTTCTCCAGCACGAGCGTGCGCACCCCCTGCAGCCGCAGCTCGGCGGCCAGCATCAACCCGGTCGGCCCGCCTCCGACGACGATCACGTCGATCATCACAACCCCCACTTCTCTCGCGCTTCTCTCGCGCCACTCGGCTCAGAGCTCCCTGCACAAGGGGACTCCGGCTCACTACGCCCGGCACGCATGCTCGCCGTGTTGCCGTAAGCCCCTGGTGGCGCCGCCACGAGGAGCTTTCGTTGCCTTGCGACCGCACGCACCGGACGCCGCGAGCCGTTCGGCCTCCCCTATCTGCCCGGAGCTCTCAGGCCGGTGATTCTGCGCCACTACCGGGGCCTTGCCGCAAGCCCCCCGGTGCGCTATACGTTGAGAGTGGCAAGGAGTGAGTGATCTCCTTGCCTTCTTCTTTTGGGGCCCGGAACCCACCCCGGGATGCCCTATTTAGTCCCGGTTCGGGTAGTTTCTATATATGAAGGTCGCACCATCGGCCCGAGGCTTCGCCGGACTGCTCGTCGCACTGGCTCTCGCCGCCCTGACGCTGTTGTCGGCGGGCGCCTCGCGTGCGTCCGCGGACAGCAGCGTGTCGACCATCGCCGAGGCCCTGCGCGAGGGCCCGGTCTACGTCGACCCGGAGATGTCCGCCGAGTTCTCCCCGGCGGACGCCGGCGCGCTGCAGAAGAAGATCGAGGGAGCCGACAAACCCGTGTTCGTGGCGGTCCTCCCGGCGGACCACCCGACCCAGAACCTCTTCACCGACCTGCGCACCGCCGCCGGCGTGACCGGTCTGTACGCGATCCGGCTCGGTGACCGCTTCGACGCCCGCGCGGACCCGTCGGTCCTGCCGGACGCGGCCGTGCGCAACCTCGTCGGCAGTGTGCGGGGCGAGACCGACGTCGCCGCCCAGCTCGACGACTTCACCGACCGCGCCCTGGCCAACATGGGCGGCTCCGCCCCCGCGAGCTGGAGCTCCTCGGACGGCGGGGGCGGAGTCTCGACCTCCGCGCTGATCGCCGCCGGCGCGGTCCTGGTGGCGGGCAGTGCCGGCGCGTACACCCTCGTCCGCCGCAACCGCAGGCAGCACGCGCAGGAGCGGCGGGCGGCGCTGGAGAAGCTGCGGGTCGTCGTCGACGAGGACATCACGGCGTTCGGCGAGGAACTCGACCGTCTCGACTTCCACCCCGCGGAGGCCAGTGCCGACGACGCGATGCGCGCCGACTACGAACGCGCCCTCGACTCCTACGAACAGGCCAAGTCGCTCATGGCGGCCGCGACGAGACCGGAGGACGTGCGGGCCGTCAGCCAGGCCCTGGAGGACGGCCGGTTCTCCCTGGCCGTGCTCGCCGCCCGCAGGTCGGGCACCCCGCTGCCCGAGCGTCGGCCGCCCTGCTTCTTCGATCCTCGCCACGGTCCCTCCGTGGCCGACGCCGCCTGGATCCCGCCCGGCGGTGCCCCGCGCGAGGTGCCGGTGTGCGCGGCGGACCGCACCCGCCTGGCCGACGGCCGCGACCCCGTCGCCCGCGAGGTCGACACCGACTACGGCCGCCGCCCGTACTGGGAGGCCGGCCCGGCCTACGGTCCGTGGGCGGGCGGCTACTTCGGCGGCGGCATCCTGCCCGGGCTGCTCGTCGGCACCATGCTCGGCGGCATGATGGCCACCCCGACCTACGCGGCCGACTACGGCGACGGCTACGGCGACTTCGGCGGCGGTTACGAGGGAGGCGACGTCTCCGGCGCGGACTTCGACACCGGGAGCTTCGGCGACTTCGGCGGCGGGGGAGGGGACTTCGGGGGCGGCGGCGACTTCGGCGGAGGCTTCTGACGACGTCGTCCGGCCGGCCGGCGCGGACAAGGGCACGGGCCCGGCGCAGAACGCGCCGGGCCCGTGGACGTCGTCGTCCCCCCGATGCCGGGGTGGAGAACGTCAGAGGGAGGCCGCGGCCGAGGCGATGGCCGAGGCGAACGTGGAGACCTCGGTGTAGACGCCGGGCGCGTTCGGCCGGGCGCAGCCGATGCCCCAGCTGACGATGCCGACCTGGATCCAGGCGTTGCTCGCGTCACGGCGGAACATCGGGCCACCGGAGTCGCCCTGGCAGGTGTCGACCCCGCCGGCCGTGTACCCGGCGCAGATCTCCTCACTGGCGATCAGACCGCTGTAGCCGCTGTACGAGCGGCAGGTGGCGTCGCTGACGAACGGCACCGTGGCCTTGAGCAGGTAGCGCTGCTGCGCACCGCCCTCGCGGGCCGCCCCCCAGCCGGCGACGGTGAAGGTGCCGGTGTTGTACTGCGTGTTCGTCGCGATCTTCAGCGTCGGCAGGTTGATGGGCTGCGCGAGCTTGATGAGCGCCCAGTCCTTGCCGTCGCCGTTGTATCCGGGGGCCCGGTACACGTACGTGGAGCGCACCTGGACGCGGCCGGAGGTGGACTGGAGGTCCACGACACCGGCGGTGGCCGTGATGCTGGTGTTGCGGCCGGTGGCGCCCACGCAGTGGGCGGCCGTGAGCACGATCTGCTGGGTGTACAGGGCGCCGCCGCAGCCCATGGAGAGCCGGACCATGAACGGGAACTCGCCCTGCGCGGCGGTGGTTCCGCCGACGACGGGCGAGGGGGCGGCCTGTGCGGACGAGAGGGGCTGAAGGCTGACGATCGCGAGGGCGGCCGCACCGACGACCGCGAATCTCTTGAGCGCCGTGAGGAGTCTCTTCAAGGTGATGCCTTCCGTGGGGGGCTGACCTGGGGACGGGGAGCCGGGGTGGGACCAGGACACGGAAATGACGCGCGCATGACAACAGCGGCAGCAAAAGAACGCCCATTGGCTGGCATGGGCAGGTCAAATCTGTTGCTGGATTATGAGAAGTCCGCAAGCCTTCACACAAGGGGGCCGATTCAGCCAAGGGGCCGCGAGGGCGCCTGTGCGGCGAGGTCCTCCAGCGGCCCGCCGCTGAGCCGGCACACCGTCCACTCCTCCAGCAGCTCCACCCCGAGCGACCTGTAGAAGTCGATCGTCGGCCGGTTCCAGGCCAGGACCCACCACTCGAACCGCTCCCAGCCGCGCCGCGTGCAGATCGCGGCCAGTGCGGCGAGCAGCGCCTTCCCGTGCCCCGCGCCCCGGGCGTGCGGGCGGACGTACAGGTCCTCCAGGTGCATGCCCCGGGTGCCGGTCCAGGTGGAGAACCGGGGGAACCACAGCGCGAATCCCACGCTCTCCCCGCTCTCGTCGTCCTCGGCGATCAGCACGTGTGCCGCCGGGTGCTCCCCGAACAGCGCCTCCCGGAGCTGCTCCAGCGTCGCCCGCGCCTGCTCGACGGCCTTCTCGTAGGCGGCGAGTTCACGGATCATCGCCCGGATCTCGGGGACGTCGTCCGGGGTCGCGGCTCGGATCATGCGGACGATCATGCGCGGGGCGGGGAGCGGTGTCCATCGTGTTCCACGGGCCGAGAAGACGCCGTGCCCGCCGAACGGGCCGTGCTCGCCGGCACCGTGGAGACCGCCGCCACCCTGCCCCCCGGCTCCCGCCCCCGGGCCGCCGTCGCGGCCGCCTCTCGGGGCCCTTGCCCTATGAGCGCCTGATCAGGCCGCGGCCCAGGCGGGCACAGTGCCAGGCCCCTCAGCCCTTCGCCAGTGCCAGCAGCCGCTCGAAGTCGATCGCCCCCGGGTCCCCGTGCGCGTTCTCCGGGACGTGCATGTGCCCGCACACGCCCTTGAAGGCGTTCCACCGGGAGGCGCTCATCCGCTGGCCGCCCGCGTTCCCGGCCGAGCCGGGGTAGGCGGGCCACAGGGCGGGTCCGCGCAGCGGGACGCCGTGGTGCGCGTGCATCCAGGCCAGGAAGCGGGCCACGCCGGCCAGCGCCCAGTCAGGGGCCTGGGGCCAGTAGACGTGGGCCTGGCCGCTCGTGCGCCACTTGGTGTGCAGCTCGGGGTCGCAGGTGCCGACCAGCTCCGCCTGGCAGACGTTCAGCGTGTTGGTCTCCACACCGCCGGGCCGGTTGATCAGGGCGCGGGAGGAGATGTCGATGTCGAAGTGCTGGTACCACTTCAGCTTCTTGGCGGCGAGATCCGGCACCGCCGTCAGGTTGGGGGCGGCGGACCCGCCCCGGTAGTCGGGGAGGGAGCGGCCCTCCGTGGTGTGCAGGACGACGACGTTGACCTCCATGCGGTCGCCGCCGTAGTCGTCCTGGTACCAGTGGTCGCGGTTCGCGCCCGGGTAGTGCTGCGGTCCGGTCCTGGTGCTCACGGCGCCTCCTGCGTCGGGGTGTCCCCGGCCGCGGGTCGGCGGGGGCGCCCTGATGAACGACCGACGTCCGACGGCGTCGCGCAGCGGCGGCCGGGACGGAACGCCGAGCGCCCGCCCTCCCGGGGGTGTAGAGGGCGGGCGCGCTCGGGGGAGCCGGCGTCGGCCGACGTCAGGCGTTCCGGATCGCCGAGATGTCGAAGTTCAGCTTGATCTTGTCGGAGACCAGGACACCGCCCGTCTCCAGCGCCGCGTTCCAGGTCAGACCCCACTCGGAGCGCAGGATCTCCGCCTTGCCCTCGAAGCCGACGCGCTCGTTGCCGAACGGGTCCTTGGCGGAGCCGTTGAACTCCAGGTCGATCGTGAGCGGCCGGGTGACGCCGAGGATGGTCAGGTCGCCGGTTATGCGGTAGTCGTCACCGCCGAGCGCCCGCGCCGAGGTGGAGCGGAACGTCATCGTCGGGAACTCCTCGATCCGGAAGAAGTCGGCGCTCTTCAGGTGCCCGTCGCGGTCGGCGGACCCGGTGTCGACGCTGTCCATCTTGACGTCGATGGAGGCGGTGGACTTCGTCGGGTCGGCGCCGTCCAGGTGGAGCGAGCCGACGAAGTCGTTGAACTTGCCCTTGACGTTCGTGACCATCGCGTGCCGGGCGACGAAGCCGAACGTCGAGTGCGCCGGGTCGATCGTGTAGTCGCCGGTCAGGGAGGCGAGCTCCGGGCTCACGGCGGGGGCGGTGGCGTCGGTGGTGGTGTCGGTGGACTCGGTGTTCCTGCGGCCGAAGAGGACCATGACGTGCTCCTTGGGGGACGAAGCGGGCGTACCGTCGAACTTGAACTTGAACTTTAAGTTGAACGTTCAACGAACTCGACAGGACCTACCGTAGACCCATTCTGTTCAAGTTTCAACTTCATCGGCCGGTGGCGCGCTACGCTCCCCCTCGTCACCCCACCGGAGCAGCCGCCCCACCGCTGAATGTGTCGTGGCTCTCCCCCTCCTCTTTGTACGACCCCGACAACCGCGAAGCCCTCTGAGCAGTCGGAACGCCTGCACGCCCCCCGGGTTCTGTTCAGTGGTACCAGGAAAACGCGTCGGAGACTGTACGGAGTCGACGTCTCGCTTTGCTTGGTGCTCTTCGTAAGGTCGCTACATGACCGTTTTGGAAGAAGCGACGGGCGAACCGACCGACGGGGCGACCGAGGAGCCCGCGGACGCGCGGGGCCGCGTCGCCGAGCTGCACGGAATCCGGGCGCAGGCGCTGGCCGGGCCGAGCGAGAAGGCGACCCAGGCGCAGCACGCCAAGGGCAAGCTGACCGCGCGGGAGCGCATCGAGCTGTTGCTCGACGCGGGGTCCTTCCAGGAGGTCGAGCAGCTGCGCCGGCACCGGGCGACCGGGTTCGGCCTGGAGGCCAGGAAGCCGTACACCGACGGTGTCATCACCGGCTGGGGCACGGTGGAGGGCCGTACGGTCTTCGTCTACGCCCATGACTTCCGCATCTTCGGCGGCGCGCTGGGTGAGGCCCACGCCACCAAGATCCACAAGATCATGGACATGGCCATCGCGGCCGGAGCCCCGCTGGTGTCGCTCAACGACGGCGCCGGCGCCCGTATCCAGGAGGGCGTCTCCGCGCTCGCCGGCTACGGCGGCATCTTCCAGCGCAACACCAAGGCCTCCGGCGTCATCCCGCAGATCTCGGTGATGCTCGGCCCGTGCGCGGGCGGCGCGGCCTACAGCCCCGCCCTCACCGACTTCGTCTTCATGGTCCGCGAGACCTCGCAGATGTTCATCACCGGCCCGGACGTCGTCAAGGCCGTCACCGGTGAGGAGATCACCCAGAACGGCCTCGGCGGCGCGGACGTGCACGCCGAGACGAGCGGTGTCTGCCACTTCGCGTACGACGACGAGGAGACCTGCATCGCGGAGGTCCGCTACCTGCTGTCCCTCCTGCCGCAGAACAACCGCGAGAACCCGCCGCGCGTCGAGTGCGCCGACCCGGCCGACCGCCGCAGCGACGTCCTGCTCGACCTGGTCCCGGCGGACGGCAACCGTCCGTACGACATGACCAAGGTGATCGAGGAGCTCGTCGACGACGGCGAGTACCTGGAGGTCCACGAGCGCTGGGCCCGCAACATCATCTGCGCGCTGGCCCGGCTGGACGGCCAGGTCGTCGGCATCATCGCCAACCAGCCGCAGACGCTGGCCGGTGTGCTGGACATCGAGGCGAGCGAGAAGGCCGCGCGCTTCGTGCAGATGTGCGACGCCTTCAACATCCCGATCATCACTCTTCTGGACGTCCCCGGCTTCCTGCCCGGCGTCGACCAGGAGCACGGTGGAATCATCCGCCACGGCGCGAAGCTCCTCTACGCCTACTGCAACGCGACCGTGCCCCGCATCTCCCTGATCCTGCGCAAGGCCTACGGCGGTGCCTACATCGTCATGGACAGCCAGTCCATCGGCGCGGACCTCACCTACGCCTGGCCGACGAACGAGATCGCCGTGATGGGCGCCGAGGGCGCCGCCAACGTCATCTTCCGCCGTCAGATCGCCGAGGCCGAGGACCCCGAGGCCATGCGGGCCCGCATGGTCAAGGAGTACAAGTCCGAGCTGATGCACCCGTACTACGCAGCCGAGCGCGGTCTGGTCGACGACGTCATCGACCCCGCCGAGACCCGCGAGGTTCTCATCAGGTCCCTGGCGATGCTGCACACCAAGCACGCCGACCTGCCCTCGCGCAAACACGGCAACCCCCCGCAGTAACCCAGCGGACCTTCCGCGACACCCCAGCGGAAACCTCTCTCACGGAGACTGAACGCCATGGACACGCCTGACATCCGCGTCGAGAAGGGCCACGCCGAGCCCGAGGAGGTCGCCGCCATCACGGCGATCCTGCTGGCCCGCGCCGCGGCCCGCCCCTCCGAACCCACGGCCCACCGCGGCCGCCTCAAGGCCGGCTGGCGCCGCCTGGAACGCGAGGGCGGCTTCCGCGCCCCGCACAGCTGGCGCTGACCCGCGACACCCCGGGCCCCGACCGCCCCCAGGCGGCCGGGGCCTTCGCGCGTGCGGATGGGGCCCGGCCACCGCCACGGGGCACACGCGGGCGTACCGGCGATCCGGCGGACGAGGCGGAGCCGATCGACGCCCGGGGAGCCACCGGCCCGTCCCGCGCGGAGCGCCGTCCGCGCCCCGTCGGACTCCGGTGGCCGGGCCCCTGCGAGCGCACAACGGGAAACGGCCCCTGTACCTCCCGAGGGAGGTACAGGGGCCGTTTCCGTGGGTCCCTACCGCAGACGCGCCATCAGCGCGTGCTCCACCAGCGTGATCAGCGCCGACTTGGCGTCCGCGCGGTGGCGGGCGTCCGTCGTGATGATCGGGGTGTCGGGGCCGATCTGGAGGGCCTCGCGCACCTCGTCGGGGTTGTACGGCTGGTTGCCGTCGAAGCCGTTGAGGGCGATCACGAAGGGCAGGCCGGAGTTCTCGAAGTAGTCGACCGCGGGGAAGCAGTCGGCGAGCCGGCGGGTGTCCACCAGGACGATCGCGCCGATGGCGCCGCGCACCAGGTCGTCCCACATGAACCAGAAGCGGTCCTGGCCGGGCGTACCGAACAGGTAGAGGATCAGGTCCTGGTCCAGGGTGATGCGGCCGAAGTCCATGGCCACCGTGGTGGTGGTCTTGTCCCCGGTGTGGGTGAGGTCGTCGATGCCTGCCGAAGCAGACGTCATGACGGCCTCGGTACGCAGCGGGTTGATCTCCGAGACGGCCCCGACGAACGTGGTCTTGCCCACGCCGAAGCCACCCGCCACCACGATCTTCGCCGAGGTGGTGGAGCGGGAAGGACCGCCGCTAGAGCTTGCGAAGTCCACTGAGCACCCTTTCGAGCAGTGTCACGTCTGGCTGGCCGCCGGCGCTCTCGTCGCCGCCGGGCTGATGGATGGCGACCAGTCCCGCCTCCGCCAAGTCGGCGACGAGGATCCTGGCCACGCCGAGGGGGATGGTCAGGAGCGCCGAGATCTCGGCGACCGACTTGATCTCTCGGCAGAGGTTGCAGATCCGCTGATGCTCGGGCAACTGGCCCTGCATCTGGTGCGGCTGCGCAGTGGTGTGCACCAGCGCCTCGATGGCGAGCTGGTACCGCGGGCGGGTCCGGCCACCGGTCATGGCGTACGGACGCACCAACGGGTTGTTCGACGCCCCGGCGGGCGCCGGCTCGGGGGTGCGGCGCTGCGGCTGCACGGGCTGGATGCGCGGCGCATGCGGCTGGTCGTACGGCGACTGGCCGGGCCCCTGCGGACCCTGCGGCGGCGCGTACGGCTGACGCTGCTGGCTCGGAGCGGAGGGGAAGTTGTAACGGTTCGCGTTCTGGGAACCGTCGCCCGCGCCCTGGGCAGGGCCGTACGACCAGTTACCCGAATTGGAACCGCCTGGGGGTGTTGCCACTTTCTCTCCTCCTCCGACTGTGCCTGGCACCCATCACGTGGAAGCCGCGTCCCGAAACACTACGGCCTCGGGACGCCAAAACGCACCGTCCGTCTGTCAGTTGAGCAGGCTCCCTTGGAGCTCCGCACGAAGGTCGGGCGTCAGGACCGTACCGGCACGGTCCACCAGAAGGGCCATCTCGTACCCGATGAGGCCGATGTCCGCCTCCGGGTGCGCGAGGACCGCGAGCGACGAACCGTCGGAGATGGACATGATGAAGAGGAAGCCCCGTTCCATCTCCACAACCGTCTGGTTCACGCTGCCTCCCTCGAAGATCCGGGAGGCGCCTGCCGTCAGTGACGTCAGACCGGAGGCGACGGCCGCGAGCTGGTCGGCGCGGTCGCGGGGGAAGCCTTCGGACATCGCCAGAAGGAGTCCGTCGGCGGAGACCACCACCGTGTGGGACACCCCCGGGGTGTTGTCCACGAAGTTGGTGATCAACCAGTTCAGGTTCTGTGCCGCCTGGCTCATCGGGCTCACACTAACGCTCCTGGTTGTAGGTGCTGTCAGGACCGAAGCCCTGGCCGTTCGTTTCACTGCCTGCGTTGCGTCCGCGCTGGACACCGCGACGCAGGTTGCTCAACCTGCCTCGCACGTCCTCCGGGGCGCGGGAGATCTGTGGACCTCCCTGGGGGGTGGTCTCGGCGGCTCCCTCGACCAGGTTGGCCTTGGGTACCCGCCGCGGCAGGCCGGAGGAGGTGACCCCGCCCGCCTTGGGCTTCCGGAGCTGTGCGGCCTGCTGCCAGCGCTCGTCGTTCGCCGAGCGCCAGCTGTCGCCGTTGCCCTCCGAAGCGGGAGCCGGCGCTTCCTGGTTCGCGGGCCGCGAGCCGTTCGAACCGCTCGCTGCGGGGGATCCGCGACGGGGGAGCCCGGCGTCGGTCAGCTCGTGGACGGCGGCGTCGGCCGGTCCCGGACGGTCGAAGCCTACGCGGTCCTGGTCGCTCGCGTCAGCGGCCTGCGCGGATTCCGCTTCCGGAGCGTACTGGTCCGGGTAGCCGTTGTGGTAGCCGTTCTGCTGCGGCCAGTCGTCCTGGTAGGACTGCCCGTCGTAGGAGGGGAAGCCCTGCGGCGCGGACGGCTGGGACGGCGCGCGCTCCTCCTGGACCGGCTCCGCATACGCGGGGTCCGGGTAGCCGCCGTTCGACCCGAAGGTGTCGCGGTGCGGCAGGGAGCCGTTCGGGGAGAAGCCGTCCGCCTGCGGCAGACCGTTGTTCGACGTCGTGTACGGGTCCTCGTACGCCGGACGCTGCTGCTCGTCGTACGCCGTCTGCCGGTCGTAGCCGGTGGACTGCTCAGGGAAGGCCGTCGTGCCGGAGTCGTAGCCGTTCTG
Organism: Streptomyces sp. NPDC030143; assembly: GCF_055573695.1. Taxonomy (NCBI): domain Bacteria; kingdom Bacillati; phylum Actinomycetota; class Actinomycetes; order Kitasatosporales; family Streptomycetaceae; genus Streptomyces; species Streptomyces sp. NPDC030143. The sequence continues at coordinate 77,104 of NZ_JBVIAY010000016.1, forward strand.
GGCGCCGGGGTAGCCGTTCCGGGAGGCGTCGTACGCCGACTGCTGCTGCGTCTGGTCGAAGCCGTCGGCGAACGCCTGGGTCTCGGCCGGCTGCTGCTGTTGCGGCTGGCCGGGCTGGCCGTTCGACTGGGCCTCCAGCGCCGCCCTGCGCTCCTCGCGCATCAGGGAACGGCCCACCGGGTCCAGATCGCGCAGGTCGTCGGGGACCTCGGAGTAGCGGCTGTCGTCGAAGCCGAGCTCGGCCGCGGTGCGCATCGGCGGGAGCTGGGTGAAGTCCTCACCCTGGTACTGCTGCTCCGGGATGATCTGCGAGACGGTGAACTCGTCGCCGCCCGTGGTCTGCTCGCCGCCGCCGCCGTGCGTGATCGCGTCCGGCAGCATGACCAGCGAGGTGGTGCCGGCCTGCTCGCCCGAGGGACGCAGCTGGACGCGGATGCCGTGCCGGTCGGACAGCCGGCCGACCACGAAGAGGCCCATGCGCTGGGAGATCGCGGCGTCCACGGTCGGCGGGTTGGCCAGCTTGTGGTTGATGTCCGCGAAGTCCTCGGCCGTCAGGCCGATGCCCTTGTCGTGGATCTCGATCATGACGCGGCCGTCGGGCAGACGGGTCGCGGTGACGCGGACCTTGGTCTGCGGGGAGGAGAACGTGGTGGCGTTCTCCAGCAGCTCGGCGAGCAGGTGCACGAGGTCGGTCACGGCACGGCCGTGGATCTCGGCCTCCGGGACGCCGGAGAGCTCGATGCGCTCGTACTGCTCCACCTCGGAGGAGGCGGCGCGCAGCACGTCGACCAGCGGGACCGGCTGGTCCCAGCGGCGGCCGGGCTCCTCGCCGGCGAGGACCAGGAGGTTCTCGCCGTTGCGGCGCATACGGGTCGCGAGGTGGTCCAGGCGGAAGAGGTTCTCCAGCTGATCCGGGTCGGCCTCGTTGTTCTCCAGGTCGGTGATCAGGGTCAGCTGACCCTCGATCAGCGACTGGTTGCGGCGCGACAGGTTGGTGAAGATCGCGTTGATGTTGCCCCGCAGCAGGGCCTGCTCGGCGGCCAGTCGGACCGCCTCGCGGTGGACCTGGTCGAAGGCGCGGGCGACCTCGCCGATCTCGTCGGTGGTGGTGATCGGGATGGCCTGGACACGGGTGTCGACGCGGCCGGGGTCGGTGCGCGAGAGCTGGTCGACCAGCATCGGCAGGCGCTGCTCGGCGATGCCGAAGGCGGCGTTGCGCAGCTGGCGCATGGCCTGGCTCATCTGGCGGGCCATGAGTGAGGCGATGATGAAGGCTGTGAGCAGGGCGATGATGACGATGCCGCCGTTGACGACGGCGTCCTGCTGGGCATCGGAGGCGATCTGCCCGGCGTCGGTCACCGCGCGGTCGATGAGTGCCTTCTCGATCTCGCTGTAGCCCTCGAACTTCAGCGTCGCGGCCGTCATCCACGCCTTCGCCGTGACGCCCGACTCGGCGAGCTGGGCGGGGCTCCTGCCGCTGCCGATCGCCGTGATCATGTCCTCCATGGACGGCGGGGCCACGAAGTCCTGGCCCGCGGCGTCGGCCCTGGCCTTGGCGTCGGCGGCCTGCTTCTCGCCCTCGGCCTGCTTCTCCTTCATGACCGAGGTCAGCCGCGCGGCGTCCTCGGTGGTGCCGCCGGAGATGTACTCCTGGAGCGCGACCCGCTCGAGGTAGGCGTAGGAGGTGAAGGCGGTGATCTGCTGGGCGCGGATCTTCTCGTCGGGGCTCGGCCGCACCAGCAGGTGCATGCCGATGGAGCGCTGGAGCGACTCGGCGCCCTTGGCCAGGGCGATCGCGTAGACCGTACGGCCGTAGGCGGTGATGTTCCCGGTGCCCAGACCCAGCTCGTTGGAGAACTCCATGAGCAGGTGCTCGACGGCGACGTAGCCCTCTTCGGTCCGCACCGGGTCCATCGCCGCGGTGTAGGCGGCCTCGCGGACCTTGGCGAGGGTGGGCTCCGCCTCCTCCACCAGCTGGAGCCGGCGCTCCAGGCCCTGCTTGGCCGGCATGCCGACGACTTCCTTGTGGAAGGCGGCGGCCTTCTGGTCGGTGACGGCCCGCGCGTCCTTGACGACCGGGCTGTCCTTCTTGTTCTGCAGCAGCGGCTCGGCGGAGACGTCCCGCTCGTTGAGGAGGGCTTCGGCGTAATCACCGGCGGCGGCGACGATCTTCGCGACCTTCTCGGCGTCGCGGGCCTCCTGCCAGGTGTCGATCGAACTCTTCACCTGGAAGCCGCCCATGACCAGGCCGACCAGCACGGGTATGAGCAGGATCGCGTTCAGCCGGGTCGGCACCCGCCAGTTGCGCGGGGAGAGGCGGCCACCGCTCTTGGCGGGTGCGGCCGTCGGCTCCGAACCGGGCACAGGGGCGGACGCCGCTCCGCGCGGCGGCGGGGTGAAGTTGCCCCGCGCCGCCGGCTCGGGACTTTTCTTGCTTCGCCTCACTCGACCAACAACCTCTCGGCGGTCGGCACCTACGTCGTGCCGCAGTTTCTCAAAGCCCGGTCAGCCATCGACCATGAGTACGTCATTGACTATTGGGCAGTTCAGGCATTCCAGCACGACGACCAGTGCTCTTCCAAACAGTGAGAAGAGTAGATTCGACGTGATGTAAGACCCAGATAAAACGGTCAAAAAGAGCGAGCCCCGCCAAATGACGGGGCCTTCGTGCGCACAGCGAGACCGAGTGACCGCGACGCGTGGCCATACCACCGGATTCCTCTGCCGAAACGTTATGAACACCGGAGCCGGCCGTGTCAAAGGCCACAGCCGGCTCCGAAACGTCTACGACAACTGCCGTATCGCATCGCGGATTTGAAGATCAACGCAGACGGGCCATCAAGGCGTGCTCGACCAGCGTGATCAGCGCCGACTTGGCGTCCGCGCGGTGGCGGGCGTCCGTCGTGATGATCGGGGTGTCCGGCCCGATCTGCAGCGCCTCGCGCACCTCCTCCGGCTGGTACGGCTGCTGCCCGTCGAAGCCGTTGAGGGCGACGACGAACGGCAGGCCGGAGTTCTCGAAGTAGTCGACCGCGGGGAAGCAGTCGGCGAGCCGGCGGGTGTCCACCAGGACCACCGCGCCGATCGCACCGCGCACCAGGTCGTCCCACATGAACCAGAACCGGTCCTGACCCGGCGTACCGAACAGGTAGAGGATCAGGTCCTGGTCCAGGGTGATGCGGCCGAAGTCCATGGCCACCGTGGTGGTGGTCTTGTCCCCGGTGTGGGTGAGGTCGTCGATGCCCGCGCTCGCGGACGTCATCACGGCCTCGGTGCGCAGCGGGTTGATCTCCGAGACGGCGCCTACGAACGTGGTCTTGCCCACGCCGAAGCCACCCGCCACCACGATCTTCGCCGAGGTGGTGGCCCGGCCCCCGTCAGAGCTTGCGAAGTCCACTGAGCACCCTTTCGAGCAGCGTCACGTCCGGTGCGCCGCCGTTGTTCTCGTCGCCGCCCGGCTGGTGGATGGCCACCAGGCCGGCCTCGGCGAGGTCCGCGACGAGGATCCGCGCCACGCCCAGCGGCATGGCCAGAAGAGCCGACACCTCCGCGACCGACTTCACCTCACGGCACAGATGGCAGATGCGCTGGTGCTCGGGGAGGAGCCCCATGAGCGCTGCCGGGTCGGCCGTGGTGCTGATCAGCGCCTCGATGGCGAGCTGGTAGCGCGGCCGGGTCCGGCCGCCGGTCATCGCGTACGGACGCACCAGCGGCTGGTCGCCCTCGTCCCCGTACGGCTCCGCGTACGGATCATGAGAGGCGGTGGGCGGGGTCATGAATCCTCCGGGCGGGACAGCATGTCTCGGTCAGTCGTGCCGTCCGTCGGCCGGTGGGGGGGTTGTGTCGGCCGGACGGTGATTTCGTGAGGCGGGTGGTGCCGGTGACGGTCAGTGCAGCAGACTGCCCTGGAGCTCGGCGCGCAGGTCGGGCGTGAGCACCGCACCCGCACGGTCGACGAGGAGCGCCATCTCGTAGCCGACGAGGCCGATGTCGCACTCGGGGTGCGCGAGCACGGCGAGGGACGAGCCGTCCGAGACGGACATGAGGAAGAGGAATCCCCGCTCCATCTCGACGACGGTCTGCGCCACGTTGCCGCCCTCGAAGATCCGGGAGGCTCCCGCGGTCAGTGAGGTGAGCCCCGACGCCACGGCCGCCAGCTGGTCGGCGCGGTCGCGCGGAAAGCCCTCGGACATCGCGAGCAGGAGCCCGTCGGCGGACACCACGACGGTGTGGGACACCCCGGGGGTGTTGTCCACGAAGTTGGTGATCAACCAGTTCAGGTTCTGTGCTGCCTGGCTCATCTGGCTCAACTAACGCTCCTGCTGGTGAGTGGGGCTCGGGAAACTGCCGGTCTGACCGTTGCCGGCCTGACGACCCTGCGCGATGCCCCGACGGAGATTGGTCAGCCGTCCGCGCACGTCGTCAGGCGCACGCGAGACCTGCGGACCGGTTTGGTGCTGTTGCTGCTGAGCCGTGCCCGGGACGAGGTTCGCCCGGGGGACGCGGCGCGGCAGGCCGGACGTGGTGACGCCGCCCGCGGCGGGCTGCCGGACGCGCTCGGCCTGCCGGACGAGCTCGTCGTTGGGCGAGGTGCGCCAGGCACCGCCCGCGGGACGCTGGGGGGCGGCCGGAGCCTGCTGCGGCTCCTGCCGCTGCGGCGCCGCCGGAGCGGAACCGTTGCCGCCGATGGTGCCGTCGCCGCCCTGCTGCCCGCCGTGGAACCAGTTGGTCTCCAGCGTGTCGTACAGCGGGGTGCGGCCGTCGCCCGGGCCCTGGGCCGGCGGCAGGGCCTCCGGCTCGGGGCGGGCGGCGGAACGCGGCGGGACCGGCTGCTGCGGAGCGCCGTAGCCGTTGGCACCGCCGACCTGCGGGCGCTGGAACTGGCCCGTGGACGCGGGGTCCTGACGGCCGGGCAGGGAGTGCTGGCCGGTGGAGGGGTCGTCGTAGCCCTGCGGGGCGAACTGGCCGGTGGAGCCGTTGTCGTAGTTCTGCGGAGCGGACGGGGCGGCGAACCGGCCCGGACCCGCCGGGTTGTTCCGGTGGCTCGGGGAGCCGAAGACGTCGGAGCGGACGAAGCCGTCCTGCTGACCGCCCGCACCGGCACCGTTGCCGCCGGGCGCCGGGAACTGCCCGGTGTCCTGGGCGCCGCCGGGGAACTGCCCGGTGTCCTGACCCGGGTAGCCGCCGCCCGCGCCGGGGAACTGCCCGGTGGCCTGGGGGCCGCCCGCGTCGGGGCGCGCGAAGTCGGCGGGGCCGCCCTGGCCCTGACGGTCGTCGATGCGCGGTATCTCGGCGGTGGAGCCGGGACCCTGACGGTCGTCGACGCGCGGCATGCGCGAGGTCTGGGCGACGTCCGGCTCCTCGTGGCCGCGCGGGGCGTCCAGCGGGGTGCGCTGCACCGGCGGCTGGGCGTTGTCGTCGCCCCAGCTCGCGGCGCGCGAGGGCTGCGGGTTGCCGCCCGGCAGCTCGGCACGGGGCCCGCCGCGCGGCGGCAGCTGCGGCTGACGCCCGCGACCGCCCTGCTCGGGCCGGTTGTCGTGGGGGCGCTGCGGCGGACCGGCGGGACGCCCGCCGCCGAACAGGTCCTGGCCCTGGCCGGGCGCACCGGCGCCGGCCGCCTGGAGACCCTGCGGCGCGCCGGGCGCCTGACCGCCGAAGCCCGCGCCACCACCGGCCGGGGCCTGCGGCCCGCGCGGTGCGCCGGGACGGCCCCCGCCGTCGCGGCCGGGCAGCGCGGCCCGGGGACCCTGACCGGCGAGCCGTCCCGCGTTGCCGGGGCCGGCCCCGAGGGCGCCGCCCTGCTGGCCGTTCTGCCCGTTCTGCCGACGCGCAGCGGCGGCACCGGCGGCGGCCTGCGCCGCGGCGGGACCGCCGGAGACGCCGCCCTGGCCGGGCTTGGGCTGGGGCTTCTTGCCGCCCTGGGCGACATCCACGGGCAGCATGACCAGCGCGGTCGTGCCACCGGAGTCGGACGGGCGGAGCTGGATGCGGATGCCGTGCCGCTGCGACAGACGACCGACCACGAAGAGGCCCATGCGGCGGGAGACGGAGACGTCCACGGTGGGTGGCGAGGCGAGCCGCTCGTTGATCGCGGCGAGGTCCTCGGGGGAGAGGCCGATGCCGGTGTCGTGGATCTCGATCAGGACGCGGCCGTCGGGCAGCGCGTGACCGGTGACCTTGACCTTGGTCTGGGGCGAGGAGAACGAGGTGGCGTTCTCCAGCAGCTCGGCGAGCAGGTGCACGAGGTCGTTGACGACCCGGCCGGCCACTTCGGTGGTCGGCACGGAGGCCAGCTCGATGCGCTCGTACTGCTCCACCTCGGACGCGGCGGCGCGCAGCACGTCGACCAGCGGCACCGGACGGGTCCAGCGGCGGCCCGGCTCCTCACCGGCGAGGACGAGGAGGTTCTCGCCGTTACGGCGCATGCGGGTCGCGAGGTGGTCGAGCTTGAACAGCGAGGACAGCTGGTCCGGGTCGGCCTCGCGGGACTCCAGTTCGGAGATCAGCGACAGCTGACGCTGGATGAGGCCCTGGGAGCGGCGCGAGAGGTTGGTGAACATCGCGTTGACGTTGCCCCGCAGCAGGGCCTGCTCGGCGGCGAGGCGGACCGCCTCGCGGTGCACGTCGTCGAAGGCCGCGGCCACCTGGCCGATCTCGTCCCGGGAGTGCACACCGACCGACTCCACGGACGTGTCGACGTCCTGCGGGTCGGACTCGGACAGCTGCTTGACCAGCTCGGGCAGACGGTCCTGGGCGACCTTGGTGGCGGTCTCCTGCAGGCGGCGCAGCGAGCGGATCATGGACCGGGCGACGACGAACGCGCCGACCAGCGACACACCGAGCACGAGCAGGATCAGCGCACCGGAGATGATCGCCTCGCGCTCCGACTCGGCGCGCAGCTCACGGGCCTTCTGCTCCATGTCCTCGAGCAGCGTGGTCTCGATGTTGCCCATCTGGTCGATCTTGGTCGTACTGGCGTCCATCCAGTCCTGGTACGACCGCTTGTCCTGCTGGGCGATACCGCTGGTGGAGCCGAGCGCACGGGTGGCGTAGGTGTCGGCGTCCACGATGGTCGGGTTGCCCTGCTCGATGGGCTTGAGCAGTTCCTCGGCGCTGTCGTCGCCGTAGATGCTGCGGAAGCTCGCGAGCTCGGAGTCCTGGTTCTGCAGCGCGGCCTCGGCGTACTGGCGGTCGTTCTCCGACAGCCGGCCGGCGATGGTCTTGTTCACCGGCAGCGCGGCCGCGAGCACGGCGCGCTGGATGGAGGCGTACTCCTTGGCGGCGGAGAAGGCGGCCAGGGCGCGCGTGCGCTGGATCATCTCCGGGTTGCTGGTGGCCTGCGCCATGTCCTCGGAGAGGTCGAGCAGACCGGTGATGAGGCGGTGGTAGGCCTCCACCGTCTGGGTGGAGTTCTCCTTCTCCGCGTACGCCGACTTGCGGATCTTGGCGAGGTTGCCGAGGTCGCCGAGGAGACCCACGAGGCTGTCGCGGACGCCCTGGAGGTTGCCGTCGGCGCTCTTGGCGTCGATCTCCTCCGAGGCGTCGCTGAACGCGGTCAGCTGCCGGTCGGTCTTCTCGCGGACGCCCTTGATGGTGAAGTCGGCGGCCGTCGCGCCGTGCGCCAGCGGACCGGCCGACTCGTCACGCTCGTTCTGCAGGGCGATGGCCAGGGTGGTGGCCTGCTTGGTCATGTCCGTCAGCAGCTTCATGTTGTCGAGCTGCTGGATGTCGTCCATCGACTGGTTGATGCGCAGTGTGCCCAGCGTGGTGGCGGCGACCACGGGGAGCGTCAGCAGTGCCACCAGGCGGGTGGAGATGCGCCAGTTGCGCAGCGCCACGCGAGAGCCGGGGCCGGGGGAGCCGGCCGGGGGCTTGACCGTCGGAGTCGGGGGGAGAGCGCTCGACGACGCGGACGCGCCGGGGCGCCCGCCGCCGCCGTCGCCGGTCGGGGCCGGGTTCTGGGCGTGCTGGGGCGAGGAACCGCGGTCGGTCCCGCCGTGCGGCTCCGGCTCCGCCGAAGCGCTGCCATCCCTCTTGAAACGTCCCTGCACTAGCGTCGCAACCTCTGGACCAGGCGCCCCTCCGGGTGAACGGAGAGACGGGTGTCGGCGTGTTGGGGGGCGCCCTGAATGCGCTCCCCGGGTGATCGTGAGTGACCGGCGCTGGCTCCCCCTTCTCACCGCCACTCGGCGCTTCTGTGCGCCCCCTGCGCGCCGGCTCGATCCCGCGGCGGTCCGTGGAATTCCAGCACAGTGCAGGATCTCCAACAAGGCCCGTTGTCCGGGCTGTGACCTCCGTGACGGCGTGTGAGGGGAGCGTTACGGCACGTAGAAGCCGATCCCGGACAATCCAGGCATCTCGGAACGAAGCGCAGGGGGGCGAGGGGTGTCCCAGTCGCCATGATCAGGAGCGGAATGAGCGCTTCAGGTGCAAAATGTCCGTTTCGGGACAGTCCATCAGGGGTCTGAATTGACCGATTTAAGCGATGATTCGTGAGCAAACTCACACGCGGATCATGAGACCTTCACGCGTTCACCGGGAATGGCGTGTTTAGCCTGAGGTTTTACAGAATTGGCAAACCCGACAAGCCGCGCGCTCGCGAGGACCGCTGACCGGCCCTCCGGGCGCGCCCACACGACAGGGCTCCGTACAACAGTGAAGACGACGACGATGTTCCACAAGATCGCCAACCCGCGACGCACGACGCTGGCGCACCTCAAGGACGCCGACGAACTGCAGCTCCCGGAGCAGCAGGAGCACCCCGTCGAGCTGCCGGCCCAGACCGCCAACCCCAAGCGCACCATCCTCACCGAGGTCCCCGTGGCGGCCGCCGCCTCCCTCGCCCCGTAGTACGGGCCGGGGCCGCCGTATGCTCACGGCGGCCACCCACGGATGTCAAGGGCGTCCCCGACCGGGGACGCCCTTCCGCGTTAGCCTGGAGCGTCACACTCCAGCCAGCTCAGTCAAGGGGCCAACCAACCCGTGCGCATCGCCAGGTTCTCCATCGACGGGAACGTCGCCTTCGGCGCGGTCGAGGGCGACAAGCCGGACGAGCTCGTCCTCGACATCATCAAGGGCATCCCGTTCGCGGACTACCAGCTCTCCGGCACGAAGGTGCCGCTGAGCAAGGTCCGGCTGCTCCCGCCCGTGCTGCCCAACAAGGTCGTGGCCTTCGGCCGCAACTACGCCGAGCACGCGCGCGAGCTGGGCAACGAGGTGCCCGACGCCCCGTTCGCCTTCTTCAAGCCGTCCACCTCGGTCATCGGCTCCGGCGACGCCATCCAGTACCCGCCCTTCTCGTCCGAGCTCCACCACGAGGCGGAACTCGCCGTCGTCATCGGCCGCATGTGCCGCGAGGTCCCGCGCGAGCGCGTCCGGGACGTGATCTTCGGCTACACCTGCGCCAACGACGTCACCGCCCGCGACGTCCAGCGCCGCGAGAAACAGTGGGCGCGCGCCAAGGGCTTCGACACCTCCTGCCCGCTGGGCCCCTGGGTGGAGACCGACCTCGACCCGAGCGACCTCACCATCCAGCTCACGGTCAACGGCCAGCAGCGCCAGCTCGGCCGCACCGGCGAGATGATCCACTCCATCGAGGATCTGATCGTCAACATCACCGAGGCCATGACGCTGCTCCCCGGCGACGTGATCCTCACGGGCACCCCGGCAGGGGTCGGCCCCCTGGCTGTCGGCGACGAGGTCGCCGTCACCATCGAAGGCATCGGCACTCTCACCAACAAGGTTGTCAAGCGTGGCTAGCGCACCCGGCTCCCCCGTCCGCGTCCGTTTCTGTCCGTCGCCCACCGGTAACCCCCACGTGGGCCTGGTCCGGACGGCCCTGTTCAACTGGGCGTTCGCCAAGCACCACCAGGGCACGCTGGTCTTCCGCATCGAGGACACCGACGCGGCCCGCGACTCCGAGGAGTCCTACCGGCAGCTGCTCGACTCCCTGGGCTGGCTGGGCTTCGACTGGGACGAGGGCCCCGACATCGGCGGCCCGCACGCGCCCTACCGGCAGTCCCAGCGCATGGACATCTACCGGGACGTCGCGGCCAAGCTGCTGGACGCCGGCCACGCCTACCACTGCTACTGCTCCCAGGAGGAGCTGGACACCCGCCGCGAGGCCGCCCGCGCCGCCGGCCGGCCCTCCGGCTACGACGGCCACTGCCGTGAGCTGACCGCCGGGCAGGTCGAGCAGTACACCGCCGAGGGCCGCGCGCCCATCGTCCGCTTCCGGATGCCCGACGAGACGATCACCTTCACGGACCTCGTCCGCGGCGAGCTGACCTTCACCGCGGAGAACGTCCCGGACTACGGCATCGTCCGCGCCAACGGCGCCCCGCTCTACACCCTGGTCAACCCGGTCGACGACGCCCTGATGGAGATCACCCACGTCCTGCGCGGCGAGGACCTGCTCTCCTCCACCCCCCGCCAGATCGCCCTGTACAAGGCGCTGATCGAGCTGGGCGTCGCCCAGGACATCCCGCAGTTCGGCCACCTGCCGTACGTGATGGGCGAGGGCAACAAGAAGCTCTCCAAGCGCGACCCGCAGTCCTCGCTCAACCTCTACCGCGAGCGCGGTTTCCTGCCGGAGGGGCTGCTCAACTACCTCTCCCTGCTGGGGTGGTCGCTCTCCGCAGACCGGGACGTCTTCACCACCGACGAGCTGGTCGCGGCCTTCGACATCGCCGACGTCAACCCCAACCCGGCCCGCTTCGACCTGAAGAAGTGCGAGGCCATCAACGCCGACCACATCCGCCTGCTGGACGTGAAGGACTTCACCGAGCGCTGCCGTCCGTGGCTGAAGGCCCCCTTCGCCCCCTGGGCGCCGGAGGACTTCGACGAGGCCAGGTGGCAGGCCGTCGCCCCGCACGCGCAGACCCGCCTGAAGGTGCTCTCCGAGATCACCGACAACGTCGACTTCCTGTTCCTGCCCGAGCCGGTCTTCGACGAGGCGAGCTGGACGAAGGCGATGAAGGAGGGCAGCGACGCCCTGCTGCGCACGGCGCGGGAGAAGCTGGAGTCGGCGGACTGGAGCTCCCCCGAGTCCCTGAAGGAGGCCGTCCTGGCCGCCGGCGAGGCGCACGGCCTCAAGCTCGGCAAGGCCCAGGCCCCCGTCCGCGTGGCCGTCACCGGCCGCACGGTCGGCCTGCCCCTCTTCGAGTCCCTGGAGGTGCTGGGCAAGGACAGGGCGCTGGCCCGGATCGACGCGGCGCTGGCGAGGCTGGCGGCGTAACGCGCACCCGCGGGAGGGGCGGCGACCGGATCACCGGTCGCCGCCCCTTCTGCGGTTGGCCGGACACGCCCAGGGGCGTCGCGTTACCGTCGGATGATGAACATTCGCGCCGTGGTCTGGGACGTGGACGACACCCTCTTCGACTACTCGAGCGCGGACCGCACCGGTATGCGCGAGCACCTCGCCGCCGAGGGCCTGCTCGCTGGGTACGGCACCGCCGAGCAGGCCATCGCGCGATGGCGGGAGGTCACCGACCAGCAGTGGGCCCGGTTCGCGGCGGGCGAGACCGACTTCCGGGGCCAGCGCAGGGACCGCGTCCGCGTCTTCCTCGGACGGGCGGAGCTGACCGACTCCGAGGCAGACGCCTGGTTCGAGCGGTACATCACCCACTACGAGGCCGCCTGGGCGCTCTTCCCGGACGTGCTGCCGGTCCTGGACGCCCTGGCCGCAAGCCACCGGCACGCGGTGCTCTCCAACTCCAGCATCCACGTCCAGGACCGCAAGCTGCGCGTCCTCGGCGTCCACGACCGCTTCGAGGCGATCCTGTGCGCCGCCGAGCTAGGCGTCTCCAAGCCGGAGCCCGGGGCCTTCCTCGCCGCCTGCGAGGCCCTCGACCTGCCCCCGCACGAGGTCGCGTACGTCGGCGACCACCCGGAGATCGACGGCCAGGGCGCCGCGGACGCCGGCCTGCTGTCGGTGTGGATCGACCGCTGCGGCGGCGCCGCCACCGTCGAGCTGCCCTCCGGACGGCACCGGATCGTCACCCTCGCCGAACTGCCCGCCGTCCTCGGCGCCGATACCCGTTTTGGAGCGCAGTCCACCTTCGGGTAATGTTCTTCCTGCGCCGCCGGGGAGCGGGCCGAAAGGCCGGAAACCCGGGGGAGCGAACTAGAACAAGATCCCCTCCGGGGCTTGCGTTCCAGTGGCCTATGGTGTAATTGGCAGCACGACTGATTCTGGTTCAGTTAGTCTTGGTTCGAGTCCAGGTAGGCCAGCTCGCAGAGCTCATCTGCATTCGTGGAGATCGACTCCACAAAGCCCCCGTTGTGTAGCGGCCTAGCACGCTGCCCTCTCAAGGCAGTAGCGCCGGTTCGAATCCGGTCGGGGGTACAGATCCTTCCCGCGAGGTTGGTCAGGGTAGCTCCCGCCGGTCTTGATGCAGGATCGCTAGGGCCCCCGTTGTGTAGCGGCCTAGCACGCCGCCCTCTCAAGGCGGTAGCGCCGGTTCGAATCCGGTCGGGGGTACTGACTGGTCTAAACCACATTGGTCTATGGTGTAATTGGCAGCACGACTGATTCTGGTTCAGTTAGTCTTGGTTCGAGTCCAGGTAGACCAGCTCGGACCTGCGGAAACGCAGTGTCCACGCCCCCGTTGTGTAGCGGCCTAGCACGCCGCCCTCTCAAGGCGGTAGCGCCGGTTCGAATCCGGTCGGGGGTACGCGATCGACGGGCCTCCACTTCGGTGGAGGCCCGTCGGCGTTTCCCCCTCATGTCCCGCCGAACCTGCGGCGCGACTCCTCCGCCTCCGCCAGCCGGCGCAGGGCGAGCAGCACCGGCTCGTACAGCACGGTCAGAGCCACGGCCGCCTCCACCTGCTCGTCCGGCGATCCGCCGTAGCGCTCGACCAGATCCAGGTCGGTCACCGCCAGCCGTGCCAGCGCACGGCCGTACGGCTCCAAGTCGTCGACGTCGCAGGGGTATCCGAGCCGCTCCAGGGCGGCGATGGCGGTCACCAGCATCCCGTAAGCGGGCGGAGCGCCCTCGGGGGTGCGGCCGTAGGTCCAGCCGAGCCGCTCCAGGAGCGTGTCCGCGCGGCTTCGGGCTGTCGCGGTCGTCGGGTCCTCCTCGTTCGCGGCCGGACCGTGCGGCAGGGCCCACACGGCGGTGCCCAGCCGCTCGTTGTGGTCCAGCGAGTCGTTGTCCAGGGCTGCCAGCACCTCGCGCGCCGAGGCCACGGAGACCCCGCCGACCTGGATCAACGCCCGCACCAGGCGCAGTCGGCGCAGATGCTCGTCGTCGTACTCGGACTGCGTCGCGGTGATCCGGCGACCCGGGGGGAGCAGGCCCTCGCGCAGATAGAACTTCACCGTGGCCGTGGCGACGCCACTGCGCCTGCTCAGCTCCGACAGCCTCATCAACCGCTCCGCTTCCTTGCCGGTACCGCTTGCGCCCTCGCTTGGAGAGTGACACTATCCAAGCATGGATAGCGGCACTATCCAACGGCTTCGGAAAGGTGGGGTTCGTCATGGGTGACAAGCCGATCGCGGGGCGGATGACGGCGGACACGAACGGGGACGTAGTGGTGTTCCTGATCGGGATGCGCTTCAACAGCCCGCTGGCGGTGCGCAGTTGGTGGCCGGTCGCGAAGGCCATGCCGCGCATGCTGCGGGAACTGTCGCGGGAGAAGGGCCGCGGCCTGCTCGGCTTCCAGACGCTGCTGGGGCCGCGGGTGCTGTACGTCGTGCAGTACTGGGAGTCGACGGACAAGCTCTTCGCCTACGCTTCGGCGGGGGACGGGGAGCACCGGCCGGCGTGGGCGGCGTTCAACCGCCGGATGCGCGAGGGGAAGGACAAGGTCGGGTTCTGGCACGAGACGTACGCCGTGCCCGCCGGGGGGCACGAGTCGGTGTACGTGAACATGCCCCCGTTCGGCCTGGGCGGGGCGACCGGCGTCGTGCCGGTGGGGCGGCGCGGGGAACGCGCGGCCGAGCGGCTCGGGGCGGCGTGAGCGAGGACTGAGGGGTCCTTGCGCTCCGAGCGCCTGATCAGGCTGCGTGGTCCGGTGCCGCACAGCGCGGCGAGGTGCGGTACCAGGCCGCGCGGCCCGGCGGGCGTAGGTGCAAGGACCCCTGAGAGGCCCCGCGGGGCGTGGGCGCGACGAAGGGCCGGCCGCGGCGTTGAGGCAGGCCCTTTTCTCGCGCGGAGCGCCTGCTACGAGCGGCGCAGGGCCTCGGAGAGGCGGGCGGCGGCGTCGATGACCGCCTGGGCGTGCATGCGGCCCGGGTGGCGCGTCAGGCGCTCGATGGGGCCGGAGACCGAGACGGCGGCCACCACGCGGTTGGAGGGGCCGCGCACCGGCGCGGAGACGGACGCCACGCCCGGCTCGCGCTCGCCGATGGACTGGGCCCAGCCCCGGCGTCGCACCCCTGACAGGGCCGTCGCCGTGAAGCGGGCGCCCTGCAGGCCGCGGTGGAGGCGCTCGGGCTCCTCCCAGGCCATGAGGATCTGCGCCGACGAACCGGCCTTCATCGTGAGCGTCGAGCCCACCGGGACCGTGTCCCGAAGGCCGGACAGGCGTTCCGCCGCGGCGACGCAGATGCGCATGTCGCCCTGGCGGCGGTAGAGCTGTGCGCTCTCGCCGGTCACGTCACGGAGGTGGGTGAGCACCGGGCCGGCGGTGGCGAGGAGACGGTCCTCACCCGCCGCGGCGGCCAGTTCTGCCAGGCGGGGGCCGAGAATGAAACGGCCCTGCATGTCGCGCGCCACCATGCGGTGGTGTTCCAGAGCCACGGCCAGGCGGTGAGCCGTGGGTCGTGCGAGTCCGGTGGCCGCGACCAGTCCCGCGAGGGTGGCCGGCCCGGACTCCAGGGCGCTCAGGACAAGGGCTGCCTTGTCCAGAACGCCGACGCCGCTACTGTTGTCCATGAAACGATATTCCCGTCTCACTCTGTGAAACGCAAGTTCATTTTTCCGTGAGACGCGCAACCCTTGGATGCACAGCGGCCCGCGGACCAACGGGCTTGGCGGCGGATGCCCGGGAACTGGGGCGAGGGCGCTGCCTCCACAAGATCTCTAGTTAGGGCCGGTGCGACTCTTGCCGGCCGGAGGGAAAGCGATGGGTAGGACACTCGCGGAGAAGGTCTGGGACGACCACGTCGTCCGGCGCGCCGAGGGCGAGCCCGACCTCCTCTTCATCGATCTGCACCTGCTGCACGAGGTGACCAGCCCGCAGGCCTTCGACGGTCTCCGCAAGAGCGGCCGCCGGGTGCGCCGCCTCGACCTCACCATCGCGACCGAGGACCACAACACCCCGACCCTCGACATCGACAAGCCCATCGCGGACCCGGTCTCCCGCGTCCAGCTGGAGACGCTGCGCAAGAACGCCGCCGAGTTCGGCGTGCGGCTGCACCCGCTCGGCGACGTCGAGCAGGGCGTCGTGCACGTCGTGGGCCCGCAGCTGGGGCTGACCCAGCCCGGCATGACCGTCGTCTGCGGCGACTCGCACACCTCCACCCACGGCGCCTTCGGCGGTCTGGCCTTCGGCATCGGCACCTCGCAGGTCGAGCACGTGCTGGCCACGCAGACGCTGCCGATGGCCCGCCCCAAGACCATGGCGATCACCGTCAACGGCGAACTGCCCGAGGGTGTCACCGCCAAGGACCTGATCCTGGCGATCATCGCGCGGATCGGCACCGGCGGCGGCCAGGGCTACGTCCTGGAGTACCGCGGCGAGGCCATCGAGAAGCTCTCGATGGAGGCCCGGATGACCATCTGCAACATGTCGATCGAGGCCGGCGCCCGTGCGGGCATGATCGCCCCCGACGAGACCACCTTCGCCTACCTCGAGGGCCGTCCGCACGCCCCGAAGGGTGAGGACTGGGACGCGGCCGTCGCGTACTGGAAGACGCTGAAGACGGACGAGGACGCCGAGTTCGACGCCGAGGTCGTCATCGAGGCCGCCGAACTGTCGCCGTTCGTCACCTGGGGCACCAACCCCGGCCAGGGCGCACCGCTTTCGGCGGACGTCCCCGACCCGGCTTCGTACGAAGACGCTTCGGAGCGCCTCGCCGCCGAAAAGGCCCTGGAGTACATGGGGTTGGAGGCCGGGCAGCCGCTGCGGTCCATCAAGGTGGACACCGTCTTCGTAGGTTCCTGCACCAACGGGCGCATCGAGGACCTGCGCGCCGCCGCCGACCTGCTCAAGGGCCGCAAAGTCGCCGACGGCGTACGGATGCTGGTCGTCCCGGGCTCCGCGCGGGTCGGTCTGCAGGCCGTCTCCGAGGGCCTGGACGTCGTCTTCAAGGAGGCCGGCGCCGAGTGGCGGCACGCGGGCTGCTCGATGTGCCTGGGCATGAACCCCGACCAGCTGGCACCGGGCGAGCGCTCCGCGTCCACCTCCAACCGCAACTTCGAGGGCCGGCAGGGCAAGGGCGGTCGTACCCACCTGGTGTCGCCGCAGGTCGCGGCCGCCACGGCCGTCCTGGGCCACCTGGCCTCCCCGGCCGACCTGTCCGACGCCGAGACCCGTACGCCCGCTGGAGTCTGATCAGTCATGGAAGCATTCATCACGCACACCGGCCGGGCCGTCCCGCTGCGCCGCTCCAACGTCGACACCGACCAGATCATCCCTGCTCACTGGCTCAAGAAGGTCACGCGGGACGGTTTCGAGGACGGGCTGTTCGAGGCCTGGCGCAAGGACCCGGAGTTCGTCCTCAACCGCCCCGAGCGCGAGGGGGCGACCGTGCTGGTCGCCGGCCCCGACTTCGGCACCGGCTCCTCCCGCGAGCACGCCGTCTGGGCGCTGCAGAACTACGGCTTCAAGGCCGTGATCTCCTCCCGCTTCGCCGACATCTTCCGCGGCAACTCGCTGAAGAACGGGCTGCTCACGGTGGTGCTGGACCAGAAGATCGTGGACGCCCTGTGGGAGCTCACGGAGCAGGACCCCACGGCTGAGGTCACTGTGGACCTTGAGGCGCGTGAGGTGCGGGCCGGGGACATCACCGCCCCCTTCGAGCTGGACGAGAACTCCCGCTGGCGACTGCTGAACGGGCTGGACGACATCTCCATCACCCTCCAGAACGAGGCCGACATCGCCGCCTACGAGGCCGGGCGCCCGTCGTTCAAGCCGCGGACGCTCCCGGTCTGAGCCTTCTGGGACGTGGTCGAGTTTCGGCCACCGCGACACCCCGCCGTACCCCCGATCGGACCGATCGGGGGTACGGCTGTTTCCGTACCCGACCAGACCCGCGACCCCTCACCCTTCCTCCCAACTTCCCACGTTAAGACGGTGGTTGCCGGGGTAAGCGCCCAGTGAGGACGCGATCTCCCGAGGTGCCCGGAAGGCCGTCTGAGGCGGCAGTTGCCCCCTGGGCGGGCGACAACTCGCCCCAGATGGCACAATCTGTGCATGGAACACGACGGCCAACTCGAGCTCTATACGGCGGTCGCGAACCAACTCAAGGAAGCGCACGCAAGAGTGCGCGCACTGCAAGTCCCGGAGGGCGTACGGATGGCGCTGACCCGGAAGCTGCTGGTCATTACGGCCGCGGCCAAGCACGATCTCGCCGATGCGACAAGGCGGCTGGAGCGGTTCATGGAGGACCTCGCCGAAGGGCGGATGCCCGAAGAGGAGCGTTGATCGCCTCCGGGGCAGCCGAGTTCGTTGCGGCACAAGGGTGATTAGCCCGTTTCGTGTTTGATTTGCGGTATATATCTGCCTAACGTGCGAAAAAGCTTGAACACTTTCGTTCTGGCGATGTCTCCGAAGGGGAAGACGTGAACAAGGCGCAGCTCGTAGAAGCGATTGCCGACAAGTTGGGCGGCCGCCAGCAGGCCGCCGACGCGGTCGACGCGGTCCTGGACGCCATCGTCCGCGCGACCGTCGCCGGGGACCGGGTCTCGGTCACCGGCTTCGGTTCGTTCGAGAAGGTCGACCGTCCGGCTCGTTACGCCCGCAACCCCCAGACCGGCGAGCGGGTTCGGGTCAAGAAGACCTCCGTACCTCGCTTCCGCGCCGGCCAGGGCTTCAAGGACCTGGTCAGCGGGTCGAAGAAGCTCCCGAAGAACGACGTCGCCGTGAAGAAGGCCCCCAAGGGCAGCCTGACCGGTGGCGCCTCCGCGACGGTGAAGAAGGCCGCCGCGAAGAAGGCGACGACCAAGACGGCCGCCGCGAAGAAGACCACCCCGGCGAAGAAGACGACGGCCGCGGCGAAGAAGACCACGGCCACCGCCAAGAAGACGACCGCGAAGAAGACGGCCACCAAGACGACCGCGGCCGCGAAGAAGACCAGCACCGCCAAGACGGCCACCGCGAAGAAGGCCCCGGCGAAGAAGGCGACCGCCACCAAGGCCCCCGCCAAGAAGTCGACCGCGCGCAAGACCACCGCCAAGAAGACCACCAGCCGCTAGTCGCCGCAGGTCAAGGGCGTTCACGCGCCGGGCCGGACTCCCTGTCGAGTCCGGCCCGCGGTGTGTCCGGCGGGAGTCGAGCACGCCCCGGCGGCCTGTGCCGAGAAGGTCTGGGCTGCGGGAAGCCGCGTCCGGAAGGGCTGGGCCTGGGGAAGCAGCGTTCGGGGAAGCCGCGTCCGGAAGGGCTGGGCCTGGGGAAGCAGCGTTCGGGGGAGCCGCGTCCGGAAGGGCTGCGCTTGCCGGAGCCGCGAACAGATGCGTGTGCCGGAGCCGCCGGTGGGGGGCCTGCGCCTCTTCGAGGCCGCGGGCAGGAGTCCTGCTGTCTCCTGCCGCCGTGTTCAGAAGGTCTGCAAGGTCACCAGGGTGATGCGGCGGGCGTCGCCCTCGCCCTCGGTCTCGACGCGTACCCGCTGGCCCGGTCGCAGCAGCCGCAGTCCGCCCGCGTCGAACGCCGGCGCGTCGAAGGGCACCGGGGTGCCGTCGTCCAGCAGCACCTGGCCGCTGCGGGTCTCGGGGTCGTACGTGTATGCGGTGGCCTGCATGACGGCAGCCTACTGCCCGGGGATCAGCAGGCGCGCGGCCGCCGCGGCGGTGCGCGGTCCGACCCCGAGCGCCAGGGCCGCCCGCAGGTCCTCGCCGGTGTCCACGTCCTGCCGTACCGAGTCGACCGCGTCGAGAGCGAGCTCCGCCGCTCCGGAAGCGCGGTGACGCGCGCGGGAATCCGCACCGAATGCGGGAAGCAATTCACGACCCGGCGCGACGGCGAGAAGTGTCGTGCCGATTTCGGCCGCATCCGGGAGAAAAGCGCGCGGGAATTCCGCGGCAGCGTCCAGGACCCGGGCCAATTCAGCGGGACGCAACGCCGGAAGATCGGCGTTCAGGGCGGCGAGCGCGCTGTCGGGGCGGACGGCGCGTACGGCCGCCGCCGCGTGCCCGAGGGCGGCGTTGAGGCCGGAACGCGGCTCGTCGGCGACGACCCGGGCGCCCAGCGCGGCCAGCGCGGGCCCGGCCAGCGTGTCGTCCGTGACGACTGCCACATCCCGGACGGCCGGGCAGGCCAGCGCGGCCGACACGGTGTCCTCGGCGAAGGCGAGGGCGAGTCCGGGGCGCAACCCGTCGGCGGCGGTGTCCGCGAGCCTGCTCTTGGCCAGCGCCAAGGGCTTCAGAGGTATGACCAAGCTCCACTGCACCGGTGTACCGTCCCTCTCTCGTCGCGGACATTGTCACCCGGCCCCTCGGGCTCCACGCCGCTCGGGGCGTACGGTGTCCTCGACAGACCGACGGCCCGGGGCGACACTTGTGCGGCCCCCAGGCGCCGGAGAAAGTCCTAGAGGAAGGTGTCCGCGTGCCCCGCCGCAGAATCGGCTTCTGGTACCGCTTCGCTGCGGTCCTCTGCAAACCGCCGCTGGTGGTTCTGATCAAGCGGGACTGGCGCGGGATGGAGCACATTCCGGCCGAGGGCGGATTCATCACCGCGGTGAACCACAATTCGCACGTCGACCCCTTCGCCTACGCGCATTACCAGTACAACACCGGGCGTGTGCCGCGTTTCCTGGCGAAGAGCGGCCTTTTCAGGAAGGGATTCGTCGGTGCCGCGATGCGCGGCACCGGACAGATCCCCGTCTACCGCGAGAGCACCGACGCGCTCAGCGCCTTCCGGGCCGCGATCGAGGCCGTGGAGCGCGGCGAGTGCGTCGCCTTCTACCCCGAGGGCACCCTCACCCGCGACCCCGACGGCTGGCCCATGACCGCCAAGACCGGTGCCGCGCGCGTCGCCCTGCGCACCAGGTGCCCGGTGATCCCGGTCGCGCAGTGGGGCGCCAACGAACTGCTCCCGCCCTACGCCAAGAAGCCCAACCTCCTTCCCCGCAAGACCCACCACGTCCTGGCGGGCCCGCCCGTGGACCTCTCGCGGTTCTACGACAAGGAGATGACCCCCGAGCTGCTGAAGGAGGCGACGGAGGTCATCATGGCCGCCATCACCCGCCAGCTCGAGGAGATCCGCGGCGAGAAGGCGCCCGAGACGCCGTACGACCCGCGCCGGGAGAGGATCGAGCAGCGGCGCCGGACCCGGGCGCAGACGCAGGGCAACCAGGCAGAAGGGCAGAGCACGTGAGCAAGCCGGTCAAGGCGGCGATCCTCAGCGCCGGTTCGTGGGGCACGGCCTTCGGCATGGTGCTCGCCGACGCGGGGTGCGAGGTCACCCTGTGGGCCCGGCGGGCGGAGGTCGCCGAAGCGATCAACTCCACCCGGACGAACCCCGACTACCTGCCCGGCGTCGAGCTGCCGCGCAACGCGCGGGCCACCACCGACGCGGCCGAGGCCGCCGCGGACGCCGACTTCACGGTCCTGTCCGTGCCCTCCCAGACCCTGCGCGCCAACCTCGCCGACTGGGCGCCCCTGCTGGCGCCCGACACGGTCCTCGTCTCCCTGATGAAGGGTGTCGAACTCGGTACGACCATGCGGATGAGCGAGGTGATCGAGGACGTCACCAAGGTCGGCGCCGACCGCGTCGCCGTCGTCACCGGGCCCAACCTCGCCAAGGAGATCGCCTCCCGCATGCCGGCCGCGGCCGTGGTCGCCTGCACCGACGAACAGGTCGCCCGGCGTCTGCAGGCTGCCTGCCACACGCCGTACTTCCGCCCCTACACCAACACCGACGTGGTGGGCTGCGAGCTGGGCGGCGCGGTGAAGAACGTCATCGGCCTCGCCGTCGGCATCGCGGACGGCATGGGCCTCGGAGACAACGCCAAGGGCTCCCTCATCACGCGCGGGCTCGCCGAGACCACCCGGCTGGGCCTGGCGATGGGCGCCGACCCGCTGACGTTTGCCGGACTCGCGGGGCTGGGCGACCTGGTGGCGACGTGCTCCTCGCCGCTGTCCCGCAACCACACCTTCGGCACCAACCTGGGCCGGGGCATGACCCTCCAGGAGACCATCGCGGTCACCCGGCAGACCGCCGAGGGCGTCAAGTCCTGCGAGTCGGTGCTGGATCTGGCCCGTCGGCACGGCGTCGACATGCCGATCACGGAGACGGTCGTCGGGATCGTGCACGAGGGCAAGCCGCCGGTGGTCGCCCTCAAGGAGCTGATGTCGCGCAGCGCGAAGCCCGAACGACGCTGAGCGAACCCCCGGGGCGGACGCTGCCCCGGGGCCCTACCACCGGGTACTCTCAACGCGATATGAGCACCGAGAACCTCTCCCAGAGCCCCGAGCAGCCGTCTCGCAAGCCGCGCGTGGCCGTCGTGTGCGGCGGACGCAGCTCCGAACACGGAATCTCCGTGGTCACCGCCGGAGCAGTCCTCAAGGCCATCGACCGGACGAAGTACGAGGTGCTGCCGATCGGTATCACCCGGGACGGCCGCTGGGCCCTCACCGCCGACGAACCCGAGCGCATGGCGATCACCGACCGCCGCACGCCCAGCGTGGACGAACTCGCCGAGTCGCAGGAGGGCGGCGTGGTGCTCCCCGTCGACCCCGCCAACCGTGAAGTCGTCTACAGCGAGCCCGGATCGGTCCCCAAGGCCCTCGGTGAGGTCGACGTCGTCTTCCCGGTGCTGCACGGCCCCTACGGCGAGGACGGCACCCTCCAGGGACTGCTGGAGCTCTCCGGCATCCCGTACGTGGGTTCGGGTGTGCTCGCCTCGGCCGTGGGCCAGGACAAGGAGTACATGAAGCGGGTGTTCACCTCCTTCGGGCTCACGGTGGGCCCGTACGTGGTGGTCCGGCCGCGCGAGTGGCGGCAGGACGAGCCGGCCGCCCGCAGGAAGATCGTCGACTTCGCCGGCGAGCACGGCTGGCCGCTCTTCGTGAAGCCCGCGCGCGCGGGGTCCTCCATCGGCATCACCAAGGTCGACGACATCTCCGGCCTCGATGAGGCGATCGCCGAGGCCCAGCGCCACGACCCGAAGATCCTCGTCGAGGCGGCGCTGCGCGGCCGTGAGATCGAGTGCGGCGTCCTGGAGTTCGAGGACGGCCCACGGGCCTCCGTCCCGGCTGAGATCCCGCCGCCGGACGCGCACGCGTACTACGACTTCGACGCCAAGTACATCGACTCCACTCCGGGCGTCGTGCCGGCCCCGCTGACGCCCGAGGAGACCGCCGAGGTGCAGCGTCTCGCGGTCGACGCCTTCGAGGCGGCCTCCTGCGAGGGGCTGGTGCGCGCGGACTTCTTCCTCACCGAGGACGGCGAGTTCGTGATCAACGAGATCAACACCATGCCCGGCTTCACGCCGATCTCCATGTACCCGCAGATGTGGCAGGCCAGCGGTGTCACCTACCCGGAGCTGGTGGACCGGCTGATCCAGGCGGCACTGCACCGCTCGACGGGACTGCGCTGATCCGGGCCGTCCCCGCCAGGGGGCGGCGCACGGTGAGTGTGTGAGCGACGGCTGCCCGGCCCCTTCCGTCGAGGCGGAGCGGGCGTCGGGCACGTGCGCCCGGGTTCCCTCACCCGCACCCGCGTGAGGCGGGGGAGTGGGCGCCGAGCCCGGGCCGGCTCGCCCCTGCGGCGCGGGCCAAGCCGAGCATGGGGTGCCCGCGGCATCGCCGGCGGACCGGGGCGCCGCCCCTCGGCCGCCGACGCCGTGACGGTGACTCGGGCGATGCCTTGCCCGCCTCGCGGCAGCGGCGGAGACGGGGCCGTGCTCGACCGGCGACGGTGACGATGCCGGACCTGCCCCGTGACAGTGACGCGGGCGATGCCGGCCTTGCCCTGGCCGTCCCGCGACCAGTCACGCGGACGGTTCCTTGCCCGTTCCGCGACAGTCACGCGGACGGTTCCTTGCCCGTTCCGCGACAGTCACGCGGACGGTTCCTTGCCCGTTCCGCGAGACGCAGGCGCGTGCCCGACCGGCGACCGTGACGGAGACGGAGACGGTGCCGTGCTCGCCGCACGGCAATGACGTGGACGGTGGCGGGTCGGTGGGGCCCGGGGTGATCCGCCGGGCCGGCGTCAGTCCGCGATCCCCTCCGGCACGGTCTTCTTCACAGCCGGCGCCAGGTCCACGAGCGGCGCCAGCCCGTCCCCGGTCCGCGCCTCGGGAATCCGCACCTCCACATAGGCCCTGCGCAGCGTCGTGGTGAAGTGGAACGACCCGTCCGGCTGCTTCTCCAGCAGCCAGCCCACGCCGTCCACCTCGACCCCGTCGGCCTCGGCATCGCTCATCTTCTCGGGTCGTTCGACACCGCAGCGCAGTATGATCGCCGGGTTCCCCCAGCCCGCGGTCAGTGCGGACTCGGGTGAGGGATCCCGGCGATCCTGGTCCTCCACCCTGGACGGCAACGCCTTGTCCAGGTTGCGGCACAGCTTGGTGACCGTTGCCGAGGGACTGGGAACCGCCGCCGACGCGTCACCGTCTGCTGAGGAGCAGCCCGCCGCAGCGAGCAGGAGGGCGAGCGAGGGCAGCACGACCGGCCGGTGACGGAAAGGGTTCACCGGCCAAGGGTAACGGGGGCTACAGATGCACGACCGGGCAGGTAAGGGTACGGGTGATCCCGTCCACCTGCTGGACCTTGGCGACCACCAGCCGGCCGAGGTCGTCGACCGTGTCGGCCTGGGCCCGCACGATCACGTCGTACGGACCGGTGACGTCCTCGGCCTGGACGACCCCAGGAATCTTGTCGATCGTCTCGGCGACGGTCGACGCCTTGCCGACCTCCGTCTGGATCAGGATGTACGCCTGTACCACGGAACCTCCAGGGCGGCCACGAGGATCATGTGGGGAAAAGGAACGCCACGGTATCGCGTCGCCGCTCGCCACGGGGAGACCTGCGGGAGACGCGGCCCCCGCGCCGGGGTGCAGGCACGACAGAAGCTGACGGTCACCTCGACCGTATCGAGGACACTGGTCCTGCGCGACCGGGCACGAACAGGTACAGAAGGGGCGAAAGGGCAATGAAGGGCACTGTTGGTGAGCTCGGGGAGTTCGGGCTCATCAGGGAGCTCACCTCCCGTCTCACCACCACCCCGGCGGTCCGGGTGGGCCCCGGCGACGACGCCGCGGTGGTCGCCGCGCCCGACCGCCGGGTCGTGGCCAGCACCGACATCCTGCTGGAGGGCCGGCACTTCCGTCGCGACTGGTCCACCGCCTACGACGTCGGCCGGAAGGCCGCCGCGCAGAACCTCGCCGACATCGCCGCGATGGGTGCCGTGCCCACCGCCCTGCTGCTCGGCCTCGTGGTGCCCGCGGAACTGCCGGTCACCTGGCCGAGCGAGCTGATGGACGGCCTGCGCGACGAGTGCCAGGTCGCCGGCGCCTCCGTGGTCGGAGGTGACGTCGTGCGCGGTGACACCATCATGGTGTCGATCACCGCGCTCGGTGACCTGCGCAACCAGGAGCCCGTCACCCGGGGAGGCGCCCAGCCCGGCGACCTCGTCGCGGTCACCGGGTGGCTCGGCTGGTCCGCCGCCGGGTACGCGGTCCTCTCCCGCGGATTCCGCTCGCCGCGCGCCTTCGTCGAGGCCCACCGCCGCCCCGAGCCGCCGTACCATGCCGGCCCGGCGGCCGCCGCGCTCGGCGCGACCGCGATGTGCGACGTGAGCGACGGGCTGATCGCCGACCTCGGGCACATCGCGGAGGCCAGCAAGGTCCGCATCGACATCCGCTCGGGCGCGATCGACATCCCGACGCAGATGAACGACATCGGTCAGGCCGTCGGCGTCGACGCCCTCCAGTGGGTGCTGACCGGCGGAGAGGACCACGCGATCGTGGCGACCTTCCCGCCGGACGTGAAGCTCCCGGCCCGCTGGAAGGTGATCGGCGAGGTCCTCAACCCGTCCGCCCTGCCCCAGGTGACCGTCGACGGGGCGCCCTGGACCAGCAAGGGCGGCTGGGACCACTTCGGGGACATCGAGTCATGAGTCCGCCGAGGGTGCTCACCGTGGCCGGCTCAGACTCCGGCGGCGGCGCGGGAGTTCAGGCCGACCTCAAGACGATGCTCGCGCTGGGCGTCCACGGCATGAGCGTCATCACGGCCGTCACCGCGCAGAACTCCCTCGGCGTGCAGGGTGCCTGGGAGCTCCCCGTGGAGGCGGTGCGGGCCCAGTACCGCAGTGTCGTCGACGACATCGGCGTGCAGGCCGTGAAGACCGGCATGCTCGCCTCGGCCGAACTCGTCGAGGCGGTGGCCGAGTTGATCGCCGGGACGGACGCGCCCGCCGTGGTGGACCCGGTGGGCGTCTCCAAGCACGGTGACGCGCTGCTGGCGGCCTCCGCCCTGGACTCCGTCCGCACGAGACTCCTGCCGGTCGCGACCGTCGCCACCCCGAACCTCGACGAGGTGACCCAACTGACCGGCCTGCGCGTCGAGTCGGAGGCCGGGATGCGCAGGGCCGCCGAGGCGGTGCTCGCGTACGGTCCGCGGTGGGTGCTGGTCAAGGGCGGACATCTGCCCGGCGACGCCGTCGACTTGCTCACCGACGGCTCCGCCGAGCACTGGTTGCGCGCACCGCGCCACGACAACCGGCACACGCACGGCACGGGCTGCACCCTCGCTGCGGCGATCGCCTCGCACCTGGCGCGGGGACGGAGCGTGCCGGAGGCGGTGACGGCGGCCAAGGAGTACGTCACCGGGGCGATCGCGGCCGGCTTCGCGCTCGGCGGGGGCATCGGGCCGGTGGACCACGGCTGGGGCCTCACCCGGGCGGACACGCCCGGAGCCTGACGGCTGCCGCCGCCTCGTGCGGGGGCCGGGCGGAGACGGCCGCCGATCCGTGCCCTGCCCGCCCCGCACGGCGGCGGGACGGCGGTGCGGGCGGTGCAGAGCTGCCGGAGGGGCGCCCGACGGCGACACGGGGCGACACAGGGGCGACGACGGCACGGGGCGACACAGGGGCGACGGCGGCACAAGGTGGTGCAGCGGTCGCTGGCGGTGCGGGGGTCCCGGGCGATGCAGCGGTCCCGGGGCGTGCGGGGGTCCCGGCGGCGCCACGGGTCGGCGGCGTGCCGGGGTCCCGGCGGTGCAGCGATACGGCGGCGGTACGGCGGTGCGACGGGTCGGCGGCGTGCCGGGGTCCCGGCGGTGCAGCGATACGGCGGCGGTACGGCGGTGCGACGGGTCGGCGGCGTGCGGGGGTCCCGGCGGTGCAGCGATACGGCGGCGGTACGGCGGTGCCGCGGTTCGACGGGGCAGCGGTGCCGCGGTTCGGGTAGGTACAGCAAGAAGCCGGCCCACCAGAGGTGGACCGGCTTGATGCAGCGAACCGGCAGTGGCCGCGCGCTCAGCCGAGCGTCAGCGCGAGACCTTGCCGGCCTTGATGCACGAGGTGCAGGCGTTCACGCGCTTCGGCGTCCCGCCGACCACGGTACGCACACGCTGGATGTTCGGGTTCCAGCGGCGGGACGTACGGCGGTGCGAGTGCGAGATGTTGTTGCCGAAGCCCGGCCCCTTGCCGCAGACGTCGCAGTTGGCAGCCACGGGTCACTCCAAAGACTTCAGATGCACTTACGGTGGATCCCGGCATGCCGGGATCATGATCATGAGATCAGAGATCTGAGTGGCGTTGCCAGGGGGAGAGCCCGATCTGCATCGGGCAACCGGAGCAGCATACAACGACTGCGCCAGCACAACGAAACTACCATGGCCGCCGACGGCCCGGCTCCGGCCCTCTTCCGGCGGGCACCCGTCCGGGGTCTACGCTGCGTCCCAGTCCAGCAGCTCAAGGAGGCGCAGGTGCCGCAGGTGCCGCAGACGTTCTTCGATGCTCTCGCGGTGCGCACCTGGTGCGGTCTCGCGCTGCGCGCCCTCGGACGGGCGCGTGAGGAGATCGACGCGATCAACGTGTATCCCGTCGCGGACGGGGACACCGGCACCAACCTGTACCTCACCGTCGAGTCGGCGGCGACCGCGGTCGAGGCGGTGTTCGCGGGCCACGAGGCCGGCTCGGCGCCCGCCGGAGCGCCCTCGCTCGCCGACGCCGCACGCGCGATGGCCCACGGCGCGCTCATCGGGGCGCGCGGCAACTCGGGGACGATCCTCGCGCAGCTGCTGCGGGGCATGGCCCAGGTGCTCGCCACCCGGGGTGAGAGCACTCACACCGACGCGGAGGGGCTGCGGCTGGCCCTGCGGCAGGCGGCGGACTCCGCCCGGCAGGCCGTCGCCCACCCCGTCGAGGGCACGGTCCTGTCGGTCGCCTCCGCGGCCGCCGACGCAGCCGGAGAGGCCGGCGGGGACTGCGGGGCGGTCGCCCGGGCCGCCTACCGGGGAGCGTGCACGGCCCTCGCCGCAACCCCGGGACAGCTGGCGGTCCTGGAGCGGGCCGGGGTGGTCGACGCGGGCGGCCGGGGGCTCGTGGCCGTGCTCGCCGCGCTGGTGGAGACATTCACGGGGGAGCGGCCGGGGGACTCCACCGCGACTGCCGACCCCGTCGCACGCGCGCGTGCGGAGGGCGGCACGGCGGACGTCTGCGCGCCGACGGAGAGCGGCGGCGAGAGCGGCCCCGCCTTCGAGGTGATCTACCTCCTGGAGGCCGAGGACGCGGCCGTGGACCGGCTGCGGGAGCGGCTCGACGCCCTCGGGGACTCGCTCGTCGTCGTCGGCGGCGACGGGCTGTGGAACGTCCACGTGCACGTCGACGACGCCGGCGCCGCCGTGGAGGCGGGCGTCGAGGCCGGCCGGCCGTACCGGATCCGCATCACGCACTTCGGCGTCGACGACGTCCACGCGCGCGGGGGCGAGCGACCGCCCCGCGAGCGAGCCCAGCGGGCCGTCGTCGCCGTCGTGCCGGGGGAGGGGCTGGCCGGGCTCTACGCCGAGGCCGGCGCGACCCCGGTCCTCGCGCGCCCGGGGGAGCCGCCCGCGAGCGGCGAACTCGTGGAAGCGGTGCGCCGGGCGCACGCGCGCGAGGTCGTGCTGCTGCCCAACGACGCCGACCTGCGCCACACCGCCGCCGCCGCGGCCGAGCAGGCCCGCACGGAAGGCATCCGGGTGGCCCTGATCCCCACCCGCTCCGCGGTCCAGGGCATCGCCGCGCTCGCCGTGCACCAGGCCGAACGCCGGTTCGACGAAGACGTCGTCTCGATGACCTCGGCCGCCGGTGCCACCCGCTACGCCGAGGTCACCGTCGCCGAACGCCAGTCCTGGACCATGGCCGGCATCTGCCAGGCCGGCGACGTCCTCGGGCTCGTCGACGGTGACGTCGCCGTCATCGGCGCCGACGTCACCGCCACCGCGGAGACCGTGCTGAACCGGATGCTGTCGGCGGGCGGGGAGCTGGTCACCCTCGTGCTCGGCGACGAGGCTCCCGAGGGCGTCGCCGAGCACCTGGAGGCACGGGTGCGGGAGGCGTACCTGGCCGTCGACACGGTGGTGTACCGGGGCGGACGGCAGGGCGCGCTGCTGCTGATCGGCGTCGAGTAGGCCCCGCCGTCCACCGGAGGGTCAGCCGGTGTGCTCCGTCACGACCTGGAGCAACTGTTCCGCCTCGGCCCGCCGCGCCCCCACCGTCTCGTCGTCGCCGTCGGCACCGTCGAGGTCGTCGTCGGCATACGCCCTCAGCACGGCACGCGCGCGTGCCGCCGCGTCCGCCGGGCGGCCCAGGTCGGTCTCCAGCCAGCCCGCGGCCAGCTCGGCGCCGGTACGGGCGTGCAGGGCGCCCTCGCCGAGGGAGACGAACACCGCGACCGCCTCCGCCATCTGCGACAGGGCCTCCTCCAGCGCGTCCCGGATCGAGTCGTCGTCGGCGTCCTCGGCGGCCGAGCGGGCCAGCAGGTCGCCGAACTGGCGATGGGTGTGGCCCAGCTCGAGGACGAGCCGGAGGCGGGCCTCCTCGTCGTCGTCCAGGGCGCCCAGCGCGTCCGCGCACTCCTCCACGGCGCCCGTCATCAGATCCCGGGCCGCGTCCGTGTGCCCCCGCGTGCGCAACGCCAGCCACGCTCGGGCGCGCAGGGAACGGACGAGACCGTGGACGTTGCCGAGGGCGCGCCACAGCTCACCCGCGCGCGCGTACGCCTGGTCGGCCTCGGCGGGCAGCCCCGCGTGGCCGAGCGACTCCGCGGCCAGGTGCGCGAGGGTCGCGTGGTCGTGCTGTTCGGGCCAGTCCCGGGCGATCTCGGCCGCCTGGAGCCGGCGCTCCGCGGCGGCGCGGTGCTCGCCGAGCTCACTCAGGCAGTCGCCGAGCCACCACTGCGTCTGGACGACCGGCCCGTCTCCGTGCGTCTCGGGCCGCAGGTCCGTCAGCGCGGACTCCAGCACCTCGGCGGCCTCCGCCCAGCGGCCCTGGCGCACCAGGAGCCCGCCCAGCTGGTGCCGTGCCCACGCGCCGAACGTCGGGCCCTCGCCCGCCTCGTCGGCCCAGTGCGCGGCCTCCAGGGCGTGCTCGGCGGCCTCCTCGGTCTCCCCGCGGCCTCCGACGACCTCGGCGAGCTGGAGGTGCAGCTGTGCCCGGCCGACCGGCTCCAGATGAGGGCCACCGTGTTCCAGCGCCGCCCGCAGCGCCCGCTCCGCCTCCACCAGGTCGCCCAGGTGGTGCGCGAGGCCGGCCAGCCGCGCCTCGTACTCCACGGCGAACCAGGGCAGTCCCGCCGTCACGAACTCCTCCGCCGCCCGCGCGAACAGCCGCGTGCCCGCCTCCACGTCCCCCGCGCGCGTCGCCAGCTCCGCGAGTATCGCGTGCCCCTCGGCGACCCGCGCGGCGAGCCGCACGTCGTCCCCGGCGCGCCCCTCGACGAGCGCCAGCAGCTCCCGCGCGGCGGCCTCGGCGTCCTTCAACACCGGCTCCTCGACCGGCCCCTCGGCCTCGAGGACGCGCCGCATGAGGATCCGCGCCCTCCCCATCAGCACGCCCGCCGCCTGCCGCACCTGCGTACCGCCCTCGGCGTACAGCGCCAGGACCGCGTCGTAGGGCTCGGCGACCGCCGCGAGCGCCCCATCGACGTCCCCGCCGAGCGCGCGGACGTACGCGCCACGCGCGCGTGCCGCCAGCGCCTCCCCGGGGTCACCCGCCTCGGCGTACAGCCCGGCCGCCCGCTCGAACGCCTCGGCACCCTCCGGGCCGCGCTCCATCGCCTCGTGCTCGGCGATCTCCGCACGGTCGCGCGCGTCGAGCTCGACGCCCTCGGCGGCACGTGCCACCGCCGCCCACGCCTCCACGGCGTGCGGCCGCAGCGTGTCCGACAGCCGTCGCGCCGCGGCGATCAGGTCGGCCAGGTCGGGTGCGGAGGCGGGCTCGACGGGAGCCGGCGCCGCGGGAACGCCCGCCGCCGGCCGCACCGCCCGCACCCCCAGCGGCAGCCGCTCCACCAGCGGCCGCTGCGCCATGCGCGCGCGGGCCCGCTCGCTCACGTACGACGTGCCGTTGCGCTCGTCGAAACGCGCCGCCAGGGCGAGGGCCTCCTCGCGAGCGTGGGCGGCGAGACCGGCGGCGGTCCACGTCCGCCCGGCAGGTCCGGGCACCCGCTGACCGCCCAGCCCCAGCTCGGACAACCGCTCCATGAGCAGCACCACCACGCTCAGGAACTCCAGCCTGCTGCGCGGGTGCCCCTCGTCCGTGAAGTACGCCGGCCGCTCGGCGAGCAGCTCCAGACCCCGCGCCTCGTTGCCGGTCAGCGCGCAGAACTCCACGTGGTCGGCGTACGCGCCGCGCATGCTCTCCATCGGCCGCACCAGCCGGAAGCCGCGCAGGTGGTGGGCGCGGGCCTCCTCGGGACGGCCCAGCCGCAACAGCGGCACCAGGGACGACGCGAGCACCGTGTGCGGCTCGTGGGCGCACGTGTAGGCACCCTCCAGCACGGGCGCCCACAGCTCCAGCGCCTCCGCGTCCCGGCCCCGCTCCGCCCGCCACCAGCCCTGTCCGTGCAGCTCGCACGCGTGGCAGTCGGCCATGCTGTCGCGGTCCGCGGCCAGCCAGGCGGCGAACGCGCGTTCGGCCCGCTCGACGTCCCCGACATGCGCGGCCACGCTGAACTCCGCGCTGCGCACCGCCCGTTCGGAGTGCCCCGCGAGCCGGTAGCGGTGCTCCATCTCGCCGAGCCACTTCTCCACCGACGCCAGCGGGACGTGCGGCTGGTCGAGCATGCCGGCCGACACCCACTTGAAGACCCAGTGCAGCGAGTGCGTCTCGTACTCGTCGAAGTCCCCGGGCCGCTCGTCCCACATGCGCAGCAGCCGCGCGAACGGGACGAACATCTTGTCCTTCTCGGAGCTGTAGTTGTAGACCTTCAGCTGGTGCCCGAGCGCCTCGATCACGGCGAGCGGGATGTTCAGCCTCTCGGCCTCCACGAGCAGCTGTTCCGCGCGCGCGTTGCGGGCCGGACCCTCCGGCTGCTCGGAGTTCTCCGCCATGGCCCGGCGCAGCGAGTCGAAGTCCGTGATCCCGGTCATCAGTGGTCGTCCTCCCCGTGTGCGGACTCCCCGTGTGCGGATTCCCCGCGCGCGGACACCCCGTGCGTCGCCCACTCCAGCAGGCCGACGAAGGCGCGGTTCAGCAGCGCGGAGTCGGCCGGCCGCAGCGGACGCTGCGCCATCAGCAGCGCCTGTCCGTACAACGACTCCGTGGCGGTGCCGATCAGCTCGGGATCGTGCAGCGAACTGATCCGGCGGATCAGCGGATTGAGATGGTTCAGCACCAGACGCGCGCGCGGGGCGCTCCCGCGCAGCGACCCCAGGATGCCCGCCCACAGGTCGTCGGCCTGCGCCTCGGCCTCCGCCCGGGCCTGCTCGTGGCGCGCCGCCCGGTCGTCCAGATGCAGCGCGGGCACGGACAGCGGATGGAAGGCCCGCAGGACGACGTCACAGCCCAGCGGGTCGAGCTTCGCCCGCGCGGCCGCGAGGAACCCCGCCAGCGCGAGCTCCTCGGTCGGGTCGACCGCGTCCAGATGCGCGGTCACGGTGTCCGCGTCCAGCTCGGCGACCACCGTCCCCGGCCGCACCGAGGGCAGCGCCTCGACCAGCTCGCTGTCGTAGGTGTAACCGCCGTTGATCACCCCGACGCCCTGCGCGGACGCGATCGGCGCGACCTGCCGGTACTCCTCCACCGTCCGCGTGAAGTGCACCACCGGGTGCCGCTGGGCGAACTCCTCCAGGGACAGCCGCCCGTCGGTCGTCTCGAAGGGCAGCCACGGCAGCATCGTGCGCAGCATCTCCTCGTCGTGCCGCGCGAGGGACTTCACCCCCAGGTGGTGCACGGCCAGGAAGGCCCCGAGCCGCTGCGGGTCACCCGCCGCGAGCCCCGTCAGCCACGACCGGATGCGCTCGCCCAGCGCCTCCCGCACGGCCGCGAGCGTCTCGTCCTCGTACAGCGACTCGCGCGAGGCCGTGGGCCGCAGACTGTCGGTGTCCAGCACGCAGCGCACGAAGAACGCCCAGTCCGGCAGCAGCTGTTCGGCCCGCTCGGTCAGCAGCATGCCCTTCAGGTGCACGCGATGACTCGCCCGCTGCGCCGGACTGACCGCCGCCGGCAACACGTAGGCCACCCCGCGGATCCCCGCCAGCGGCACGTTCAGCTCGATCGAGTCCAGCGGTGTGAAACCGAACAGTTCCCGGCAGTGCCGCGCCAGCGCCACCCGCCGGTTCGCCGGGGAGGCGTAGGACCGGTCCCAGGGCGCCGGCAGATCGGTGACCGCCTCCTCGCCCACCCGCACGTCGTACGGCAGCAGCGAGCCGAAGTCGCGGGCCAGTTCCAGCACCCGCTGCTCGGTGAGCCACTCCCCGGCCCCGGCGCGTGCCACCAGGTGCACGGTGGTGCCGGGCTCGGGGCGCGCCTCGTCGGGCAGCGTCCGCACGGTGTACGAACCGTCGTCCCGCGCCGTCCACTCCACGGGCGGCGCGCCGGGCGTACGGGCGCTGCGGCTGACCACCCGGATGCGCTCGGCGACCACGAAGCAGGCCAGCAGCCCGATGCCGAACTGCCCGAGGAAGTCGGACCGGGCCTCCTGAAGGCCGTCCGCCCGCTTGGAGCTGCGCCCGATCGTGGCCAGCAGGTCGTGCACGTCGGCCTCGGTGAGGCCGACACCGGAGTCCTCCACCCGCAGCCGGCCGTCCGACGCGTGCAGGCGCACCCGCGCCGGGGCGTCGGGATCCTCGGCCCGGCGGGCGGTGACGGCGTCCACGGCGTTCTGCAGCAGCTCGCGCAGGTACACCTTGGGACTGGAATAGAGGTGATGGGACAGCAGGTCCACCAAACCACGCAGGTCGACCTGGAACGTATGAGGTGACTGTGATGCCTGGGATGACTGTGAGGTCTGGGAGTCCATCGCTGCAGCGCCGCTGAATGGGGGAGGTCGACGGCGCGGGGTCGGGCGGTCCCGGTGGGGCGGTGACCGCGGTAGATGGCCGGAGCGCGCCATCCTAGAGCCCCAACGAGCCGTCTGACCAGGGGTTTCGAGACACGTATACGGCATTGTCAGTGGCGTGGTGTGCAATGGATCTCGTGCCCGCACTCGAAGAACCCCTCAAAAAAGTGCTCGGCCCACCCACCGCGAAGGTGATGGCCGAGCACCTCGGCCTGCACACCGTCGGCGATCTGCTGCACCACTACCCGCGCCGCTACGAGGAGCGAGGCCAGCTCACCCACCTCGCCGACCTCCCCCTCGACGAGCACGTCACGGTGGTCGCCATGGTCGCCGACGCCCGCCTGCACACCTTCGCCTCCGCCAAGGCACCCCGCGGCAAGGGCCAGCGCCTCGAAGTCACCATCACGGACGGCAGCGGCCGTCTCCAGCTGGTCTTCTTCGGCCACGGCGTGCACAAACCCCACAAGGAGCTCCTGCCGGGCACCCGCGCGATGTTCGCGGGCAAGGTCTCCGTCTTCAACCGCCGTCTGCAACTGGCGCACCCGGCCTACGAGTTGTT
Source organism: Streptomyces sp. NPDC030143 (assembly GCF_055573695.1). Taxonomy (NCBI): domain Bacteria; kingdom Bacillati; phylum Actinomycetota; class Actinomycetes; order Kitasatosporales; family Streptomycetaceae; genus Streptomyces; species Streptomyces sp. NPDC030143. Next base: position 111,257 of record NZ_JBVIAY010000016.1, read on the forward strand.
GCGCGGCGACGGCGAGGAGGCCGTCGACACCTGGGCCGGCGCCCTCATCCCCCTCTACCCCGCCACCGCCAAGCTGGAGTCCTGGAAGATCGGCAAGGCGATCCAGACCGTCCTGCCCAGCGCCCGGGAAGCGCTCGACCCGCTGCCCGACACCCTGCGCGAGGGCCGCGGTCTGCTCTCCCTCCCCGAGGCCCTCCTCAAGATCCACCGCCCCCACACCAAGGCCGACATCGCCGACGCCCGCGCCCGGCTGAAGTGGGACGAGGCCTTCGTCCTCCAGGTCGCCCTCGCCCGCCGCCGCCACGCCGACGCGCAGCTCCCGGCCGTCGCCCGCCGCCCCCGCCCCGACGGTCTCCTCACCGCCTTCGACGACCGCCTCCCCTTCACCCTCACCGAGGGCCAGCGCAAGGTCTCCAGGGAGATCTTCGACGACCTGGCGACGGAGCACCCCATGCACCGGCTGCTCCAGGGAGAGGTCGGATCGGGCAAGACCATGGTCGCCCTGCGCGCCATGCTCGCCGTCGTGGACGCCGGGGGCCAGGCCGCGATGCTCGCGCCCACCGAGGTGCTCGCCCAGCAGCACCACCGCTCGATCGTGGAGATGATGGGCGAGCTGGCCCAGGGCGGGATGCTCGGCGGTGCCGAGGACGCCACCAAGGTGGTGCTGCTCACCGGCTCCATGGGGGCCGCGGCGCGACGGCAGGCACTGCTCGACCTCGTCACCGGGGAGGCCGGCGTCGTCATCGGCACCCACGCGTTGATCGAGGACAAGGTCCAGTTCCACGACCTCGGCCTGGTCGTCGTCGACGAACAGCACCGGTTCGGCGTCGAGCAGCGCGACGCCCTGCGCGGCAAGGGCAAACAGCCCCCGCACCTTCTGGTCATGACGGCCACGCCCATCCCGCGCACCGTGGCCATGACGGTCTTCGGCGATCTGGAGACCTCGGTCCTCGACCAGCTCCCGGCCGGCCGGTCGCCCATCGCCACCCACGTCGTCCCGGCCGCCGACAAGCCCCACTTCCTGGCCCGCGCCTGGGAAAGAGTCCGCGAGGAAGTGGCGAACGGCCATCAGGCGTACGTCGTCTGCCCGCGCATCGGCGACGACGACGAGCCGGACGAGGCGAAGAAGGCGGGCCGCGGGAAGCCCTCCGAGGACGAGGCCGAGAAGCGGCCCCCGCTCGCCGTCCTCGACATCGCCGACCAGCTCGCCGAGGGCCCCCTCCAGGGCCTCGCCATCGAGGTGCTGCACGGCCGGATGGCCCCCGACGACAAGGACGCGGTGATGCGCCGCTTCGCCGCCGGGAACACCGACGTCCTGGTCGCCACCACCGTCATCGAGGTCGGCGTCAACGTCCCCAACGCCACCGCGATGGTGATCATGGACGCGGACCGTTTCGGCGTCTCCCAGCTGCACCAGCTGCGGGGCCGCGTCGGCCGGGGCTCGGCGCCCGGCCTCTGCCTCCTCGTCACCGAGACGCCCGAGGCCGGGCCCGCCCGCCAGCGGCTCGACGCGGTCGCCTCCACCCTCGACGGCTTCGAACTCTCCCGCATCGACCTCGAACAGCGCCGCGAGGGCGACGTCCTGGGCCAGGCCCAGTCCGGCGCCCGCTCCAGCCTGCGCGTGCTCGCCGTCATCGAGGACGAGGAGGTCATCGCCGAGGCCCGCGAGGAGGCCGCCGCGCTCGTCGCCGCCGACCCGGACCTCACCCACCTCCCGGGCCTGCGCACGGCCCTGGACGCCCTGCTGGACGAGGAACGGGAGCAGTACCTGGAGAAGGGCTGACAGACTGGACGGGACCACGGTTCGGGCGCCCCGCCCGAGCCCCGGAGCACACCCACGAGGACCCGAGATGACCCGCGTGATCGCCGGCGTGGCCGGCGGACGCCGCCTGGCCGTGCCGCCGGGCAACGGAACCCGCCCCACCTCCGACCGCGCGCGCGAAGGCCTCTTCTCCACCTGGCAGTCCCTGCTCGGCGGCCCCCTGGAGGGCGAACGCGTCCTCGACCTGTACGCCGGCTCGGGCGCCGTCGGCCTGGAGGCTCTCTCCCGCGGCGCCGGTCACGTCCTGCTCGTGGAGGCCGACGCCCGCGCTGTGCGCACGGTCCGGGAGAACGTGAAGAGCCTCGGCCTGCCCGGCGCCGAGGTCAGGGCGGGCAAGGCCCGGCAGATCGTCCAGACCCCGCCGCCCCGGCCCTACGACCTCGTCTTCCTGGATCCGCCCTACGCCGTGTCGGACGACGATCTTCGGGAGATTCTGCTCACACTCCGCTCGGAGGGCTGGCTCGCGGCGGAAGCCCTCGTCACCGTGGAGCGCAACACCAGAGGCGGCACGTTCGACTGGCCGGAAGGCTTTGAGGCGATCAGGTCCCGTCGCTACGGCGAGGGAACGTTTTGGTACGGTCGCGCCGCCTCTACGTGCGAAGACGCACGATGACCGGACCGGAGAGCGAGGGATCACAAGTGCGCCGCGCCGTCTGTCCCGGGTCGTTCGACCCGATCACCAACGGACACCTCGACATCATCTCCCGCGCCTCCCGTCTGTACGACGAGGTCTACGTCGCGGTGATGATCAACAAGTCGAAGCGGGGGCTGTTCGAGATCGAGGAGCGGATCGAGCTGATCCGCGAGGTCACCGCCGAGTACGCGAACGTCCGGGTCGAGGCCTTCCACGGTCTCCTCGTCGACTTCTGCAAGGAGCGCGACATCCCGGCCATCGTCAAGGGCCTGCGCGCGGTCAGCGACTTCGACTACGAGCTCCAGATGGCCCAGATGAACAACGGCCTCTCGGGCGTCGAGACGCTCTTCGTGCCGACCAACCCCACCTACAGCTTCCTGTCGTCCTCCCTGGTCAAGGAGGTCGCGACCTGGGGCGGCGACGTCTCCCACCTGGTGCCCCCCCTCGTCCTGGAGGCGCTCCACGAGCGGCTGAGGCGGGACTGACCCACTGACGGCCCGTCACCCGGTGTCCGGCGGACACCTCAGGGCCGTACAGTCGTCCCGTCCGTCTCCATCACAGCTGTAGAGAGTGGCGAGCACCCGGTGGACGTGCAGAAGAAGCTCGACGAGATCGTCACGGCGGTCTCCAGCGCCCGATCCATGCCGATGTCGGCCTCGTGCGTGGTCAACCGCGCGGACCTGCTCGCCCTTCTGGAGGAGGTGCGGGCGGCCCTGCCCGACTCCCTCGCCCAGGCCCAGGAGCTGATCGGCGGCCGTGAGCACATGGTCGAGCAGGCCCGGCAGGAGGCCGAGCGGATCATCGAGACCGCCCACGCCGAGCGCGGCTCGCTGATCTCCGACACCGAGATCGCCCGCCGCTCCCAGGCCGAGGCCGACCGCATCCTCGCCGAGGCCCGCAAGGAGGCCGAGGAGATCCGCGCCGAGGCCGACGACTACGTCGACTCCAAACTCGCCAACTTCGAGGTCGTCCTCACCAAGACCCTCGGCTCCGTCGGCCGTGGCCGAGAGAAGCTCCTCGGCACCGGCCCCGGCACCGACGAGAACGGCTACGAGGACGAGGACGCCCCCGAGCGCAGCCACGACCCCGAGACCCTGCGCCGCGACGCCGACGCCTACGTCGACGCCAAGCTCGGCGCCTTCGAGGCGGTCCTGGCCAAGACCCTGGAGGCCGTCGGCCGCGGCCGGCAGAAGCTGCACGGCCGGATCGCCTCCGACGACCTGGGTGCCCTCGCCGACGACACCACGACCTTCCAGCACTCCTCGGACGCCGACTACCTCGCCGACCTCGCCGCCCTCACCGACCAGGAGACCCCGGCCGAGCAGCCCGCCCCGCAACAACAGCGGTACGACCAGCAGCCGGCCTACGCCTACCAGGAGTCCCCGGACCCGTACGCGGGCGGCTACCAGCACCAGACCTACGGCGGCCAGGACGCGTACGGCTACCAGCAGGCCGACCCGTACGCCGCCTACCAGGGCTACGACGCCCAGCAGGCCGCCTACGACCCGCACCAGGCCGCTCAGCAGCCCCAGGAGTCCCAGCAGCCCCAAGAGCCCCCGCAGGACCAGCAGGCGTACGCGCTCGACGAGACCAGTCTCTTCGACACGGGCATGATCAGCGCCGAGCAGTTGCGGGCCTACGAACAGGGTCGCGGCCTGTGACGGCGGGTGCGAAGGGCACCGGATTGGGCTGAGAGCAAAAGCTCCAGTATCCTGGCTCTTCGGTCGCATGAACGTCCGCGATCACCGCTGCCCGGAACACCGGTGGGCGGCACCCTCGAAGCTCGAAAGATCGAAAGCAGGAATGGCTCCCAACGCCCGCCTCGACCACCGCAACCCCCTCGTGTTCGACACGCACGAGTTGGGTCGGCGTCCTGGCGCGCTGCAGCGCCTGACCCGTGAGATCGACGCCCCCAGGGACCTCGGCATCCAGGGGGTCGTCGGAGTGCCGGAAGGCGCTCCGGTGGAGCTGGAGATCCGTCTCGAGTCGGTCATGGAAGGTGTGCTCGTCACAGGCACCGCCCGTGCACGGGCCGAGGGGGAGTGCGTAAGGTGTCTGGAGCCGCTCGAGCTGGAGCTCGAAGCGGACTTCCAGGAGATGTTCTCGTACCCTGACGCCGACGACCGGGGCCGCCCCAAGGCGGAACCGGCCGACGACGCCGAGGAAGACGAGGACAGGCTCTTCATCGAGGACGGCCTGTTCGACCTCGAACCCGTGCTGCGCGATGCGGTGGTGCTCGCACTGCCCATGCAGCCGGTGTGCCAGGACGACTGCCCCGGCCTGTGCTCCGAGTGCGGAGAGCGGCTGGCGGACGACCCGGACCACCACCACGACGCCGTCGACATCCGTTGGGCGGCATTGCAGGGACTCGCCGGTTCACTCGAAGACGGCGAGAAGGACGAGATGAGCGGCGCCGAAGCGGGCGTCGACGAGAAGCAGGAGAAGTAGCCGTGGCTGTTCCGAAGCGGAAGATGTCGCGCAGCAACACGCGCCACCGCCGGTCGCAGTGGAAGGCTGCGGTCCCCACCCTGGTTGCGTGCGAGCGCTGCCACGAGCCCAAGCAGCAGCACATCGCGTGCCCGTCTTGCGGCACCTACAACAAGCGCCAGGTCCTCGAGGTCTGAGCGGCTGGTGAGAGGCTTCATGTCTGACGCCAAGACAACCGGTCCCCGCCAGCGCGGGGGTGGTCCGGCGGACAACACGGCCTCGTCCCACACGCTTCTGGAAGGGCGGCTCGGCTACCACGTCGAGTCCGCCCTTCTGGTGCGCGCGCTGACCCACCGCTCCTACGCGTACGAGAACGGCGGCCTGCCGACGAACGAGCGGCTGGAGTTCCTCGGGGACTCCGTGCTCGGCCTCGTCGTCACGGACACGCTGTACCGCACCCATCCCGACCTGCCCGAAGGCCAACTGGCCAAACTGCGGGCCGCGGTGGTGAACTCGCGTGCGCTGGCGGAGGTCGGTCGCGGCCTCGACCTGGGCTCCTTCATCCGGCTCGGCCGGGGTGAAGAGGGCACGGGCGGCCGGGACAAGGCGTCCATTCTCGCCGACACCCTGGAAGCGGTGATCGGCGCGGTCTATCTCGACCAGGGCCTCGACGCGGCCTCCGAACTGGTGCACCGCCTGTTCGACCCGCTGATCGAGAAGTCCTCGAACCTCGGAGCCGGCCTGGACTGGAAGACGTCCCTCCAGGAGCTCACCGCGACCGAAGGCCTCGGCGTCCCCGAGTACCTGGTCACGGAGACCGGCCCCGACCACGAGAAGACCTTCACTGCTGCCGCCCGCGTCGGAGGCGTCTCGTACGGCACCGGCACCGGCCGCAGCAAGAAGGAGGCGGAGCAGCAGGCCGCCGAGTCCGCATGGCGGTCCATCCGGGCCGCGGCGGACGAGCGGGCCCGGACGGCCGCCCAGGCCGCCACCCAGGCCGCCGCCGTCGTCGTCGCCGACGAAGGCGTCGACACCGAGTCGGCCACCTCCGCCTGACGTGCACCGACGTGCGCCTTCCTGAGGTGCACCGACGTGCGCCGACGCACGACGCGACCGAGCGCCCGCCCCGCCGCAGGGGAGGGCGCTCGGCCCGTACCCGAGCACACCGAGGGGGGATCACATGCCCGAGTTGCCCGAGGTCGAGGTGGTCCGCCGGGGACTCCAGCGGTGGGTCGCCCACCGCACGGTCGCCGAGGCCGAGGTGCTGCACCCGCGTGCCGTCCGCCGGCATCTGGCCGGCGCCGACGACTTCACCCACCGCCTCAAGGGTCACCGCGTGGGCGTCCCCAGCCGGCGCGGCAAGTACCTGTGGCTGCCGTTGGAGGACACCCCCCAGGCGGTCCTGGCGCATCTCGGGATGAGCGGGCAGCTCCTGGTGCAGCCGCAGGGGTCGCCTGACGAGAAGCACCTGCGCATCCGCGTCCGGTTCGCCGACGCGCTGGCCACCGAGCTGCGCTTCGTCGACCAGCGCACCTTCGGCGGTCTCTCGCTGCACGACACCACGCCCGACGGGCTGCCGGACGTCATCGCGCACATCGCCCGCGACCCCCTCGACCCGCTCTTCGACGACGACGCCTTCCACCGGGCGCTGCGCCGCAAGCGGACCACGATCAAACGGGCCCTGCTCGACCAGTCGCTGATCAGCGGCGTCGGCAACATCTACGCCGACGAGGCGCTGTGGCGTTCCCGTCTGCACTACGAGCGCCCGACCGCGACCCTCACCCGCCCGCGGACCGCCGAACTCCTCGGCCACGTCCGGGACGTGATGACCGAGGCCCTCGCCGTCGGCGGCACCAGCTTCGACAGCCTGTACGTGAACGTCAACGGCGAGTCGGGCTACTTCGACCGCTCCCTGGACGCCTACGGGCGTGAGGGGCTGCCCTGCAAGCGCTGCGCCACACCGATGCGCCGGCGCCCCTGGATGAACCGGTCCAGCTACTTCTGCCCGAAGTGTCAGAGGCCGCCGCGCGCCTCGTCGTAGCGCCCGCGGGCGGCGATGACCTCGTCCATCCGCCCCTCCACCAGGTGGATCAGGCCGAGGAGCCGCTCGGCCACTTCATGGCCCAGCGGGGTCAGTTGGTAGTCCACGCGCGGCGGGTTGGTCGGCTGGGCCTCACGGTGCACCAGGCCGTCGCGCTCCAGCGCGTGCAGCGTCTGGGACAGCATCTTCTCGCTGACGCCGTCGACACGGCGGCGCAGCTCGTTGAACCGCAGGGAGCCCTCGTGCAGCGCCCCGAGCGTGAGCGCGCCCCAGCGTCCCGTCACATGCTCCAGCGTGCCGCGCGAGGGGCAGGCCTTGGCGAACACGTTGTACGGGAGGTCCTGCTCCGCCGGGTGCTCCTGAATGCCGTCCATACCTAGAGGGTAGACGAAGAAAGCGCTAACCGGAGGGTTGCACTAACCACGGGTAAGTGCTCTGGCCTGGGGAGGTTCGCTCAGTAGCCGAAGTCCTGGGTCCACCAGGGACCGCCGGCCCCGAGGTGGACGCCCACACCGAGGGTCTTGAAGTCGCAGTTCAGTATGTTGGCGCGGTGGCCGGGGCTGTTCATCCAGGCCTCCATCACCGCCGCGGCGTCGGACTGCCCGCGGGCTATGTTCTCGCCCCCGAGGTCGGATATGCCGGCCTCGGCGGCCCGGTCCCACGGGGTCGCCCCGTCGGGGTCGGTGTGGTCGAAGAAGCCCCGCGCGGCCATGTCCTCGCTGAACCGCTGGGCGAGACCCGCCAGCGCGCTGTTGGCGGAGACGGCGCTGCAGCCGACCCTGGACCGCTCCTCGTTGACGAGCTTCAGCACCTCCGCCGCCGCCTGCGTCTCGGCCGAGACGGTCACCGGGGCCTCGGTCCTGACCGGAGTCCTCGTGGCCGTCCTCGCCGGAGTCCGCCGGGGCTCCTTCGTCGTCGTGGCAGGCTTCGGCTTCTCGGTGGTGGGCGTCGCGCTCGGCGACGTCGTGGACGCCGAGGCCGACGGGGACGCCGTGGAGGGTGTGGCCGACGGTGACGTGCCGTGGCGGGGGTCGCGGCCGGCGTCGCGGCTGGTCGGCGCGTCGCCGCGGCCGGCCGCGGCGGAGCCGGAGGTGCCGCCCTGCTCGGAGGGCGAGTTGGTCGGCGAGTCGGCGGCCTGCACGTTGTTGCCGCCGGCACCGCCTCCGCCGAGCCGGTAGTTGTCCAGGCCGGGCACCGCGCCGGTGGCCACCGCGACCGTGCCGAGGGCGACCGCCGCGGACACGCCGAGCAGACCCGTTCTGACGGGCGTCACGGCCCGGCGCTTGCGGCGGCGCCGCGAACCAGGCCGGCGCGCCCCGCCGTCGGGGGAGAAGCCCTGGCCGGAGAGGACCGCGGTCTCGCCGGAGGTGTGGGCGTGGCCGTCGTCCGTGGCGAACAGGTACTCCTCGCTCCTGGCCACGGAGTCGGCGTACGCCTCGGGGTTCAGGTACGGGGCGATGCCCCTCGTGGGGCGGTCGCCCGGGTGCCCGTCCCCGAAGGTGCGGCCGGCGCCGTACGAGCCGTCCGTGTGGCCGGCCCCGGTGGCACGGCCCGTGGCGGAGCGTCGATGGCGTCCCATGTCCTGGCCTTCCTCGTCCAACTGGTCCTGTGGGGTCCCGGCGGGTCGACCCGCGCCCGGGGCGCATGACTTCTCATGGTCAACCTGACTCACTCGAACGAGTGAGTTTCCGATGAGATGTATTGGGTCGGGACGGTACCTCATGCCGCTCGGGGAGGAAGTGCCCCGAGAGACACCGCCCGGTTAGGTTGCAGTCATGAGCGAGGATGTACGGCTGGTCGCCTGGGTGCGTGGACACGTGCAGGGCGTGGGTTTCCGCTGGTTCACGCGGGCGAAGGCGCTGGAGATCGGCGGCCTGAGTGGTTTTGCTCTCAATTTGGCCGACGGCCGCGTCCAGGTGGTGGCCGAGGGGGCCCGCAAGGGGTGCGAGGGCCTGCTGGAGTGGCTCCAGAGTGACGACACGCCCGGGCGCGTGGACGGAGTCACAGAGATATGGGACACACCCCGCGGCGGCTACGACGGCTTCGCGATCCGCTGACGGTCGACGCGCGCAGCAGCCCCTCGCAAGCGGAGGGACATGCCTCCGGCACCTGCCCGGAGCAGAAAGGAGCAGGTGGTTGCCAAGAACCGCTTGCCGTGGCAGGCTCCGCACGCAAGGATGATCGCCACGCCCCCAGGGCCCCGCAGATGCCGCGATGCCGCCGTTTCCGGCCGCGTGCGCACGGGTCGCCCCCCAATACGGGGCGTGATCGTGTTGACCGTCAAACTTTTTGGTGAGACGCTGAAAGCACCCCGCGCACCTAGCTGTTTGGCATGGATGAACGGCAGCACGAACAAGATCCTGCCAAGCACCGCGGGTGCGAATCCCTCACGACCCACACCGCTTCGGTCGGTCACTCAGTGTGGAGGACCATCCATCATGGCAAAGGCGCTTCTCGGTTACGTCGGCGGCTCCGACCCGCGACTCCTCGCCGAGATGCGACGGCTCCAGCAGCGTGTCCAGGACCTGGAATCCGAGCTCGTACGGATCCAGGCCGAGAACGACGCCCTGACGGCTGCCGCTTCTCACGACAGGATCATGGAGAGCATCGACGCACACCAGGCGGAGCCTGCGCTCACCTGATCACTGCACCGCTCCACAACGGCACGCAGTGGTCGGGCGGCACACAACAACCGCGTCGGACCGCTCAGTTGTCAGAGTTGCAAGGGACGCTTCGGCGTCCCTTCTTTCTTTCCCGCCCGGGCCCCCGCCTTCTTTACCCGCGCATCCTTTCAGTCTCTTCAACGAATGGTGTGCCCTGCGTGTTCATGGGTGAAACCGCGGGTTCATGGAGCGAGACACCCCCGGGAGGTAGAGTCCAGCGCCGTGCACCTCAAGGCCCTGACCCTCCGGGGGTTCAAGTCGTTCGCCTCGGCGACCACACTGCGCTTCGAGCCGGGCATCACGTGCGTCGTCGGACCCAACGGCTCCGGCAAGTCCAACGTCGTGGACGCGCTCAGCTGGGTCATGGGCGAACAGGGCGCCAAGTCGCTGCGCGGCGGGAAGATGGAGGACGTCATCTTCGCCGGCACCACCGGCCGCCCCCCGCTGGGCCGCGCCGAGGTGTCCCTGACCATCGACAACACCGACGGGGCCCTGCCCATCGAGTACGCCGAGGTCACCATCACGCGGATCATGTTCCGCAACGGCGGCAGCGAGTACCAGATCAACGGCGACACCTGTCGTCTGCTGGACATCCAGGAACTGCTGAGCGACTCCGGCATCGGCCGGGAGATGCACGTCATCGTCGGCCAAGGCCAGCTCGACTCCGTGCTGCACGCCGACCCGATGGGCCGGCGCGCCTTCATCGAGGAGGCCGCGGGCGTCCTCAAGCACCGCAGGCGCAAGGAGAAGGCGCTCAGGAAACTGGACGCGATGCAGGCCAACCTCGCGCGCGTGCAGGATTTGACGGACGAGCTGCGGCGCCAGCTCAAGCCGCTGGGCCGGCAGGCGGCGGTCGCGCGCCGGGCCGCGGTCATCCAGGCCGACCTGCGTGACGCCCGGCTGAGGCTCCTCGCCGACGACCTCGTACGGCTGCGGGAGGCGCTGCGGGCCGAGGTCGCCGACGAGGCCGCGCTGAAGGAACGCAAGGAAGCCGCCGAGGAGGAGCTGAGGAAGGCCCTCCAGCGCGAGGGCCACCTGGAGGACGAGGTCCGCCGGCTCACGCCCCGGCTCCAGCGCGCCCAGCAGACCTGGTACGAGCTGTCCCAGCTCGCCGAACGCGTACGCGGCACGATCTCGCTGGCCGACGCGCGCGTGAAGAGCGCCACCTCCGCCCCGCCCGAGGAACGGCGCGGCCGTGACCCCGAGGACATGGAGCGCGAGGCCGCCCGAGTCCGCGAGCAGGAGGCCGAGCTGGAGGCCGCCCTCGAAGCGGCGCGGCGGGCCCTGGACGACACCGTCGCCCACCGCGCCGATCTGGAGCGCGAGCTCGCCGTCGAGGAACGGCGGCTCAAGGACGTGGCCCGCGCGATCGCCGACCGCCGCGAGGGCCTGGCCCGGCTGCACGGCCAGGTCAACGCCGCCCGCTCCCGTGCTGCCTCGGCCCAGGCCGAGATCGACCGACTGGCCGCCGCCCGCGACGAGGCACAGGAACGCGCGGTCCGCGCCCAGGAGGAGTACGAGACCCTGAAGGCCGAGGTCGACGGCCTCGACGTGGACGACACCCGGCTCGCCGCGCAGCACGAGGCGGCGAAACGGCAGCTCACCGAGGCGGAGGCCGCCCTCAACGCCGCCCGTGAGGCGGCCACGGCCACCGAGCGCCGGCGCGCCGCGACCCAGGCCCGGCACGAGGCCCTGGCACTCGGGCTGCGCCGCAAGGACGGCACGGGCGCGCTGCTCGGTGCCCGGGACCGCCTCACCGGCCTGCTCGGCCCGGCCGCGGAGCTCCTCACGATCACCCCGGGGTACGAGGTCGCCCTGGCCGCGGCCTTCGGCGCCGCCGCCGACGCCCTCGCCGTCACCACCCCCTCGGCCGCCGCCGACGCGATCCGCCTCCTGCGCAAACAGGACGCGGGCCGTGCCGCACTGCTGCTGGCCGGGACGCCGGAGACGCCGGGGGGCGGCGAGGCCGGGGGCCGGACGTCGGGCGGCCGCCCCGGGGACGCGGGTTCGGCCGGGTCGGGTCGCCCGGGTGAGGGGGAGCGGACGGTGGGGGGCCGTGCCGGGGGCGCCGATTCGCCGGCGTCGGGCCGCCCGGAGGGCGAGGAGCTGAGCGGGTCGTCCTCGCCCGGCGGCCACGCGTCGGTGGACACACCCCACCGCGCCCACCCCTGTGCCGCCGACCTGGTCCGAGCCCCCGTCGAGCTGATGCCGGCCGTGCGGCGGCTGCTGCGGGGGATCGTCGTCGTGGGGACCCTCGAGGACGCCGAGGACCTGGTGCACGCGCGGCCCGAGCTCACCGCCGTCACCGCCGAGGGCGATCTGCTCGGGGCGCACTTCGCGTACGGGGGGTCCGCCGGGGCGCCGAGCCTGCTGGAGGTGCAGGCGTCCGTGGACGAGGCCGCCGCCGAGCTGGACGAGCTGGCGGTGCGGTGCGCGGAGCTGACCGAGGCGCAGCGGGCGGCGGGGGAGCGGCGCGCGGAGTGTGCTGCGCTCGTCGAGGAACTGGGGGAGCGCCGGCGGGCCGCCGAGCGGGAGAAGTCGTCGGTCGCCCAGCAGCTCGGGCGGCTCGCCGGGCAGGCGCGGGGGGCCGCCGGGGAGGCCGAGCGGTCGGCCGCCGCGGCCGCGCGTGCCCAGGAGGCGCTCGACAACGCCGTCCAGGAGGCCGAGGAACTGGCGGAGCGGCTGGCCGTGGCCGAGGAGATGCCCGTCGAGGAGGAACCGGACACCGCGGCGCGGGACCGGCTCGCCGCGGACGGGGCCAACGCCCGGCAGACCGAGATGGAGGCGCGGCTCCAGGTCCGCACGCACGAGGAGCGGGTCAAGGGGCTCGCCGGACGGGCCGACTCGCTGGACCGGGCGGCGCGGGCGGAACGCGAGGCACGCGCGCGTGCCGAGCAGCGGCGGGCGCGCCTGCGCCACGAGGCCGCCGTCGCGGAGGCCGTCGCCTCCGGCGCGCGGCAGCTCCTCGCGCACGTCGAGGTGTCGCTGCGGAGGGCGGAGGAGGAACGCGTCGCCGCCGAGGCCGCGAAGGCCCGGCGCGAGCAGGAGCTGGCCGCCGCCCGCGGGGCCGGACGCGACCTCAAGGCGGAACTCGACAAGTTGACGGATTCAGTCCACCGGGGCGAGGTACTCGGCGCCGAGAAGCGGCTGCGGATCGAGCAGCTGGAGACGAAGGCGTTGGAGGAACTCGGTGTCGAACCGGCGGGGCTGGTGTCCGAGTACGGACCGCACCAGCTGGTGCCGCCCTCGCCCCCCGCCGAGGGCGAGCAGCTGCCGGAGGACCCCGAGCACCCGCGCAACCGGCCCCGGCCCTTCGCGCGGGCCGAGCAGGAGAAGCGGCTGAAGGCGGCGGAACGGGCGTACCAGCAGCTCGGCAAGGTGAATCCGCTCGCCCTGGAGGAGTTCGCCGCGCTGGAGGAACGTCACCAGTTCCTCAGCGAGCAGCTGGAGGACCTGAAGAAGACCCGCGCCGACCTGCTCCAGGTGGTGAAGGAGGTCGACGAGCGCGTCGAGCAGGTCTTCACCGAGGCCTTCCGCGACACCGCCCGTGAGTTCGAGGGCGTGTTCGGCCGGCTGTTCCCGGGAGGCGAGGGACGGCTGGTGCTGACCGACCCCGACAACATGCTCACCACGGGCGTGGACGTCGAGGCCCGGCCGCCGGGCAAGAAGGTCAAGCGGCTCAGTCTGCTCTCGGGCGGCGAGCGGTCGCTGACCGCCGTCGCGATGCTGGTGTCGATCTTCAAGGCCCGGCCGAGCCCGTTCTACGTCATGGACGAGGTCGAGGCCGCCCTCGACGACACCAACCTGCAGCGGCTGATCCGCATCATGCAGGAACTGCAGGAGTCCTCGCAGCTGATCGTGATCACGCACCAGAAGCGCACGATGGAGGTCGCCGACGCGCTCTACGGCGTCTCCATGCAGGGCGACGGTGTGTCGAAGGTCATCTCCCAGCGGCTGCGGTAGCCGCGCCCCCGGAGCAACCTCCTGCTCATGTTCAAGAGTTGAACACATTCCCCTCACCCGTTGGCTAAATGCTCACAACACCGGGCTATTGACTTCGAGACTTGAAGACATAGTCTCGGCAACGTTGCTTTTACCTTCAGGTATCACCTGTAAGGGCAGACCCCACGCCGGCAGCGTTGCCGGCGAGCCCGAGGAGTTGAACGTGACCAGCACAGCGCAGGCACCCAAGTCAGGAGCCGGGACGGCTCATCCCGATCATCTCGGGCACGTCATCTTCATCGCGGCGGCGGCCGCCATGGGCGGCTTCCTCTTCGGCTACGACAGCTCGGTGATCAACGGCGCCGTCGAGGCCATCCGCGACCGGTACGACATCGGCTCCGCGGCCCTGGCCCAGGTCATCGCCATCGCGCTGATCGGCTGTGCCGTCGGCGCCGCGACCGCCGGCCGCATAGCCGACCGCATCGGCCGCATCCGCGTCATGCAGATCGCCGCCGTCCTGTTCACGGTCAGCGCCGTGGGCTCGGCACTGCCGTTCTCGCTGTGGGACCTCGCCTTCTGGCGCGTCGTCGGCGGCTTCGCCATCGGCATGGCCTCGGTCATCGGCCCGGCCTACATCGCCGAGGTCGCCCCGCCCGCCTACCGCGGTCGCCTCGGCTCCTTCCAGCAGGCCGCGATCGTCATCGGCATCGCCATCTCGCAGCTGGTCAACTGGGGTCTGCTGAACGCCGCCGACGGCGACCAGCGCGGCGAGATCATGGGCCTGGAGGCCTGGCAGGTCATGCTCGGCGTCATGGTCGTCCCGGCCGTGCTCTACGGTCTGCTCTCCTTCGCCATCCCCGAGTCCCCGCGCTTCCTGATCTCCGTCGGCAAGCACGAGCGGGCCCGCGAGATCCTCGAGGAGGTCGAGGGCGAGAACGTCGACCTGGACGCCCGCGTCGCCGAGATCGAGCACGCCATGAAGAGCGAGGACAAGTCGTCCTTCCGTGACCTGCTCGGCGGCTCCTTCTTCTTCAAGCCGATCGTCTGGATCGGTATCGGCCTGTCGGTCTTCCAGCAGTTCGTCGGCATCAACGTCGCGTTCTACTACTCCTCGACGCTGTGGCAGTCGGTCGGCGTCGACCCCACGGACTCGTTCTTCTACTCCTTCACGACGTCGATCATCAACATCGTCGGCACCGTGATCGCGATGATCTTCGTGGACCGCGTCGGCCGCAAGCCGCTCGCCCTCATCGGCTCCGTCGGCATGGTGATCGGCCTCGCGCTGGAGGCGTGGGCCTTCTCCTACGACCTGGTCGACGGCAGGCTCCCGGCCACCCAGGGCTGGATCGCCCTGATCGCCGCCCACGTGTTCGTCCTCTTCTTCGCCCTGTCCTGGGGTGTGGTCGTCTGGGTCTTCCTCGGCGAGATGTTCCCGAACAGGATCCGTGCCGCCGCCCTGGGTGTGGCCGCCTCCGCGCAGTGGATCGCCAACTGGGCCATCACCGCGAGCTTCCCGTCGCTGGCCGAGTGGAACCTCTCCGGCACGTACGTGATCTACACCGTGTTCGCCGCGCTCTCCATCCCGTTCGTCCTCAAGTACGTCACGGAGACGAAGGGCAAGGCACTGGAGGAGATGGGCTGAGCCGCCCGCTCCCACGACACGCGGCCTCCCCGCAGGCCCCACGACTCGAGGAGACGGGCCAAGTCCCCGCTGCCCTTCTCCTCGTACCGTCCACCGCCCCGGCCCGGCCACGGCCCCGCCGGGGCGGTGGTGTACCCGCGGGTCGTGTCCCACGCTCCTCGGCGCGACGCCCGGACCGGGCGCGCGACTTCGCGTACGCCGCTCGCGTGACGGCTCGGCCGCCGGTACCGGTGTGCCCTCCCGGTATCGGCCGCGGTACCCGGACGCCGGCGCCTGTGCCCGTACCGCGGTGCCTGCCCACCCCCGCTCGCCGGCGCGCCTGGGCCTCTGCCTGTGCCGGTGCCCGCGCCGGTGCGGCGCTGCGGCTCATCGACGTGCGGCGCCGCACCCGGCGCCCGCGTCCCCGCGTACGGCGCTCGTGCGAGGGCCTGCCGGAACCGACGCCGTGCGGCCGCCTTGGTGCTCAGCCCGTCAGTGCCGGCAGTACTCGTTCGGCGAACAGCCGCAGGCTGCGCCAGCCCTCCTCCAGCGGCATCCCGCCCGCCAGGGGGTGCAGGACGAGGCTGTCCAGGCCCCGGGCCACGCACTCGTCCGGGGTCAGCACCCGGTAGACGCCCTCAGCGCGCAGCTCCTCCACCGTCGTCGCCGTCGAGCGCACCGCCGAGCGGACACCGGATGACTGCCAGGAGGCGTAGGTGCGGGCCTCGTGCAGGAAGTGGCCGCCGTACTCGGCCCAGGCCCGGTCGGGGTCCTCGGCGAGGTGCAGCAGCGGGGTCTCGGCGGCCGGCATCAGCACCCAGCCGTCCGTGCCGTACTCGACCAGTCGCTCCTTGTAGTACGCCTCCAGCTCGGGCAGGTGCGCGCTCGGGAAGAACGGCAGGCCCAGCCGGGCGGCCCGGCGGGCGGCGGCCTCGGAGGAGCCGCCGACCAGCAGCAGCGGGTGCGGCTCGCTGCACGGGCGCGGGGTGACCCGGACCCTGCGGCCCCGGTAGGTGAACTCCTCGCCCGTCCAGGCCTTCAGCAGGGTCTCCAGCAGCTCGTCCTGGAGCCGTCCGCGCCGCTTCCAGTCCACCCCGGCACGGGCGTACTCCTGCGGCCGGTAGCCGATCCCGGCGACGGTGACCAGACGGCCGCCGCCGAGCAGGTCGAGCACCGCGATGTCCTCCGCCAGCCGCAGCGGGTCGTGCAGCGGGCCGATCACCGCCGAGACCGTGACCGCGAGGCGGCGGGTCGCCCCCAGGACGGCGCCCGCGAAGGTGAACGGCGACGGCAGCCAGTTGTTCTCCGCCCCGTGGTGCTCCTCCGTCTGGACGGTGGAGACCCCGTGCTCGTCGGCGTAGGCGGCCATCTCCAGGGCGGCCCGGTAACGGGCGGCGAGCGCGGCCGGCGAGGCGCCGGGGGCGACGAGGTTGAAACGGACGACGGTCACGGGCACGGCGGGCCCCCTTCGGGTGTGGGAAGGGGACGGTATCTGACGTGTCGTCAGGTAGCCAGACGGGGAGAGGCCCCCGTTCGGACGCGCGGGCGACGACCCCGGCGGGAGGGGGTCACGCATACTGGACGCGTTATGGACATCGTCATCCTTGCTGTAGTCATCGCCGTGGTCGTGCTCGGTGCGCTCGGCGGGCTCATCGTCGGCAGCCGGCGCAAGAAGCCGCTGCCCCCGCCGCCCCCCGCCGCGCCCGACATCACCGCGCCTCCGGCCGAGCCGCACGTCGGCGACGAGGCCGAGACGCCGCGCGACGAACCGCGCCGCACGATCGAGGAGGTGGACCTCCCGGGCGGCGGCGCTCCCACCGCCGTGGAGGAGCCTCCCACCGTCGAGGCTCCCGGGATCGAGATCCCGGAGCCCACCGCGGGGCGGCTGGTCCGTCTCCGCGCCCGTCTCTCCCGCTCGCAGAACGCCCTCGGCCAGGGGTTGCTCACGCTGCTCTCGCGCGAGCACCTCGACGAGGACACCTGGGAGGAGATCGAGGACACCCTCCTCACCGCCGACGTCGGCGTCCAGCCCACCCAGGAGCTGGTCGAACGGCTGCGCGAGCGGGTGAAGGTCCTCGGCACCCGCACCCCCGAGGAGCTCCGCGGCCTGCTGCGCGAGGAGCTGCTCAAGCTGGTCGGCACCGACGTCGACCGCACCGTGAGGACCGAGCCCGCGGACCGCAAGCCCGGCATCGTGATGGTCGTCGGGGTCAACGGCACCGGCAAGACCACCACCACCGGCAAGCTCGCCCGCGTCCTGGTCGCCGACGGCCGCACGGTCGTCCTGGGCGCCGCCGACACCTTCCGGGCCGCCGCCGCCGACCAGCTCCAGACCTGGGGCGAGCGCGTGGGCGCCCACACCGTGCGCGGCCCGGAGGCCGGGGACCCCGCCTCCGTCGCCTTCGACGCGGTGAAGGAGGGCAAGGAGATGGGGGTCGACGTCGTCCTCATCGACACCGCCGGCCGCCTGCACACCAAGACCGGGCTCATGGACGAGCTCGGCAAGGTCAAGCGCGTCGTCGAGAAGCACGCCCCGCTCGACGAGGTGCTGCTCGTCCTCGACGCCACCACCGGGCAGAACGGCCTGGTCCAGGCCCGGGTCTTCGCCGAGGTCGTGGACATCACCGGCATCGTGCTGACCAAGCTCGACGGCACCGCCAAGGGCGGCATCGTCGTCGCCGTCCAGCGCGAGCTGGGCGTGCCGGTCAAGCTGATCGGACTCGGCGAGGGCGCCGACGACCTCGCGCCGTTCGAGCCGGAGGCGTTCGTCGACGCCCTTGTCGGGTCGTGACGCACACCTGCGGACATCCGTAGGTCACGACGCGAGAAGCGCCCGCCCCCAGGTGCAGTGGGAGCGGGCGCTTCGCCGTGTGTCGGCCTGTGCCGGTCTCCTACGCCCAGGACCGGTGTGCCACGTAGGCGAGGGTGCCGAGCAGCAGCCGGGCCTCCGGGGGCCGGGTCGCCGAGTCCAGGGCGGGCGGCCGCAGCCAGCGCACCGGACCGAGGCCGCCCCGGTCCGACGGTGGGGCCGTGATGAACGAACCCGGCCCCAGACCGCGCAGGTCGAGCGAGGCGTGGTCGTCCCATCCCATGCGGTAGAGCAGGCCGGTCAGCTCGGCGGCGGCACCCGGGGCGACGAGGAACTGGGCGCGGCCCTCGGGCGTGGCCGTCACCGGGCCGAGCGGGAGGCCCATGCGCTCCAGCCGGACCAGGGCGCGGCGCCCGGCCGGCTCGGCCACCTCCACGACGTCGAACGCGCGCCCCACCGGCAGCATCACCGCGGCGCCCGGGAACTCCGCCCAGGTCCTGCTCACGTCGTCGAGGGTGGCGCCCGCGGGTACCCGCGGCGCGAAGTCCAGGGGATGCGCGCCCGGCGCGCGGCAGTCCGCGCGTCCGCACGAGCAGGCGCCGGCCGCTGCCCGCGCGCCCGGCACCACGTCCCAGCCCCACAGGCCGGTGAACTCGGCGACGGCGGTGCACTCGGACGAGCGACCGCGCCTGCGCGCGCCGGAGCGGATCTCGCGGATGCTGCCGATCGTGAAGCCCATGCCCCCTCCAACGGGTCCGACGCACCGGTGGTTACGTAGCGGACGCATTCCGTGACTCTCCGTACTGACGCCTTCCCTGTGGCACCGCATTCAGGCGGCGCCCGGAAGTGTCCCGGGTGGTGCGGCCAGGCATATGCGCCCCTGCGTGCATCGCTCCGCCCGTTCCCGGTCGTCCCATGTCAAGTGAATCGCGTACCCGCCGTCGCGAGTTCATTCGAAGGGGTGGCGAATGGTGGCGTTTGAGGGATCGCCATGGCTGGGCGCGTGATCGTAGGATTACGTTGAGTGTGCGAGACCCGGGGGCACATGCCTCTGTGGGTATGCCGGAGGCAAGTCGTCTCTTCGTTCGAAGGGTGAGAAGCACCGGACGGCGAGCCGTATTGACCGGCATTCTGATAAGGCTTGGGCGCAGTTCGAGCGACAAGTGGTCTCAGGGATGGGGGCGTTCCAGTGAGCGGCAACGGCGGAAGCGGGACAGGTGCTGGAAGCGCTGTGCACGCTGACAAGCGCCCCAACGAGCTGCTCACGTCCTGGTTCGTCCGCAGCGGCTGGTCCAAGGGCGAACTGGCCCGCCAGGTCAACCGCCGCGCCCGCCAGCTGGGCGCCAACCACATCTCCACCGACACGTCGCGGGTGCGCCGCTGGCTGGACGGCGAGAACCCCCGCGAACCCATCCCGAGGATCCTGTCCGAGCTGTTCTCCGAGCGGTTCGGCTGTGTCGTCTCCGTCGAGGACCTCGGTCTGCGCGCCGCCCGCCAGGCACCCGCGGCGACCGGTGTCGACCTGCCCTGGACGGGCCCGCAGACGGTGGCCCTGCTCAGCGAGTTCTCGCGCAGCGACCTGATGCTGGCGCGGCGCGGCTTCCTCGGAACCTCGCTGTCCCTGTCCGCGGGTCCGTCCCTCATCGAACCGATGCAGCGCTGGCTCGTCCCCTCCCCGCCCGTCCCGGCCGAGGCGTCGGAGCCCGTTCCCACCAGCCGGGCCCGCGGCCGGCTCTCCCGGCCGGAGCTGGAGCTGCTGGAGTCCACCACCGTGATGTTCCGGCAGTGGGACGCCCAGTGCGGGGGCGGCCTGCGGCGCAAGGCGGTCGTCGGACAACTGCACGAGGTGACCGACCTCCTCCAGGAACCCCAGCCCGAGTCCACCACGCGCAAGCTCTTCAAGGTCGCCGCCGAACTCGCCGAACTCGCCGGCTGGATGAGCTACGACGTGGGACTCCAGCCCACCGCGCAGAAGTACTTCGTGCTCGCCCTGCACGCGGCCAAGGAGGCCGGCGACCGGCCCCTCGGCTCGTACATCCTGTCCAGCATGAGCCGCCAGATGATCCACCTCGGGCGGCCCGAGGACGCCCTGGAGCTGATCCACCTGGCGCAGTACGGCAGCCGGGACTGCGCGAGCCCGCGCACCCAGTCGATGCTGTATGCGATGGAGGCCCGCGCCTACGCCAACATGGGACAGCCCGGCCGGTGCAAGCGGGCGGTCCGGATGGCCGAGGACACCTTCGCCGAGGCCGACGAGTGGGACGAGCCCGACCCCAACTGGATCCGCTTCTTCTCCGAGGCCGAGCTGTACGGGGAGAACTCCCACTCCTACCGCGACCTGGCCTATGTCGCCGGCCGCAGCCCCGCCTACGCCTCCCTGGCCGAACCCCTGATGCAGCGGGCCGTCGACCTGTTCGCCCAGGACTCCGACCACCAGCGGTCCTACGTGCTGAACCTGATCGGCATGGCCACCGTCCACCTGCTGCGCCGTGAACCGGAGCAGAGCGCCGTGCTGGCCGCGCAGGCGATGAAGCAGGCCAAGAAGGTCCGCTCCGAACGCGTCAACACTCGTATCCGAAAGACCGTCGACACCGCCGTACGCGATTTCG
Organism: Streptomyces sp. NPDC030143; assembly: GCF_055573695.1. NCBI lineage: Bacteria > Bacillati > Actinomycetota > Actinomycetes > Kitasatosporales > Streptomycetaceae > Streptomyces > Streptomyces sp. NPDC030143. The sequence goes on from NZ_JBVIAY010000016.1 coordinate 131,825, forward strand.
GTGACCTCTCCGAGGTCGTCGATCTCACCGACCGGCTCGCCGTCGAGCTGCCGGAGACCGCGGAGGCGGTCTGACACCCGGCGCCACCCCCGGAACCCCGGCCGCGGCCGGCCCTCCCGAACTGCCCGACTCGGCTCCCCCAAGCCAGGTCATCGGAAGGCCGCCCGCGGCCGGTTCTCTCTCCCCCGCCAAGGTTGCGCCACGATAACGATCGACTCGGGCGATATCCGCCAGTTCATCGACGCGTAACACACACGGCGCCTTCGTCACGGCGGCGAAACAACGAGGGGCTTCCACCGAAACCGCGCTGCGCCAATCTCATGGCGCATAACCGGCCCACCCCTCAATCCGCACAGGCTTCGCCCGCACGGGGCCGTACCAATCGACGAGGAGACGCCGATGGCATCAGCCGCCATCACGCTTGCGGCGGACGCACCCACGCTGTCGTCCGCCAACACAGGCTTCATGCTCATCTGTTCCGCCCTGGTGATGCTCATGACCCCGGGCCTGGCCTTCTTCTACGGAGGCATGGTCCGCGTCAAGAGCACCCTGAACATGCTGATGATGAGCTTCATCAGCCTCGGGATCGTCACCATCCTGTGGGTGCTCTACGGCTTCTCCCTCGCGTTCGGCACCGACTCCGGCAGCCTCATCGGCTGGAACGGCGACTGGGTCGGCCTCAGCAACATCGGCCTGACCGAGCTGTGGCCGGGCTACACCATCCCGGTCTTCGTCTTCCTGGTCTTCCAGCTGATGTTCGCGATCATCACGCCCGCCCTGATCAGCGGCGCCCTCGCGGACCGCGTGAAGTTCAGCGCCTGGGCGCTGTTCGTCGCCCTGTGGGCCACGGTCGTCTACTTCCCGGTCGCGCACTGGGTCTGGGGCACCGGCGGCTGGGCCTTCGAGCTGGGCGTCATCGACTTCGCCGGCGGTACGGCCGTCCACATCAACGCCGGTGCCGCGGCCCTCGGCGTGATCCTCGTCATCGGCAAGCGCGTCGGCTTCAAGAAGGACCCGATGCGCCCGCACAGCCTGCCGCTGGTCATGCTCGGCGCCGGTCTGCTGTGGTTCGGCTGGTTCGGCTTCAACGCCGGCTCCTGGCTCGGCAACGACGACGGCGTCGGCGCGCTGATGTTCGTCAACACGCAGGTCGCCACCGCCGCCGCCATGCTGGCCTGGCTGATCTACGAGAAGATCCGCCACGGTGCGTTCACCACGCTGGGCGCCGCCTCCGGCGCGGTCGCGGGCCTCGTCGCCATCACCCCCGCGGGCGGTGCCGTCTCCCCGCTCGGCGCGATCGCCGTCGGCGCCATCGCCGGGCTGCTGTGCGCCATGGCCGTCGGCCTGAAGTACCGGTTCGGCTACGACGACTCCCTCGACGTCGTCGGCGTCCACCTGGTCGGCGGTGTCCTCGGCTCCCTGCTGATCGGCTTCTTCGCCACCGGCCACGGGCAGTCCGAGGTCGAGGGCCTCTTCTACGGCGGCGGCCTGACCCAGTTCTGGAAGCAGTGCGCCGGTGTCTTCGCGGTGCTCGCCTACTCCCTGATCGTCTCCGCGATCCTCGCCTTCATCCTCGACAAGACGATCGGGATGCGGGTCTCCGAGGACGACGAGGTCGCCGGCATCGACCAGGCCGAGCACGCCGAGACCGCATACGACTTCAGCGGTGCCGGCGGCGGTGCCGCCCGCTCCGTCCCGGCCCCGGTCGCCACTGCATCCAAGAAGGTGGACGCATGAAGCTCATCACCGCCGTCGTCAAGCCCCACCGGCTCGACGAGATCAAGGAAGCCCTCCAGGCGTTCGGCGTGCACGGACTGACGGTCACCGAGGCCAGCGGTTACGGTCGTCAGCGGGGACACACCGAGGTCTACCGCGGTGCCGAGTACACCGTCGACCTCGTCCCCAAGATCCGCATCGAGGTGCTGGCCGAGGACGACGACGCCGAACAGCTGATCGAGGTCATCGTCAAGGCGGCCCGCACCGGCAAGATCGGTGACGGCAAGGTCTGGTCCCTCCCGGTCGAGACGGCCGTCCGGGTCCGCACCGGCGAGCGCGGTCCGGACGCGCTCTGACCGCAGAAGAGAACAGGAGCCACCGGGTGACGAGTACGGACGTGCGCAAGGATGCAGAGGACTCGGGACCCAGCGGCTACGCGGCGGCCCGGCTGCGCCTCCTCACCGAGGAGGCGCGGTCCGGGCCGCCGCGCCGTGCGGCCCTCTCCGAACTGACCGACGACTGGCTGGCGGGCCTGTTCACCGCCGGCGCGGAGGACCTGCGCGGAGTGTCCCTGGTCGCCGTCGGCGGCTACGGCCGCGGCGAGCTCTCCCCGCGCAGCGACCTCGACCTCCTCCTGCTGCACGACGGCAGCGACCCCAAGGCCGTCGCCGCCCTGGCCGACCGCCTCTGGTACCCGGTCTGGGACCTCGGCCTCGCCCTGGACCACTCCGTGCGCACCCCGGCGGAGGCCCGCAGAACCGCCGGAGAGGACCTCAAGGTCCAGCTCGGCCTCCTCGACGCCCGTCACCTCGCGGGTGACCTCGGCCTGACCGCGGGACTGCGCACGTCGGTCCTCGCCGACTGGCGCAACCAGGCCCCCAGGCGGCTGCCCGAACTCCAGGAACTCTGCGCCGAGCGCGCCGAACGCCAGGGCGAACTGCAGTACCTGCTGGAACCGGACCTGAAGGAGGCGCGGGGCGGGCTCAGGGACGCCACCGCACTGCGCGCCGTCGCCGCGTCCTGGCTCGCCGACGCCCCGCGCGAGGGCCTCGACGACGCCCGCCGCCGTCTCCTCGACGTCCGCGACGCCCTCCACCTGGCGACCGGCCGCGCCACCGACCGGCTCGCCCTCCAGGAACAGGACCAGGTCGCCGCCGAGCTGGGCCTGCTGGACGCCGACACCCTCCTGCGGCAGGTCTACGAGGCCGCCCGGGTCATCGCGTACGCCAGCGACGTCACCTGGCGCGAAGTGGGGCGCGTGCTCCGGTCACGCGCCGTGCGGCCGCGACTGCGCGCCATGCTCGGGGGAGGCAAACCGGTCGCCGAGCGTTCCCCGCTGGCCGAGGGGGTCGTGGAACAGGACGGCGAAGTGGTGCTCGCCCGCGCCGCACGCCCCGAACGCGACCCCGTGCTCCCTCTGCGCGCCGCGGCCGCCGCCGCCCAGGCGGGCCTCCCGCTCTCCCTGCACGCGGTACGGCGCCTCGCCGCCACCGTGCGCCCCCTGCCCACACCCTGGCCCGCCGAGGCCCGCGAACAGCTCGTGACGCTGCTCGGCTCCGGCCGCCCCACCGTCGAGGTCTGGGAGGCGCTGGAGGCGGAGGGACTGATCACCCGACTGCTGCCCGACTGGGAGCGGGTGCGCTGCCGGCCGCAGCGCAACGCCGTGCACGTCTGGACCGTCGACCGGCACCTCATCGAGACCGCCGTGCGCGCCTCCGCGTTCACCCGCCGCGTCAGCCGGCCCGACCTGCTCCTGGTCGCCGCACTCCTGCACGACATCGGCAAGGGCTGGCCCGGCGACCACTCCGTGGCCGGCGAGATCATCGCCAAGGACGTCGCCGCCCGCATCGGCTTCGACCGCGACGACGTGACGGTGCTCTCCACCCTCGTACGTCACCACCTGCTGCTGGTGGAGACCGCCACCCGGCGTGACCTCGAGGACCCGGCCACCGTCCGCTCGGTCGCCGAGGCGGTCGGCTCGCAGGGCACGCTGGAGCTGCTGCACGCCCTCACCGAGGCGGACGCCCTGGCCACCGGCCCGGCCGCCTGGTCCACCTGGCGCGGCTCGCTCGTCGCCGACCTCGTCCAGCGGGTGTCGTCGGTGCTCGCCGGGGACGTCCCCGAGGAGCCGGAGGCCGCCGCGCCCACCGCCGAGCAGGAGCGGCTCGCCCTGGAGGCGGCCGCGACCGGCAGCCCGGTGCTGGCGCTGCGGGCCCAGACCGAGCCGCCGTCGGCCGAGGAGCCGTCCGGCGACCCGGAACCGCTCGGCGTGGAGCTGCTGATCGCCGTACCGGACCAGACGGGCGTGCTGCCGGCCGTGGCCGGTGTGCTCGCCATGCACCGGCTGACCGTCCGCACGGCGGAGCTGCGGGCCCTGGACCTGCCCGCCGGAGTCGACGGCTCCGTCCTGCTGCTGGACTGGCGGGTCGCCGCCGAGTACGGCTCCCTGCCCCAGGCCGCCCGGCTCCGCGCCGACCTGGTGCGCGCCCTCGACGGCTCCCTGGACATCGCCGGCAGGCTCGCCGAGCGCGACGCGGCCTATCCCAGGCGGCGCGGTGTCGTCGCGCCGCCGCCCCGGGTGACGGTGGCCTCGGCGGCCTCCCGGCACGCCACCGTCATCGAGGTCCGCGCCCAGGACGCACCGGGGCTGCTGTTCCGGATCGGTCAGGCCCTGGAGGACGCGGGCGTGCGCGTGCGGAGCATGCACGTGAGCACGCTGGGCGCCAACGCCGTCGACGCCTTCTACGTCACCGGAGTGCGGGGCGTGCCGCTGCCCGGGGACGAGGCGGTGGCGGTGGCGCGCAAGCTGGAGGAGACCCTGCGGGGGTGACCCCGGATCGCCCCCGCCCGCCGAATACAGCAGGCGGGGGCGATTGCCTTGCACGGCCGGATACCCTGGAAGACGCTCACACCGACTCCGACCCCGAGGACCGACGCCGCCGTGTTCGATACTCTCTCCGATCGCCTTTCAGCGACCTTCAAGAATCTGCGCGGCAAGGGGCGTCTGAGCGAGGCGGACATCGACGCCACCGCGCGCGAGATCCGCATCGCCCTCCTCGAGGCGGACGTCGCCCTGCCGGTCGTGCGGTCCTTCATCAAGAACGTCAAGGAGCGCGCCCTCGGCGCCGAGGTCTCCCGGGCACTGAACCCGGCCCAGCAGGTACTCAAGATCGTCAACGACGAGCTGGTCACGATCCTCGGCGGCGAGACCCGCCGTCTGCGCTTCGCCAAGCAGCCGCCGACCGTGATCATGCTGGCCGGTCTGCAGGGTGCCGGTAAGACGACCCTCGCCGGCAAGCTCGGCCGCTGGCTGAAGGAGCAGGGCCACTCCCCGCTGCTCGTCGCCTGTGACCTCCAGCGGCCCAACGCCGTCAACCAGCTGAGCGTCGTCGCCGAGCGCGCGGGCGTCGCGGTCTACGCGCCCCAGCCGGGCAACGGCGTCGGTGATCCGGTGCAGGTCGCCAAGGACTCCCTCGAGTTCGCGAAGGCCAAGGTCCACGACATCGTGATCGTGGACACCGCCGGCCGCCTCGGTATCGACCAGGAACTGATGCAGCAGGCCGCGGACATCCGCGACGCCGTCTCGCCCGACGAGATCCTCTTCGTCGTCGACGCGATGATCGGCCAGGACGCCGTCAACACCGCCGAGGCCTTCCGCGACGGCGTCGGCTTCGACGGCGTGGTGCTCTCCAAGCTCGACGGCGACGCCCGCGGTGGTGCCGCCCTGTCGATCCGGCAGATCACCGGCAAGCCGATCATGTTCGCCTCGAACGGCGAGAAGCTCGACGACTTCGACGCCTTCCACCCGGACCGGATGGCCTCCCGCATCCTCGACATGGGTGACCTGCTCACCCTGATCGAGCAGGCGGAGAAGACGTTCAGCCAGGAAGAGGCCGAGAAGATGGCCTCCAAGCTGGCGTCCAAGAAGGGCCAGGACTTCACCCTGGACGACTTCCTGGCCCAGATGGAGCAGGTCAGGAAGATGGGCAGCATCTCCAAGCTGCTCGGGATGCTGCCGGGCATGGGGCAGATCAAGGACCAGATCAACAACCTCGACGAGCGGGACGTCGACCGCACCGCCGCGATCATCAAGTCGATGACCCCGGCCGAGCGCCAGGACCCGACGATCATCAACGGCTCCCGCCGCGCCCGTATCGCCAAGGGTTCCGGTGTCGAGGTCAGCGCGGTGAAGGGCCTGGTCGAGCGGTTCTTCGAGGCGCGCAAGATGATGTCCCGCATGGCCCAGGGCGGCGGCATGCCCGGGATGCCGGGGATGCCGGGCATGGGGGGCGGCCCCGGCCGCACCAAGAAGCAGCCGAAGAAGGCCAAGGGCAAGCAGCGCTCCGGCAACCCGATGAAGCGCAAGCAGCAGGAGCAGGAGGAGGCCGCCCGCCGCGCGGCCGCCGCCCAGGGCGGTGCCTTCGGCCTGCCGGGCCAGCAGGCCGGCCAGGACTTCGAGCTGCCGGACGAGTTCAAGAAGTTCATGGGCTGACCGCGCCGAGCCGCACGACACCGAGGGCGCCCTCCTCCGGGAGGGCGCCCTCGGCGCGTACCGGTACGTGCTCGAGCAGGGGTCCGGGTACGGCTGCCGGGTGCGACGGGGCCCGATGAGTACGGATTCGGCCAATCCCTTGCCGAGGGGCCGCCCCGCCGTCGCCCTGGGCACCCGCGCGGCGCCGGTCGGCCCCTCGGCGCAGGGCGGCGCCGTCTGCGCTGGGCGACCATGCCGGAGCAGGAGGACGCCGTCGGCGACGGGCGGCGTCCGGTCCGCCCGTGCGGCGTCCGGTCCGTCCGTGCGTGCCCGGTCCGTCCGTGCTGTGCCCGGTCCGTCCGTGCTGTGCCCGGTCCGCCCGTGCGGCGCCTAGACAGTCCGTGCGACGAGGTACCGGAACACGTTCGGCATCCACACCGTGCCGTCCTTGCGGCGGTAGGGGTGCAGCGCCTCGGTCATCTCCTTGTCCACCTGTTCCTGGTCGGTCGCGGCCACCGCCGCGTCGAACAGGCCGGTGGACAGCAGGCCCCTGAGGGCGCTGTCCACGCCCGCGTACCCGAACGGGCAGGCCACGCGCCCCGATCCGTCCGGGCGCAGCCCGGCCCGTTCGGCGACCTGCTCCAGGTCGTCGCGCAGGGCGGGACGCCAACGGCCCGCTCCCCGCATCGGATCCGCCAGCTTGGTGGCGACCCGCAGCACCGTCGACGTCGCGCAGCGCTCCGGCGGGCCCCAGCCGACCAGCACCACGGGCGTGCCGCGTGCCGCGAGCGGTGTGGCCGCCGCGAGCTGTTCGACCAACCCCTCCGCGTCGCCCGCGAGACAGCCCACCGGCTCGAACGCGGTCACCAGGGTGTACGCGGGAGTCCCCGCGTCGGCCGCCTCCCCGGGCGGGCCGTCCACGAGCCGGACACGCACGCGCGCGTGCCTGTCCGGCTCCTCCGTCGGGTGGAGTCGCTGCCGTGCCAGGGCCAGCCGTTCGGGGGAGGAGCTCTCGACACCGGTGAGCGCGGCGCCTCTGGAGGCCGCCATGAGCAGAGCGAGACCGGAGCCGCAGCCGAGGCCCAACAGCCGTGTGCCCGGGCCCACTTCCAGTCGCTCGTAGACGGCCTCGTAGAGCGGGACCAGCATCCGTTCCTGGATCTCGGACCAGTCACGCGCGCGTGCACCCAGATCCGCGCGGGGTGCCGGCCCCGCGTGAGGCAGGTGTTGCCGCACGAGCGTAGGTGTCATGGAAAAGTGCCCCCATCCGTGGACAGTTGCCGCCGTAGCCGATCAGGTGGCCCCCGTTCAGTGCACTCGCACTCCCCCCGTATGTCAGGTAACTCCCCACTCGACCCCGCGTCCAGGGGTTGCGGAGCCCTGCTTGCGGACGGCCCGCGTGTGTGGCGAGATTTCACATGGCGGCAACCTGGACCCGTACCATCGCGCCATGGCAAAGGCACCCGTTCTCACGCCGCGGACCGACGACTTCCCGCGCTGGTACCAGGATCTGATCGCCAAGGCCGAGCTGGCCGACAACGGGCCGGTGCGCGGCACCATGGTGATCCGACCGTACGGGTACGGACTGTGGGAGCGGATGCAGGCGGAGATGGACGCCCGCATCAAGGAGACCGGCACCCAGAACGCGTACTTCCCCCTCCTGATCCCGCAGTCGTACCTCACCCGGGAGGCCGACCACGTCGAGGGGTTCGCGCCGGAGCTCGCGGTCGTCACGCACGGCGGCGGCAAGGAGCTGGAGGAACCGGCGGTTGTGCGGCCCACCTCCGAGACCATCGTCAACGAGTACTTCTCCAAGTGGGTGCAGAGCTACCGCGACCTGCCCCTGCTGATCAACCAGTGGGCCAACGTGGTCCGTTGGGAACTGCGGCCCCGGCTCTTCCTGCGCACCTCGGAGTTCCTGTGGCAGGAGGGCCACACCGCGCACGCCACCCAGGAGGAGGCCCGCGACTTCGCCGCGCACATCCAGCGGAACGTCTACGGGGACTTCCTGGAGAACGTCCTCGCGATCGACTTCGTCGCCGGCCGCAAGACGGTCAGGGAACGCTTCGCGGGCGCCATCAACACCCTCACCTGCGAAAGCATGATGGGCGACGGCAAGGCCCTGCAGATGGTCACCAGCCACGAGCTCGGCCAGAACTTCGCCAAGGCCTTCGGCACCCGCTACCTCTCCAAGGACGGCACGCAGGAACACGTCTGGCAGACCTCCTGGGGCTCGACGACCCGCATGATCGGCGCGCTGGTGATGACGCACGGGGACGACGACGGGCTGCGCGTCCCGCCGCGGCTCGCGCAGATCCAGGCCGTCGTCCTCGCGATCAAGGGCGACGAGACGGTTCTGGCCAAGGTCCGCGAGGTCGGCGACCGGCTGAAGGCGGCCGGGATCCGCGTTCACGTCGACGACCGCACCGACATCCCCTTCGGGCGGCGCGCGGTCGACTGGGAGCTCAAGGGCGTGCCCGTCCGTATCGAGATCGGCCCGCGCGACCTGGAGAACGGCACCGCGATGCTGGCGCGCCGCATCCCCGGGGGCAAGGAGCCGGTGTCCCTCGACGCCCTGGCCGGCCTGCTGCCCACGGCCCTCGAGGAGGACCAGGCGCTGCTGCTGCGGCAGTCGCGCGAGCGCCGCGAGTCCCGCACGGCCGACGTGTCCACCCTCGAGGAGGCCGTCGAGGCGGTGACCGCCGGCGGCTGGGCGCGCATCCCCTGGGCGACGCTCGGCGAGGAGGGCGAGGCCGGGCTGGCCGAGCACGCGGTGACCGTACGGTGTCTGGTCGCCGAGGACGGGTCGGTGCCGGACGACGGGGACGCTCCCGGTAACGTCGCGGTCGTGGCACGCGCTTACTGAGACGGAGCCCTCCGCCGCGAGAGCGGCCGAAACGCCCCTTGTGCATCCCTCGCACATCCGTACCCCGGCGCGCGGACAGGGTCTACGCGCCGGGCCGTACGGCGAACTACGCACCAGCTTGGTAGGAGCTGTGAGGCTTCTCCGCAGATCAGCGCACCCGCCCTCGTCAGGACGCATGAGTCGCAACTGACGGGTACGTGCAAATTATTTGGGATGCCCCGGAATAGGAACACAGTGGCACCCCCGCTCGTTGTCATTACGTGAGCACGACACAGACACCACCTGTTCTCGCCGCAGAGCTGGCACAGGCGTGGGCCGACATTCAGCGGTACCACCCCGAGCTGCCGGACCTTGCCGCGCCAGAATCCCTGATCGGGGAGTCGTCGTCCGCCTGCGGTCACGAGCTCTCCTTCGAGCGACTGCTTCACGAGGCAGTCCACGGGATCGCCGCCGCGCGCGGCGTCCGCGACACCTCCCGCGCCGGCCGCTACCACAACCGCAGATTCCTCGCGATCGCCGAGGAGCTGGGCCTGGACCACCCCGAGGAACCGCACCCCAGCAGCGGCTTCTCGCTGGTCACGCTCAACCCCGAGGCGAAGCGCCGCTACCGTCCGACCATCGAGCGCCTCCAGCGGGCCCTGAAGGCCCACACGGCGGCCACCTCCTCCGACACCACCCGCGCCTTCCGCGGCCCGGCCGCCCGTCACGGATCCTCCGGCGGCGGCGTCCGCGTCAAGGCCGTCTGCGACTGCGGCCGCAACGTCCGGGTGGTCCCCTCCGTCCTGGCCCAGGCACCGATCGTGTGCGGCGGCTGCGGCAAGCCGTTCCGCATCCCGGACATCATGGGCGCGGCGTAACCGCCGAGCGCCGGGCACCGGCATCTCGTGGCTGCCGGTACGGCGTACGAACGTTGCGGGGAGCCGCTGTCCCGCCCGACTGCGGGCAGTCGTGCCGCTGGGGCACGGGCGGGCGCGGCGGCACCTCGTGGCGCGGCAGCGCGCTCAGGACCTCCCGGCTCGTCCACGCCGGACCGCGTCGGGACCGGACAGGTCGGGCAGGACGGCCCGGCGGCCGGTGCAGCCCGCGACGGCGTGCCGGGCGGGGCCGGCGCATCCGACGTGTCCCTCCACGCCGGATGCCTCCCGGGCATGCCCGACAAGCCCTCGGCTCAGGACGACCCACCGGGTGTGGCACAATGGCTAGCTGTACTCGACAGTCGCACAGGACCCCTCTCTCCTCCGGCTGACGCGTCCATCGGGCACTCGGGTACCGCAACCCCACGCGGCCTTCTCGCCGTGCCCAACCACGTCAAATCCAGGAGAACCCACTCCCGTGGCAGTCAAGATCAAGCTGAAGCGTCTGGGCAAGATCCGTTCGCCTCACTACCGCATCGTCATCGCCGACTCCCGCACCCGTCGTGACGGCCGTGCGATCGAGGAGATCGGCAAGTACCACCCGACCTACAACCCGTCGGTCATCGAGGTGGACGCCGACCGCGTGGCGTACTGGCTCGGCGTCGGCGCCCAGCCGACCGAGCCCGTGCTCGCCATCCTGAAGAAGACCGGCGACTGGCAGAAGTTCAAGGGCGAGCCCGCCCCGGCTCCGCTGCTGGTTGCCGAGCCGAAGAAGGCCCGCCCGTCGTTCGAGGCCCTGGGCGGCGACGACGAGGGCAAGGGTGAGGCGATCACCCAGAAGAAGAAGGCTGAGAAGAAGGACGAGGCCGCGGCTGAGTCCGAGTCGACCGAGGCCTGAGCAGCATGCTCGAAGAGGCGCTTGAGCACCTCGTGAAGGGCATCGTCGACAACCCTGACGATGTGCAGGTCGCCTCGCGCGACCTGCGCCGTGGGCGTGTGCTCGAGGTCCGGGTCCACCCGGACGACCTCGGCAAGGTGATCGGCCGCAACGGTCGCACCGCACGCGCCCTGCGCACCGTCGTGGGCGCCATCGGCGGCCGCGGTGTCCGCGTCGACCTCGTCGACGTGGACCACGTCCGCTGACGCATTCGCAGCACCGGCTCGGGCCGGGGAGGGCCACTGGGCCGTCCCCGGCCCGAGGTCGTTACGACAGGAGATCTTCGAAAGTGCAGCTCGTAGTCGCACGGATCGGTCGCGCCCACGGCGTCAAGGGCGAGGTCACCGTCGAGGTACGGACCGACGAGCCGGAGCTCAGGCTCGCCCCGGGCGCCGTCCTGGCCACCGACCCCGCCTCCACCGGACCGCTCACCATCGAGACCGGCCGCGTCCACAGCGGCCGCCTCCTCCTGCGCTTCGAGGGCGTCGCCGACCGCAACGCGGCCGAGGCCCTGCGCAACACCCTCCTGATCGCCGAGGTCGACCCCGAGGAACTCCCCGAGGACGAGGACGAGTACTACGACCACCAGCTCGTCGACCTGGACGTGGTGACGAAGGACGGTGTGGAGGTCGGCCGGATCACCGAGATCTCCCACCTGCCCTCCCAGGACCTGTTCATCGTCGAGCGGCCGGACGGCAGCGAGGTGATGATCCCCTTCGTCGAGGAGATCGTCACCGAGATCGACCTCCAGGAGCAGCGGGCGGTCATCGACCCGCCGCCGGGACTGATCGACGACCGCGCCGAGATCGCCTCCCCCGGAGACAAGTCCTGATGCGCCTCGACGTCGTCACGATCTTCCCCGAGTACCTCGACCCGTTGAACGTCTCCCTCGTCGGCAAGGCACGCGCGCGCGGGCAGCTGGACGTGCGGGTGCACGACCTGCGGGAGTGGACCTACGACCGCCACAACACGGTCGACGACACGCCCTACGGCGGCGGGCCCGGCATGGTCATGAAGACGGAGCCATGGGGCGACGCCCTCGACTCCGTCCTCGCCGACGGCTACGAGAGCGGCGCGCACGCCCCCGCGCTCGTCGTCCCGACCCCCAGCGGGCGGCCCTTCACCCAGGAGCTCGCCGTCGAGCTCTCCGAACGTCCCTGGCTGATCTTCACGCCGGCCCGCTACGAGGGCATCGACCGGCGCGTCGTCGACGAGTACGCCACCCGCATCCCCGTCTACGAGGTCTCCATCGGCGACTACGTCCTCGCCGGCGGGGAGGCGGCCGTCCTCGTCGTCACCGAGGCCGTCGCCCGGCTGCTGCCCGGTGTGCTCGGCAACGCCGAGTCCCACCGCGACGACTCCTTCGCCCCCGGCGCCATGGCCGCCCTGCTGGAAGGCCCCGTCTACACCAAACCGCCCGCCTGGCGCGGCCGGGAGATCCCCGAGGTGCTGCTCAGCGGCCACCACGGGAAGATCGCCCGCTGGCGCCGCGACGAGGCCCTGAGGCGTACGACGGCCAACCGGCCCGACCTGATCGAGCGCGCCGACCCCAAGGCCTTCGACAAGAAGGACCGCGAGATGCTCTCCATCCTCGGCTGGGCGCCCGATCCCGAGGGCCGGCCCCACGGCCGATTTTGGCGCAGGACCGACGACGTGGAAGAATAGGCCGCTGTTGTGCGCCGTCCGGCGTGCGCCCCTGCCACAGGGGGACACGACGCCCGCCCCGACCCGCACGACTCCCCTCCAGAACTCCTAGTTTCCGTTGATGACCTGTGGCATCAGCGAGGAAAGCAGACGAAATGTCTCACCTGCTCGACTCCGTCGACGCCGCGTCGCTGCGCAGCGACGTCCCGGCCTTCCGCCCGGGTGACACCGTCAACGTCCACGTCCGCGTCATCGAGGGCAACCGCTCCCGTGTGCAGCAGTTCAAGGGCGTAGTCATCCGCCGCCAGGGTGCCGGTGTCCGCGAGACCTTCACGGTCCGCAAGGTCTCCTTCTCCGTCGGCGTCGAGCGCACCTTCCCGGTGCACACCCCGATCGTGGAGAAGATCGAGCTCGTCACCCGCGGTGACGTGCGTCGCGCCAAGCTGTACTACCTGCGCGAGCTGCGCGGCAAGGCCGCGAAGATCAAGGAGAAGCGCGACAACTGAGCGCGCTCGGGAGTTCCCGGCGGGGCCGGATAGCATCTGGCCCCGATGGACACCGAAGCTCAGCCGACGGAGCGCGACCGCTCCTCCCGCCCTTCCGCCTCCGGAGCGATTCCGGACGCCGGAGGACCGGGGGACCGGTCGCGTTTCGCGTTGGTGGCGCGGGTCACGGACCGGCTGCCCGGTGGCCGTATCAGTCTGACCCTGCTGATCTGCCTGCTGTTTCTGCCCGTCCTCAACGCTTTCGTGGTCAAACCGTTCCAGATTCCCAGCGGATCCATGGAGAACGGATTGAGGATCGGCGACCGCGTACTCGTAAATAGGTTGGCGTACCGTTTCGGAGCCGGGCCGCAGCGCGGGGACGTGGTTGTGTTCGACGGCACTGGGTATTTCGGGGACGCCGACTACATCAAGCGCGTTGTGGGTGTAGGCGGAGACCACGTGGTCTGCTGCGACAAGGAGGGGAGGATCCAGGTGAACGGCCGGCCGGTCGACGAGTCGACCTTCCTGTATCCGGGCGACAGCCCGTCCACCGTGCCCTTCGACGTGGCGGTGCCCGAGGGCACCCTGTTCCTCCTCGGCGACCACCGCAGTGCCTCCCGCGACTCCCGTGACCACCTGGGCTCACCGGGCGGCGGCATGATTCCCGTGGACCGGGTGATCGGCCGCGCCGACTGGGTCGTGTGGCCGTTCGCGCACCTCACCCGTCTGCACCGCCCGAGCGCCTACGCGCGCGTGCCGGACGCGTCCCCCGCCCGGGCGGCGGGCGCCCCCGGGAGCCCGTCCCCGTCCGCGGCGGGCGTCGGCGTGGGCCTTCTCGGGTCGCCGGCCGGTGCCGGGGGGAACCTTCCCGGGGCCCCGGCGGGTGTGGGCGCGAACCGTCCCGGGTCCCCGGCGGGCGCCCATGGGTAACCGCGGCAAGCCACGCGGCGTCCCCAGCAGTCCCGCGGACAACCTCCTGCCCACCGGCGCCCGGCGCACCTCCAGCCTGGGCGGCGGGCGCACGCGCGCGGAGCGGCGCAAGCTCCAGCGCAAGGTCAAGCGCAAACGCCGGCGCAGCGCGGTCCGGGAGATCCCGCTCCTCGTCGGTGTCGCCGTCCTCATAGCCCTGGTCCTGAAGACCTTCCTGGTGCAGGCCTTCGTGATCCCGTCCGGCTCCATGGAGCAGACGATCCAGATCGGCGACCGCGTCCTCGTCGACAAGTTCACCCCGTGGTTCGGCTCCAAGCCCGCCCGCGGGGACGTCGTCGTCTTCAAGGACCCCGGCGGCTGGCTCCAGGACGAGCAGACGACCGCCAAGAAGGACGACCCCGTCGTCATCAAGCAGATCAAGGAAGGGCTCACCTTCATCGGTCTGCTGCCGTCGGACAACGAGAAGGACCTCATCAAGCGGGTCGTCGGCGTCGGCGGCGACCGGGTGCAGTGCTGTGACACGCAGGGGAGGGTCACCGTCAACGGCGTTCCCCTGAACGAGGGGGACTACCTGTACCCGGGCAACGCCCCCTCCAGCACGCCGTTCGACATCACCGTCCCCCAGGGGCGGCTCTGGGTCATGGGCGACCACCGCGACAACTCCGCGGACTCCCGCGCCCACCAGGACACCGACTACGGCGGCACGGTCTCCGAGGGCGAGGTGGTCGGACGGGCCATGGTCATCGCCTGGCCGCTGGGCCACTGGAACCGCCTCCAGGAGCCGCCGACCTTCTCTTCCGTGACCGACTCGGTCATCGGGACGACCGCGTCGTCCAAGCTGTCGCATAGGGTTGCTCCCGACGATCCGAACGGAACGATCCGACTCCCGAGCCCTGCGGAACTCCCGCTCGTTATGGGAGTGGTGGGCCTGCGCCGTACGTGGGGCAGGCAGCGGCACAGAGTAAGGAGTTGGCGTGGGGGATGTGGCGGTTGGCGCACGGTCCGGGCACGACGGCGAGGAGCACCGCGGACGTCCCGTGGAAGCGGCCGACCCGGCTGTGGACGGCGTCGTGACCGACGGGAATGACGACCCGCCGGCCGGGGACGGCGGCCCGGGCGACGGGCAGCAGCCCCCCGGGGACGGGCACGGCCCGGGCGGCGGCCCGGCCCCCAGGCCGAAGAAGCCGCGCTCCTTCTGGAAGGAGCTGCCGATACTGATCGGCATCGCGCTCGTCCTCGCGCTGCTCATCAAGACGTTCCTGGTGCAGGCGTTCTCGATCCCGTCCGACTCGATGCAGAACACCCTCCAGGAGGGTGACCGCGTCCTCGTCGACAAACTGACGCCGTGGTTCGGCTCCGAGCCCGAACGCGGCGAGGTGGTCGTCTTCCACGACCCCGACAACTGGCTGGCCGGCGAGCCCACGCTCGATCCGAACGCCCTGCAGACCTTCCTCAGCTGGATCGGCCTCATGCCGTCGGCGGAGGAGAAGGACCTGATCAAGCGGGTGGTCGGCGTCGGCGGCGACACCGTCACCTGCAAGGGCACCGGCCCGCTGACGGTCAACGGCAAGGCGCTCAACGAGCCGTACGTGTACCCGGGCAACACCCCGTGCAGCCAGGACGACCAGGGCGGCCAGTTCTCGGTGAAGATCCCCAAGGGCTTCATCTGGGTCATGGGCGACCACCGTCAGAACTCACGGGACTCCCGCTACAACCAGAGCGACAAGAACCACGGCATGGTCCCCGTCGACCAGGTCGTCGGCCGCGCCATCGTCAAGGCCTGGCCGATCAACCGCTGGGGCACCCTGCCCGTTCCGGACACCTTCGACCAGGACGGCCTGAACACCCGGTCGGCCGCCGCCACCGCACTGACCGTCGCCCCGGAGGGCCTCGCCCTCGCCGGTGTCGTCCCGGTCGCCCTGTGGCGTCGTCGGCGGGCGCGGGCGGACGAGACCCGCTGATCCCGGCCCGAGCTCACGGCCGGCCGCGGCGAAACCCTTGGGCAAACCCTTTCCCAAGGATGCCGTCCCCGCGCGCGGGGAAGGGCTGACCCGGCTCGGTACCGCCGGGTAGGGTGCGGATCCATGGGTGGCGAGAGCACGACACGTACGGCCCCGCACAGCGGTGGCGGCACCAGCAGTGGCCCGGTGGGCAGCCGGACCGGACAGGTTCTGTCCGGTGTGGCCGTCGCGCTGGGCCTCGTGCTGTTCCTCGGCGGCTTCGGCTGGGCAGCGCTCGTCTACCGGCCGTACACCGTGCCCACCAGTTCCATGAGCCCGACGATCAAGGCGGGTGAGCGGGTGCTGGCCCAGGTCGTGGACGGCGACGAGGTGCGCCGCGGGGACGTGGTCGTCTTCACCGACAAGACCTGGGCGGACAACGCGCCCGTGGTCAAGCGGGTCGTCGCGGTCGGCGGGGACACGGTCTCCTGCTGCACCGAGGGCCGGCTGACCGTCAACGGCAAGCAGATCGAGGAACCGTATCTGCCCCCGGGCAGCCTCGCCGAGATCAAGAACTTCCCCACCGTGAAGGTCCCCGAGGGCCGGCTCTTCCTGCTCGGCGACGAGCGTCAGGGCTCCCTGGACTCCACCGCCCACCTCACGGACGCCGCCAGCGGAACGGTGGCGCGCAGCGCCGTCTCGGCCCGCGTCGACGCCGTCGTGTGGCCCATGGAGGGTCTGCTGGAGCGGCCCACCGGCTTCGAGGCGCTCGGCGCGCTCTCCCAGCCGGGTCCGCTGCGCACGATCGTCTGGCTGATCGTCGCCGGCGCGGTGCTCGTCCTGGGCGGCGGCGCCTACGGCCCGGTCGCCCAGCGCGCCGCCCGCCGGCGCGGCGTCGGCAGCGCGGAGCCCGCCGGTGTCCGCTGAGCCGGCCGAGGCGGCCGCCGACACCTACCGGGGCGGACTGCGCAGGGTCTCCCGGGTCGTCCTGCTCGACCCCGAGGACCGCATCCTGCTGCTGCACGGCCACGAGCCGGACGATCCGGCCGACGACTGGTGGTTCACCCCCGGCGGCGGCGTCGAGGGCGACGAGACCCGTGAACAGGCCGCTCTGCGGGAACTCGCCGAGGAGACCGGGATCACCGACGTCGACCTCGGGCCGGTGGTGTGGCGGCGTAGGTGCTCGTTCCCGTTCGCGGGCCGCCGCTGGGACCAGGACGAGTGGTACTACCTGGCCCGTACGACGGTGACGGCGACCCGCGCGACGGCCCTGACCGAGCTGGAGCGCCGCAGTGTCGCCGGAGCACGCTGGTGGACGTGTGGGGAACTGGCCCGGGCGCATGAGACGGTGTACCCGACCAGACTCGCCGAGCTGCTGCGCACGCTGCTCGACGAAGGTGCCCCGGCCCGCCCCGTCACCCTTGACACGGAAATTGTCTAGCGGCTCACGGAACTGGCGCACAATGGGGGGATCGCACGGCTGAAGGGGAACATGCCATGAGCGCCGAGGACCTCGAGAAGTACGAGACCGAGATGGAGCTGAAGCTCTACCGGGAGTACCGCGATGTCGTCGGGCTGTTCAAATACGTGATCGAGACCGAGCGGCGCTTCTACCTGACCAACGACTACGAGATGCAGGTGCACTCGGTCCAGGGCGAGGTGTTCTTCGAGGTGTCGATGGCGGACGCCTGGGTGTGGGACATGTACCGGCCGGCCCGGTTCGTGAAGCAGGTGCGCGTGCTGACGTTCAAGGACGTGAACATCGAGGAGCTGAACAAGAGCGACCTGGAGCTTCCAGGCGGGTGAGGCCGCACCCGTGTGGGTGACGGGGTTGTCCACAGCCGCCGGGTTCTCCACCAAGATCAACACCGTGGAGCCGGATGCGTGACGGTTGGCGCCGGAGGTGGTGCCGACATGAACGCACGCAGTGCACTCGGCAGGTACGGCGAGGCGCTGGCCGCTCGAAGGCTGGCGGAGACCGGAATGACGGTCCTGGAACGCAACTGGCGCTGCGGCAGGACCGGAGAGATCGACATCGTCGCGCGGCACGGCGACACCCTGGTGGTCTGCGAGGTGAAGACCCGCCGGGGCGGCGGTTTCGAACATCCCATGGCCGCGGTCACACCCCAGAAGGCGGAGCGGCTGCGGGGACTGGCCGAGTGCTGGATCCAGGCCCACGGAGGCGCGCCACCGGGCGGAGTGCGCATCGACCTGGTCGGCGTCGTCCTGCCCCGGCGTGGCGCACCCGTCGTCGAGCACGTGCCGGGGGTGGCGTGAGATGGGGTTCGCCCGTACGTGCTCGGTGACGCTGGTGGGCGTCGAAGGGGTCGTGGTCGAGGTCCAGGCCGACCTGGAGCCAGGTGTCGCGGCCTTCACCCTCGTCGGGCTCCCCGACAAGAGCCTGACCGAGAGCCGGGACCGGGTCCGCGCCGCGGTGGTGAACTCGGGCGGCGAGTGGCCGCAGAAGAAACTCACGGTCGGTCTGAGCCCGGCCTCCGTGCCCAAGGCCGGTTCGGGGTTCGACCTGGCCGTCGCCTGCGCGGTGCTCGGCGCGTCGGAGCGGATCGACCCGCGCGTGCTCGCCGACATCGTGATGATCGGGGAACTGGGCCTCGACGGCCGGGTGCGCCCGGTCCGGGGGATCCTGCCCGCGGTGCTGGCCGCGGCCGACGCCGGGTACGAGCAGGTGGTGGTGCCGGAGTGCGCCGCCGCCGAGGCCTCGCTGGTCCCGGGCGTTTCCGTGCTCGGCGTGCGCAGTCTGCGCCAGCTCATCGCCGTCCTGGCCGACGAACCCGTGCCGCAGGAGGAGCCGGACGACCTCGGCCGACCGGATCCGCTCCTCGCCGGCCTGCGGATGCCGGGCACCGGTGCGGCCCCCGGCATGCACGGCATCGGCGCCGCCCGGCACGACCAGGGGCACGACCTGGCGGACGTCGTGGGCCAGCGTTCCGCGCGGACGGCGGTGGAGGTGTCCGCGGCGGGCGGGCACCACCTGTTCCTGGAAGGGCCGCCGGGCGCCGGCAAGACCATGCTCGCCGAGCGGCTGCCGGCCGTCCTGCCCCGGCTGTGCCGCGAGGAGTCGCTGGAGGTCACGGCCGTGCACTCGGTCGCCGGGCTGCTGCCCCCGGGCAAGCCGCTGATCGACGTCCCGCCGTACTGCGCCCCGCACCATTCGGCGACCATGCAGTCGCTGGTCGGGGGCGGACCGGGCGTCGCGCGGCCCGGAGCGGTTTCGTTGGCCCACCGGGGGGTGCTGTTCCTGGACGAGACCCCCGAGTTCAGCAGTCACACCCTGGACGCCCTGCGGCAGCCGCTGGAGGCGGGGCACGTGGTGATCGCGCGCAGCGCCGGCGTGGTGCGGTTCCCGGCGCGGTTCCTGATGGTCCTGGCGGCCAACCCCTGCCCCTGCGGCCGCTTCTCGCAGCGGGACTCCCTGTGCGAGTGCCCGCCCTCGGCGATCCGCCGCTACCAGGCCAGGCTCTCCGGGCCCCTGCTCGACCGGGTCGACCTGCGCGTGGAGGTGGATCCCGTGGGCCGGGCCGAACTCGCCCACCGCGGCCCCGGCGGCGAGTCGACGGCGACGGTCGCCGAGCGGGTGCGGGCGGCGCGGGAGCGGGCCGCGGCCCGGCTGGCGGGCACGCCCTGGCGGACCAACAGCGAAGTGCCGGGCCGGGAGCTGCGCAGCCGCTGGCATCCCGTGAGCGGGGCGATGGACGAGGCCGAACGCAACCTCGAGCGGGGGGTGCTCACCGCGCGAGGGCTGGACCGCGTCCTGCGCGTCGCCTGGACCGTCGCCGACCTCCTCGGCCACGACCGGCCCGACGCCACGGACGTCGCCCTGGCGCTGCAACTGCGCACGGGGGTGCCGCGCGGGGTGCCCATGGCGCTCGGGGCGCTGACGTGAGCCCTGACGCCGCGGACACCTGCGGTGCCGGCGCACCGGGCGAGGAGCGGCTCGCCCGGGTCTTCCTCACCCGGGTCGTCGAGCCCGGTGACGAGGTCGCCGGCGGGTGGCTGCGGGAGGTCGGGGCGCCGGAGGTGGCGCGGCGGGTGCGCGGCGAGGGGGCGCCGCTGCCCGGGGTGAGCGCCCGCCGCTGGTCGGGGCTGCTGGCGCGGGCCGGGCAGGCCGAGCCGGAGCGGGACCTGGCCGACGCCGGAGCGGCCGGGGTGCGGTTCGTGTGTCCGGGGGACACCGAGTGGCCCGGCCCGCTGGACGACCTCGGCGACGGCAGACCGGTGGGCCTGTGGGTCCGGGGCCGCCCCAGCCTGCGGATGTGGTCGCTGCGGTCGGTCGCGGTGGTCGGCGCCCGCGCCTGCACGGAGTACGGCGCGCACATGGCGGCCGAGCTCGCCGCCGGCCTCGCCGAACGCGGCTGGGTGGTGGTCTCCGGCGGTGCCTACGGCGTCGACGGCGCCGCCCACCGCGGTGCCCTCGGCGCGGGCGGCGCCACCGTCGCCGTCCTCGCCTGCGGGGTGGACCGGCCCTATCCGCGCGGACACACCGCACTGATCAACAGGATCGCGGAACAGGGACTGGTCGTCGGGGAGCTGCCGCCGGGGGACCATCCGACGCAGAGCCGGTTCGTCCTGCGCAACCGGGTGATCGCCGCACTCACCCGGGGCACGGTCGTCGTCGAGGCGGCGTACCGCAGCGGCTCGCTGGTCACCGCCCGGGCGGCGCAGCGGCTCGGCCGGCACACGATGGGGGTGCCCGGTCCGGCCACCAGCGGTCTCTCCGCCGGGGTGCACGAGCTGCTGCGCGGGGAGGCCGCCCTGGTCACCGACGCCGCGGAGGTCGTCGAGCTGGTCGGCGACATGGGGGAGCTGGCCCCGGAGCGGCGCGGGCCGGTGCTGCCGCGGGACCTGCTGGCACCGGGCGCCCGGCGCGTCCTGGCCGCACTGCCGGGCCGCGGGCCGGCGGCGGCCGGGGAGATCGCCCGCGAGGCGGGTACCACCCAGGACGACGCGATCGCGAGGCTGTACGAACTCAGGGCACTCGGTTACGTCGAACGACACGGCGACAACTGGAAGTTGACACGCCAGGCGATGCTCTCCGTGCGAGGGGGCGAGGCTCGTGTTGACCGAGACCGTTCGGCCGTCCGGGGGAATGCGGACGGCCTTGGAAATGACCGTAGTTGACGCGCCACGGCGGTCACCCTGGGCGACTGCCGTGGCCCGGGGGGCGTCGAGCGGAACGTATCTGCGCACAGGTCCGGTCACGCCCTTCGCACACCGCGACAGTCCAGTCACGCTACGCTCACGAGGATTCCGGCACAGACCGGCCATCGCGTACCACCCGACCCCAGACCGACAGCTCTCCCCACGCACCTCCACGTCACGTACTTCACGGCAGAACGGCACAAGGCGACGAATGCCCCAGCACACCTCCGGGTCCGACCGGGCGGCGATCCCCCCAGCCGCCCGCGACGGTGGCAGCGTGCGGCCGCCCGCTCCCTCGACGCTCGACGAGCTGTGGCGGTCGTACAAGGCGACGGGGGACGAGCGACTGCGGGAGCAGCTGATCCTGCACTACTCGCCGCTGGTGAAGTACGTGGCGGGGCGGGTGAGCGTGGGTCTGCCGCCGAACGTGGAGCAGGCCGACTTCGTGTCGTCCGGGGTCTTCGGGCTGATCGACGCGATCGAGAAGTTCGACATCGACCGGGAGATCAAGTTCGAGACGTACGCGATCACCCGGATCAGGGGCGCGATGATCGACGAGCTGCGGGCGCTGGACTGGATTCCGCGCTCGGTGCGACAGAAGGCCCGCAACGTGGAGCGGGCCTACGCGACACTCGAGGCGCGGCTGCGGCGGACGCCGACGGAGGGGGAGGTCGCCGCCGAGCTGGGCATCGGGGTGGACGAGCTGCACGCGGTGTTCAGCCAACTGTCGCTGGCCAACGTGGTGGCGCTGGAGGAGCTGCTGCACGTCGGGGGGGAGGGCGGCGACGGGCTCAGCGTCATGGACACGCTGGAGGACACCGCCGCCGACAACCCCGTGGAGGTGGCCGAGGACCGGGAGCTGCGGCGGTTCCTGGCGCGGGCGATCAACACGCTGCCCGACCGGGAGAAGACGGTCGTGACGCTCTACTACTACGAGGGGCTGACGCTGGCCGAGATCGGGAACGTACTGGGTGTGACCGAGAGCCGGGTCAGTCAGATCCACACCAAGTCCGTGCTGCAACTGCGCGCGAAGCTGGCGAGCTTCGGTCGTTGACCTGGCCGTATGAGGGACGTGCGCGCGGTTGCACTTCCCCGGCGGTACCGCGTCCGTAAAGTGGTCGGTGTGCCAAGGATTCGAGCGGCCTCCGTGGCCGAGCATCGGTCGATGCAGCGAGCCGCCCTGCTGGACGCGGCCCGCTCGTTGCTGTCCGACGGCGGGACGGAAGCGTTGACCTTCCCCGCCCTCGCCGAGCGGACGGGGCTCGCGCGCTCCTCCGTCTACGAGTACTTCCGGTCCCGCGCGGCCGTGGTCGAGGAGCTGTGCGAGGTCGACTTCCCCCTGTGGGCGGCGGAGGTCGAGGCGGCGATGGCCGCGGCGGAGGGCCCGGAGGCCAAGGTCGAGGCGTACGTCCGGCAGCAGCTGGCGCTGGTGGGGGACCGGCGGCACCGGGCCGTCGTGGCGATCTCGGCGAGCGAGCTGGACGCGGGGGCGCGCGAGAAGATCCGCGCCGCGCACGGCGGGCTCGTGGCGATGATCGTCGAGGCGCTGGGGGAGACGGGGCACGCGGAGCCGCGCCTGGCGGCGATGCTGGTGCAGGGTGTGGTGGACGCGGCGGTCCGCAGGATCGAACTCGGCGCGGAGGAACCGGCCGGGGTCACGGAGGCCGCGGTGGGGATGGTGCTGCGGGGGGTGCGGGGGTAGGGAGCCCCGCCCGTGTGGGCTCAGACCCATGACGCACAGGCCTGGGGTCTGGGGCCTGCGGACGCACAGCTCGGGGCTTGAGGCGCAGAGCCTCCGGGACGCACCGCCCGTGGCCCGGCGTGCAGGGTCTTGATCCATGCCGCTCCCTCCGGGACACGCCGCCTGCGGCCGTGGCTCAGGGGCTCCGGGAGGCGCCGCCCGCGGCTCGGTGCTCGGGGCTTGGTCCGCGGCGCACCGCATGTGGCCAGGTGCTCGGGGGCCTCGTCCCGTGACGTGCCGCCGCCCGTGGCCCGGCGTTCAGGGGAGCGGGACTCCCAGGACCGGCAGCAGTCTCGACGGCCCCCTTCGTACCAGCCAGGGCGGCAGTAGCAGGAGGGGATTCAGGTAGGAGTCGCCTCTGCGCAGGCCCCAGTGGAGGCAGCTCGTCGGGCAGTGGGGGACCGGCGTCGGTTCCAGGTCGGCGATCGGCCGGCCCGCGGTGACCTCGTCCCCCTTCCGCAGCAGCGGCCGTACCGGCTCGTAGGTGGTGCGCAGGGGCGGGGCGCCCGTCCCCGCCAGTTCCACCGTGATCACGCCCCTGCCCGCCACCCGGCCGGCGAAGGACACCCGGCCCGCCGCCACCGCCCGCACCGGGGTGCCGGGCGCGGCCGCCAGGTCCACTCCGCGGTGACCGCGGCCGTAGGGCGTCACCGGAGGATTCCACGCCCGTACCACCGCCGGCCGGCTCCCCGGCGGGCCCACCGGCCACGAACGGGCGACCGCCGGGACCGGTGCCGACGGCGGGACCGGGGGCGCGGGCGCGCCGGACGCCGAGGCCGCCGTCGTGGCCGCGAGGGTCAGCAGCAGGGCCGCGTATCGCTTCACGTGCATGGGAGAAGCCTGCCGACGGCGCCCCGCTCCGGCCCGCACCTGTGGACGAACCGGGTGTTGTGGACAGCGGCGTCACCCGGTGCCCTGCGGGTCCCGTACACTTCTTCTGGCGATCCGGGTCACCGGGTCGACTTCGCACGCCCCGGTACGGGGGCCGGAAACGGTCCGTACGTATCAGCGCCCCTCGGTCCTTCGTGGCTCGGCGCACCGCGGGCGTCAGGCGCGGGAGCCGTCCGGCATCCGCGGCACAACCGAGAAACCCAAGGAGAACGGCCATGGCCGTCGTCACGATGCGGGAGCTGCTGGAGAGCGGCGTCCACTTCGGTCACCAGACCCGTCGCTGGAACCCGAAGATGAAGCGCTTCATCTTCACCGAGCGCAACGGCATCTACATCATCGACCTGCTCCAGTCGCTGTCGTACATCGACCGCGCCTACGAGTTCGTCAAGGAGACCGTGGCCCACGGCGGCACGGTCATGTTCGTCGGCACGAAGAAGCAGGCGCAGGAGGCCATCGCCGAGCAGGCGACCCGCGTCGGCATGCCCTACGTCAACCAGCGCTGGCTGGGCGGCATGCTCACCAACTTCTCGACCGTCTACAAGCGTCTGCAGCGCCTCAAGGAGCTCGAGCTCATCGACTTCGAGGACGTCGCCGCCTCGGGTCTGACGAAGAAGGAGCTCCTGGTCCTCTCGCGTGAGAAGGCCAAGCTGGAGAAGACCCTCGGCGGTATCCGCGAGATGTCCAAGGTGCCCAGCGCCGTCTGGATCGTGGACACCAAGAAGGAGCACATCGCGGTCGGCGAGGCCCGCAAGCTCAACATCCCGGTCGTCGCGATCCTCGACACCAACTGCGACCCCGACGAGGTCGACTACAAGATCCCGGGCAACGACGACGCGATCCGCTCCGTCACCCTGCTCACCCGCGTGATCGCCGACGCCGTCGCCGAGGGCCTCATCGCCCGCTCCGGTGTCGCCACCGAGGGCAAGGGCGAGAAGGCCGCCGGCGAGCCGCTGGCCGAGTGGGAGCGCGACCTGCTCGAGGGCGAGAAGAAGGCCGAGGAGGCCCCGGCCGCCGAGGCTGCTGCCGAGGCGCCCGCCGCTGAGACGCCCGCTGCCGAGGCCCCCGCCGAGGCCCCTGCCGAGGCCCCTGCCGAGGCTCCCGCCGAGGCGCCGGCCGCCGAGGCCGAGCAGGCCTGACCCGTCAGCGTCCCTGGTGACGGCGGGAGCGGTGACATGAAGTCCGCTCCCGCCGTTCACCCGTAGGTCAGCGAACGGACAGCGCTCCCGGTCTCCATGGGAGCGCACGCCGCAGATCTTCGATCCTCCAGACTTCGAGAAAGACTCACAGACTCATGGCGAACTACACCGCCGCCGACGTCAAGAAGCTCCGCGAGCTCACCGGCGCCGGCATGATGGACTGCAAGAAGGCGCTGGACGAGGCCGAGGGCAACGTCGAGAAGGCCGTCGAGGCGCTCCGCATCAAGGGCCAGAAGGGCGTCGCCAAGCGCGAGGGCCGCTCCGCCGAGAACGGCGCCGTGGTCTCGATCATCGCCGACGACAACTCGGCCGGCGTCCTCGTCGAGCTGAAGTGCGAGACGGACTTCGTCGCCAAGGGCGAGAAGTTCCAGAGCGTCGCCACCGCCATCGCCGAGCACGTCTCCAAGACCTCCCCGGCCGACATCGAGGCCCTGCTCGCCTCCGAGATCGAGCCCGGCAAGACCGTCCAGGCGTTCGTGGACGAGGCCAACGCCAACCTCGGCGAGAAGATCGTCCTGGACCGCTTCGCGCAGTTCACCGACGGCTTCGTCATCGCGTACATGCACCGCACGATGCCCGACCTGCCCCCGCAGATCGGTGTCCTCGTCGAGCTGGACAAGCCGAACGCCGAGGTCGCCAAGGGCGTCGCCCAGCACATCGCCGCCTTCGCGCCGAAGTACCTCTCCAAGGAGGACGTCCCCGCCGACGTCGTGGAGTCCGAGCGCCGCGTCGCCGAGGAGACCACCCGCGCCGAGGGCAAGCCCGAGGCCGCCCTGCCGAAGATCGTCGAGGGTCGCCTCAACGGCTTCTTCAAGGACGCCACGCTGCTCGGCCAGCCGTACGCGCTCGACAACAAGAAGTCCGTCCAGAAGGTCCTGGACGAGGCCGGTGTCACCCTGAAGCGCTTCACGCGCATCAAGGTCGGCATCTGAGTCCGTACCGCGACGGACGCCCGGCCCCGATAGGGTCGGCAGCAGTCGTCCGGGTACGTCGTCACCGGACGTGTGGCGGACGACAGCAGATCTGACGAGGAGGCCATTGCCGCGCATGGGTTGCGAACGACACCCCACCGGCAATGGCCTTCTTCGTATGTGCACCACGTGAAAGAGGCGGGATCTCCCATGAGCACCAAGGCCCAGAAGAGCGACGACGGCAAAGTACGCGGCCGGTACCTGCTGAAGCTGTCCGGCGAGGCATTCTCCGGCGGCGGGGGCCTGGGCGTGGACCCCGACGTGGTGCACAAGATCGCCCGTGAGATCGCGGCCGTCGTGCGCGACGGCTCGCAGATCGCGGTCGTCATCGGCGGCGGCAACTTCTTCCGCGGCGCCGAACTCCAGGTACGCGGCATGGACCGGGCCCGCTCGGACTACATGGGCATGCTCGGCACCGTGATGAACTGCCTCGCCCTCCAGGACTTCCTGGAGAAGGAGGGCATCGACAGCCGGGTCCAGACCGCCATCACCATGGGCCAGGTCGCCGAGCCGTACATCCCGCTGCGCGCCGTGCGCCACCTGGAGAAGGGCCGTGTGGTCATCTTCGGCGCCGGCATGGGCATGCCCTACTTCTCCACCGACACCACCGCCGCGCAGCGCGCCCTGGAGATCGACGCCGAGGCGCTGCTCATGGGCAAGAACGGCGTGGACGGCGTCTACGACTCCGACCCGAAGACCAACCCGGAGGCGGTCAAGTTCGACTCCCTCGGCTACGGCGAGGTCATCACGCGCGAACTGAAGGTCGCCGACGCCACCGCGGTCACGCTGTGCCGCGACAACAAGCTCCCGATCCTCGTCTTCGAGCTTCTGGCCGAGGGCAATATCGCGCGGGCCGTCAAGGGTGAGAAGATCGGCACGCTTGTGGGCGACCAGACCGGCCAGGTCTGACGGCCGGGCCCGACCGGTGAGACCGCCGGTTCGACCGGCACGACCCCCGGTCCGACCGACGAGAACAGCGGTCGCCACGACAACACCTGACCGGGGGACGGACCCTGGTCGAGGGATGGACAATGTCCTGCCGGTCGGGAACCGTGCAGGAAGAAGACGCGACGCAGCCGGCCGCCGCCCCCGCAAGGAACCGCAGCCGGGCCTACTCAAGACACGCAGGAGCAAGTGGTGATCGAAGAGACCCTCCTCGAGGCCGAGGAGAAGATGGAGAAGGCCGTCGTGGTCGCCAAGGAGGACTTCGCCGCGATCCGCACCGGCCGTGCGCACCCGGCGATGTTCAACAAGATCGTGGCCGACTACTACGGTGCGCCGACGCCGATCAACCAGTTGGCCTCGTTCTCCGTGCCGGAGCCGCGCATGGCGGTCGTGACCCCGTTCGACAAGAGCGCTCTGCGCAACATCGAGCAGGCGATCCGCGACTCCGACCTGGGCGTCAACCCGAGCAACGACGGCAACATCATCCGTGTGGTGTTCCCCGAGCTGACCGAGGAGCGCCGCCGCGAGTACATCAAGGTCGCCAAGGGCAAGGGCGAGGACGCCAAGGTGTCCATCCGCTCCGTCCGCCGCAAGGCCAAGGACGCCATCGACAAGTTCGTCAAGGACGGCGAGGTCGGCGAGGACGAGGGCCGCCGTGCGGAGAAGGAGCTCGACGACACCACCGCGAAGTACGTCGCTCAGGTGGACGAGCTCCTGAAGCACAAGGAAGCGGAGCTTCTCGAGGTCTGATGAACGACTCTTCCTGGGGCGCTCCGCCACAAGCCGGTTCACACGGTGCACAGGCCGGGTACTGGGGGCCCGAAGGCCACGGGCCTGTCCAGGGGGCTGCCCCGGCGGGTCCCACGTACGATGCGCCTGAGGCGCAACAGACTCGCCCCATGCCCATCGTCCCCGACGTACCCGCTCACGGCGGAAACCAGGATGACGACCGGGGGGCCGCTCAGCCGGGCGGCCCCTTGTTCCGACACGAGACGCACTCCGGCCGGACCCACCGGGACGGAGCGCACCGAGACGACACCCACCGCGGCGGCGACGACCCCTACGGCCACCGGTCCCACGGCCACGGGGCGTACCGCGGCGGGACCCACGAGACCCCGTCGGCGCAGCCCCCTGCGGCGGTGCCGCAGAATCCGGAGCCCATGCCCGACGCCCCGCAGCCGGCGCCCGCACCGCAGAAGAAGAGCGCGGGCCGTGACCTGGGCGCGGCCATAGGCGTCGGGGTCGGGCTCGGCGCGGTGATCGTCGCGTCGCTGTTCGTCGTCAAGGCCGTCTTCGTCGGTGTGGTCGCGGTCGCCGTGGTCGTCGGCCTGTGGGAGCTGACCAGCCGGCTGCAGGAGCGCAAGGCCGTCAGGGCCCCGCTCGTGCCGCTCGCGCTGGGCGGTGCGGCGATGGTCGTCGCCGGGTACGTCCGCGGCGCCGAGGGCGCCTGGGTCGCCATGGCCCTGACGGCGCTGGCCGTCCTGGTCTGGCGGATGACGGAACCGCCTGAGGGCTACCTCAAGGACGTCACGGCCGGTGTCTTCGCGGCCTTCTACGTGCCGTTCCTGGCGACCTTCGTCGCGATGATGCTCACCGCGGACGACGGACCGCAGCGCGTCCTGACGTTCCTGCTCCTGACGGTCGTCAGCGACACCGGGGCGTACGCCGTCGGCTGGCGCTTCGGCAAGAACAAGCTCGCTCCGCGCATCAGCCCGGGCAAGACCCGCGAGGGCCTGCTCGGCGCGGTGTCGTTCGCGATGGTGGCGGGCGCGCTGTGCATGCAGTTCCTGATCGACGACGGGACCTGGTGGCAGGGCCTGCTGCTCGGCGTCGCGGTCGCGGCCAGCGCCACGCTCGGCGACCTTGGCGAGTCCATGATCAAGCGGGACCTGGGCATCAAGGACATGGGCACCCTGCTTCCGGGGCACGGCGGCATCATGGACCGCCTGGACTCCCTGCTCCCGACGGCTCCGGTGGTGTGGCTGCTGCTGGTGCTGTTCGTGGGGTCCGGCTGACCCTGCCCCCGGTCTCCGTCCGCCGAGCCCCCGCTCCCGTGAGCGGGGGCTCGGGCGTTCGACGGCGTCCGGGGCCGGTGCGCGGCGGTGAGGGCTCAGGGGTCCTTGCGCCATGAGCGCCTGATCAGGCCGCGCGGCCCAGGCGGGCACAGTGCTGCAAGGACCCCTCAGTCCAGGATTCCCAGTTCGCTGTCGGGACGACAGTGGGTGCACGGCGTGACCCCGTCGGCGATCGTGCGGACGGCCTCCTCGCGCGAGATCGCGCGCAGCCGCCTGCCCGCCATGTGGCAGCCGCCCACGTGCACGGAGACCGGAACGCCGCCGCCTGTCCCCAGGTCGACCGTCCAGTCGGGCCGCCGCGGCCGTCGCCGCTCGCCGCGGCGCCGCTCGGCCTCGCGGCGCTCCACGTCGGCGATGCGCTGCCGCACCCGCGCCAGGGAGAGGCCCAGCCACGTTTCCAGCACCCGGAGCCTCGGCAGGTCCGGCGGCAAATCATCGTTCACGTGTTCGATTCTATGGTGCGTGGTCCGGAGGGACACCCCCGTGACCGGGCGGTGTCCCTCGCCCGCGCGCGGCCACGCCGCCGGAGGCTGACGCCGGCCCTGTCGTGCCACCGACGTCCGACCGGCGGGCCGGCCCCGCGAAAGGGGTGCGGCGGTCGCGGGTGCGAGACCGAGCCGGATGTCCGCTCAGCCCGCTGCGGCCATGCCATCGGTGTGCTCGCCGTCCCGACCCTTGTCGTCCTGACCGGATCCGGAATCGAGGTCGCCGCCTCCCGGCCCTGACCCCGACGGGAGCCGACGCCCCCCCGACGGCCGGCCGGCACCGGTGAGATCCGGGTCACTCCATCGATCTGCGACACTGGTAAGGCCATGCCTAAGCCCGGAGAACTCACTTTCGTCGCCCCCCGCGGAGCCCAGAAGCCGCCGCGGCATCTCGCCGACCTCTCGCCCGCCGAGCGGAAGGAGGCCGTGGCGGGGATCGGGGAGAAGCCGTTCCGGGCGAAGCAGCTGTCGCAGCACTACTTCGCGCGGTACGCGCACGACCCCGCCGAGTGGACCGACATCCCCGCCGGATCGCGCGAGAAGCTGCGCGAGGCGCTGCTGCCCGAGCTGATGACGGTCGTGCGGCATCTGTCGACCGACCAGGGCACCACCCGCAAGACCCTGTGGCGGCTGTTCGACGGGACGCTCGTCGAGTCGGTGCTGATGCGGTACCCGGACCGGGTCACCATGTGCATCAGCTCGCAGGCGGGCTGTGGGATGAACTGCCCGTTCTGCGCGACCGGACAGGCGGGGCTGGACCGGAACCTGTCCACCGCCGAGATCGTCCACCAGATCGTCGACGGGATGAGGGCGCTCCGGGACGGGGAGGTGCCCGGAGGGCCGGCCCGGCTGTCCAACATCGTCTTCATGGGGATGGGCGAGCCGCTCGCCAACTACAAGCGGGTCGTGGGGGCCGTCCGCGCCCTGACCGACCCCACGCCGGACGGGCTCGGGCTGTCGCAGCGCGGGATCACCGTCTCGACCGTCGGACTGGTGCCCGCCATCCACCGGTTCTCCGACGAGGGCTTCAAGTGCCGCCTCGCCATCTCGCTGCACGCCCCCGACGACGAACTGCGCGACACCCTCGTCCCCGTGAACACGCGGTGGAAGGTGCGCGAGGTGCTCGACGCCGGGTTCGAGTACGCGGCGAAGTCCGGGCGGCGGCTGTCCATCGAGTACGCCCTGATCCGCGACATCAACGATCAGGCCTGGCGGGGCGACCGGCTGGGGCGGCTGCTCAAGGGGCGGCCCGTGCATGTGAACCTGATCCCGCTGAACCCGACCCCGGGCTCGAAGTGGACCGCTTCCCGGCCCGCGGACGAGAAGGCGTTCGTCGAGGCCATCGCCGCGCACGGGGTGCCAGTCACCATCCGGGACACCCGGGGCCAGGAGATCGACGGAGCCTGTGGCCAGCTCGCGGCCACCGAGCGGTAGTCTGATCCCGGACAACTTCATACCTTCGTATTCCGACAGGGGAGCGCCACAGCGCTGAGAGTGCGGCGAGCGGGCCGCAGACCCTCTGAACCTCGCCCAGGTCATTCTGGGTAGGAAGTTCGGTCATCGCTCAAGCTGTTGCGCCCTGCCCGGGCCCCGTTGGGTCCGGGCAGGGCCGCGTCTCTTCCTGGTCACCTCCAGGAGGAAATCCGTGAACACCAGGACGTTCGTGGCCGCGGCCGTCGGCCTCGGTCTCGTCACGCTGTCCGCGTGTGGGTCGCAGTCTTCCGGCTCCGGCTCCGACTCGGGCTCCGGCGGCGGCGGTTCCAAGACCGTCACCCTCGTCAGCCACGACTCGTGGGCCGTCTCGAAGAACGTGCTCGCCGACTTCGAGAAGCAGTCCGGCTACAAGGTCAAGGTCCTCAAGGACGGCGACGCCGGGCAGGCCGTCAACAAGGCGATCCTCACCAAGGACAACCCGCAGGGCGACGTCTTCTTCGGCATCGACAACACGCTCCTGTCCCGCGCGCTCGACAACGACCTGTTCCAGTCGTACGAGGCCAAGGGGCTCGACCAGGTCGACGCCCGCTACCGGCTCGACGGCGACAAGCACCGCGTCACGCCCGTCGACTTCGGCGACATCTGCGTCAACTACGACAAGAAGTACTTCGCCGACCGCAGGCTGGCCCCGCCGGCCTCCTTCGACGACCTGGTCAAGCCCGCCTACAAGAACCTCCTCGTCACCGAGAACGCCTCCACCTCCTCACCCGGCCTCGGCTTCCTCCTCGGCACCGCCGCCCGGTACGGCGACGGGGACACCTCCCGTTCGGGCGGAGCGGGGAGCGGGGGAGGCTGGCAGGGTTACTGGAAGAAGCTCAAAGCCAACGGCGTGAAGGTCGTCGACGGCTGGGAGCAGGCCTACAACGAGGAGTTCTCCGGTTCGGCCGGCGGGAAGAAGGCCGGCGCCGACCGGCCGCTCGTCGTGTCCTACGCCTCCTCGCCGCCCGCCGAGGTCGTCTACGGAGACCCCAAGCCCACCACCGCCCCGACCGGCGTCGCGACCGGCACCTGCTTCCGGCAGGTGGAGTTCGCGGGACTGCTGAGCAACGCCGAGAACAGCGCGGGCGGCAAGGCGCTGATCGACTTCCTGATCGGCAAGGAGTTCCAGGAGGACATGCCGCTCAACATGTTCGTCTACCCGGTGCTCAAGGGCGCGGCCGTCCCCGCGGAGTTCACGCAGTACGGCCCGGCCGCGAAGGACCCCGAGACCATGGAGCCGGCGAAGATCGCCGCCGACCGTGACGACTGGGTCAAGTCGTGGACCTCGCTCGTCCTGAAGTGAGCGACGCGCGGACCACCCGGCGCGGGAGCGCGGCGCGGCTCGGCCTGATGGCCCTGCCCGTCGCGTTCTTCGGCGTCTTCTTCGCCTACCCCGTCGCCGCGATCGTCTCGCGCGGACTGAACGACGACGGGGCGTGGCACCTCGGGCGCCTCGCCGACGTACTGGGGCAGTCCGACATCCGGCACGTGCTGTGGTTCACCACCTGGCAGGCGCTGGCCTCCACCGTGCTCACCCTGCTGCTCGCCCTGCCCGCCGCGTACGTCTTCGCCCGCTTCGCCTTCCCCGGCAAGCAGCTCCTGCGGGCGGTGGTGACCGTCCCGTTCGTCCTGCCGACGGTCGTCGTCGGTACGGCGTTCCTGGCACTCGTGGGGCGCGGCGGGCTGTTGGACGAGCTGTGGGGCGTACGGCTGGACACCACCGTGTGGGCGATCCTGCTCGCCCACGTCTTCTTCAACTACGCGGTCGTCGTGCGGACCGTCGGCGGGCTGTGGGCGCAGCTCGACCCGCGACAGGAGGAGGCGGCGCGGCTGCTCGGCGCGTCCCGGCTCACCGCCTGGCGCACGGTCACCCTGCCCGCCCTCGGGCCCGCCGTCGCCGCCGCCGCGCTCATGGTCTTCCTCTTCACCTTCACCTCCTTCGGCGTGGTGCAGATCCTCGGCGGGCCGACCTTCTCCACCCTGGAGGTCGAGATCTACCGGCAGACGTCGGAGATCTTCGACCTGTCCACGGCCGCCGTCCTCACCTTCGTCCAGTTCGCCGCCGTGGGCGCGATCCTCGCCCTGCACGCCTGGACCGTACGGCGGCGGGAGACGGCCCTGCGGCTGGTGGACGCCTCGCTGACCGCGCGCCGGCCGCGCGGGGCGGGGCA
Organism: Streptomyces sp. NPDC030143; assembly: GCF_055573695.1. NCBI lineage: Bacteria > Bacillati > Actinomycetota > Actinomycetes > Kitasatosporales > Streptomycetaceae > Streptomyces > Streptomyces sp. NPDC030143. The sequence continues at coordinate 164,776 of NZ_JBVIAY010000016.1, forward strand.
GTGGGCGCTGCTCGCCGGGGTCCTCGCCACCGTCGTCGTCCTGCTCCTGCTGCCGCTGGCGGTGCTGGTGCAGCGCTCCCTGGACGCGCCCGGCTTCGCCTACTACCGGGCACTGACGAGCGACGACGGCAACGTCTTCCTGGTGCCGCCGATCGAGGCGATCGGCAACTCCCTCCAGTACGCGGTCGTCGCGACCGCCATCGCGGTGGTGATCGGTGGGCTGGCCGCCGCCGCGCTGACCCGGCGGGACGCCGGACGCCTGGTCAGGGGCTTCGACGCGCTGCTGATGCTGCCGCTCGGCGTCTCCGCCGTCACCGTCGGCTTCGGCTTCCTGATCGCGCTCGACGAACCCCCGCTCGACCTGCGCGGCACCTGGATCCTCGTGCCGCTCGCGCAGGCGCTGGTCGGCGTCCCCTTCGTCGTACGGACCATGCTGCCGGTGCTGCGGGCGGTGGACGAGCGGCTGCGGGAGGCGGCGGCGGTGCTCGGGGCGTCGCCGTGGCGGGTGTGGCGGGAGGTGGACCTGCCGATGGTGCGGAGGGCGCTGCTCGTCGCGGCCGGGTTCGCCTTCGCGGTGTCGCTCGGGGAGTTCGGCGCGACGGTGTTCATCGCGCGGCCCGACAACCCGACCCTGCCGGTCGCCGTGGCCCGGCTGCTGGGGCGGGCCGGTGAGCTCAACTACGGCCAGGCGATGGCCCTTTCGACGATTCTGATGCTGGTGTGCGCGGTGGCCCTGCTGGTGCTGGAGCGGCTGCGGACCGACCGGACCGGGGAGTTCTGATGCTGCTGCGCCTCGAGGGTGCGACCGTGCGGTTCGGCGGGCGGGCGGTGCTCGACGGTGTCGACCTCGCCGTCGCCGAGCACGAGGTGGTGTGCGTGCTCGGGCCGAGCGGCAGCGGCAAGTCGACGCTGCTGCGGGCGGTCGCCGGACTGCAACCCCTCGACGGCGGGCGGGTGGTGCTCGACGGACGCGACCAGACGGACGTGCCCGCGCACCGGCGGGAGCTCGGGCTGATGTTCCAGGACCACCAGCTGTTCCCGCAGCGGGACGTGGGCGGCAACGTGGCCTTCGGACTGCGGATGCACGGCACGCCGAAGAACCGACGGCGGGAGCGGGTGGGCGAGTTGCTCGACCTCGTCGGGCTGCCGGGTGCCGGTGGGCGGTCCGTCGCCGCGCTCTCCGGCGGGGAGCAGCAGCGGGTGGCGTTGGCCCGTGCGCTCGCGCCCCGGCCCCGGCTGCTGATGCTGGACGAGCCGCTCGGTCAGCTCGACCGGTCGCTGCGGGAGCGGCTCGTCGTCGAACTGCGGGAGCTGTTCGGGCGATTGGGCACGACGGTGCTGGCGGTCACCCACGACCAGGGGGAGGCGTTCGCGCTGGCCGACCGGGTCGTGGTGATGCGGGACGGGCGGATCGCCCAGTCCGGTACGCCGCTCGAGGTGTGGCAGCGGCCGGCCGACGCGTTCGTGGCGCGGTTCCTCGGCTTCGACAACGTGGTGGAGGCGAGCGTCCGCGGAGAGGTGGCGGACACCCCGTGGGGCGAGGTGCCGGTGCCGGCCGGCTCTCGGCAGGGGGCGTGCACGCTGCTGGTGCGGCCGGCGGGGGTGCGGTTGGTCGGTGCGGACGAGGGGCTGCGGTGCACGGTCGCCGCGCGCACGTTTCGGGGTACGCATGTCGCCGTCCGACTCCAGCCGGCGGGTGGGCCGAGGGATGCGCCGCCGCGGGTGGAGGCGGCGTGTGCGCTGCGGCTGGCGCCGGGCGTCGGGGACGAGGTGGGTGTGGCGTTCGACGCCGCGGAGGTCGTGGTGCTCGGCTGAGGAGCGCTGGGCGGGGGCGTCGGCGCGGCGGGCCGGTTGGCCGGTGCCGGTGCCGGTGTCGGGGCTGGGGCGGGGTGGTTGTCGCCGGCCCGTGCTCGGGGGGTGCCGCTGCGCCCACCCGTGCCGCCCCTGCGGCACGACTGCCCGCAGGTTCGGGAGGTGGGGTGCGCCGCCGCTGGGGCACGACTGCCCGCACGTGGGGTGGTAGGTGTCCCGGGGGTCCGGTGCGACGACTGCCCGCAGGCGGGGTGGTAGGTGTCCCGGTGGTCCGGTGCGACGGCTGGGCGGGGGGTGGGGGCGCCGGGCCGTGCTTGTGGGGGCCGCCGCCCCGGGGCCGTGCTCAGCGGTGCGACTCACCGCGGAAGCGTGGGGCAGCGGCGGTGGGGGTCAGCGGTTGCTCGAGCCCTTGCGGCGGAGGCCGAAGAACACCGCGCCGCCGCCGACGGCGACCAGGGCGACCGCGATGCCCACGATCAGACCGGTGTTCGAGCCGGCGCCGGTCTCGGCGAGGTTGGACTCGCCGACCGCGGGCGACGGGGCGTTGCTCGCGGTGCCTGCCGTACCCCCGGTCCCTCCGGCGCCCGGCGTGCCCGCGGCGGGCGCGGAACCGTCGCCGGAGGGCACCGACGCAGACGGCGTCCCGGGCTCGGCCGGGGCGGCCGGGGTCGAGGCGGTGTCCGACGGCGACGCCGAGGGCGAGGGCGACGCAGAGGCGGACGGAGTGGAGGGGGCACCGGCCCGGCAGGCCTTGGCGGGCGTCGTCAGGTGCGGCTCGATGTCGGCGTTGACGTCGGCGGTCGTGACGTGCACCCGGTAGATGGCGCCCGGCTCCCAGTCCTCGGCGAAGGTGACGGTGACGCCCTTGGCCGATGCCGCGACGGGCAGTTCGCCGACCTTGCGCAGGTCGGCCCCGTTGTTCTCGAGGAAGACGCTGACGACGGCCGGAGCCGCCGACTTGCCCTTGTCGGTGACGGTGATGACGCCCTTGGCGCCGTCACACGCGGCCTCGGCCGAGAAGTCCTTGATGTCGGAGGCCAGCGCGGGGCCGGCGACGCCGAACACGAGGGCTGCCGAAGCGGCGGTGACACCGAGCATGCGCACCGAACGAGCGGCGGTACGACGAGATATGGACACGTTTGTCCTTTACGAGATGCGCAACTGCGGGGGGTGGAGGGGGAGGTGACGCCCCCGATACGGCGGCGACAGCGTCCCCACGAGTCCCACAGGTCTATAAGCGTTTCATAAGTAATGTCAATCCGTGCGCCCCCCGTGCGCCCCGGGAGGCGACCGGTTCTCAGCCGCTGAGACGGCGCAGCGCCTCCGGGGCCTCCTCGATCCGGTCGACCAGCGCGATCCGCCCTTCCATCGACCGTTCCCGTGCGAGCGCCCGCAGCAGCGGCCAGGCCGGGAGCCGTTCGGTCCAGTGGGAGCGGTCCACCAGCACCATCGGCGTCGGCTCGCCCCGCGACCCGTAGTAGTTGGGCGTGGCGTTGTCGAAGATCTCCTGGACGGTGCCGGCGGCGCCCGGCAGGAACACCACGCCCGCCGTGCAGCGGGCCAGCAGGCCGTCCTCGCGGGTGGCGTTGGAGAAGTACTTGGCGATGTGCGCGGCGAAGGGGTTCGGCGGCTCGTGGCCGTAGAACCAGGTGGGGATGCCGACCGAGGGGCCGCCCCGCGGCCAGCGGGCGCGCACTTCGAAGGCGGCCGTCGCCCAGTCGGTGACCGACGGTGTGAACGACGGTGTCTTGGCCAGCATCCGCAGGGCCTCGGTGAGCATGCCGTCGGCGAGAGGTGCCGCGTAGGCGCCGAGGTTCGCCGCCTCCATCGCGCCCGGGCCGCCGCCGGTCGCCACGGTGAGTCCGGCGCGGGCCAGTTCCCGGCCGAGGCGCGCGGCACCGGCGTACGCCTCGGTTCCGCGCGCCATGGCGTGGCCGCCCATGACGCCCACCACGCGCTGTCCGGTGAGGAGTTCGTCGAGGGCGTCGGAGACGGCGTCGTCGTGGATCGAGCGGAGGACGGAGGCGAAGACGTCGCCGTTCGCCCTGGTCCGCTGGAACCAGGCGTAGGCGCGGGCGTCCGGGGTCGCCTCGTAGCCGCCCTCGTCGAGCGAGGCGAACAGCTCGTCGGGGGAGTAGACGAACGCCCGGTAGGGATCGAAGGCGAGGCCGGGGACCGGCGGGAAGACCAGGGCGCCCGAGGCCCGCACCCCGGCCGCCGCCTCCGGGGCCATGGGGCAGCCCAGGAAGACGGCGCCGGTGGTGTCGAGTGCCAGCAGGTCCGGCGTACGGTCCGTCAGGTCGACGGCCTGGACCCGGTAGTGGGACAGGGTGCCCTGGGCGGAGACCACCTCGTCGAACTCGGCGAGGGACTCGATCTCCCGGTCATGGGATCCGTCGAACGTCTGGGCGGGTGTGGTCGGATGCACCCGCCCATGCTAGGCGTCGCCGAACGGCCGGTGGTCAGCCCTCGACGGCGGACGGGTCCATCCAGACGACCTCCCAGGTGTGGCCGTCGAGGTCGTCGAAGGAACGGCCGTACATGAAACCGAGGTCCTGGGTGTCGCCGCTGGGGCTGCCGCCCAACGCCAGGGCGCGGTCGACCAGTTCGTCGACCTTCTCGCGGCTCTCGGCGCTCAGCGCGATGAGCACCTCGCTGGTCTTCGTGGCGTCCGCGATCTCCTTCTTGGTGAAGGTCGAGTAGAACGGCTTGGTGAGCAGCATGGCGACGATGGTGTCGCTGATCACCACGGAGGCCGCGTTCTCGTCGCTGAACTGGGGGTTGATCGAGTAGCCCAGCTCCGTGAAGAACTTCTTGGAGGCCTCGAGGTCGTTCACGGGCAGGTTGACGAAGATCATCTGCTGGTAGGCGGGGGCGGTCATCGGTCTCTCCCTTTCGGATCTGGCGCGTGTGCGGCTCGTTCGTGGTGTTCGGTGGGGTAGACCGGGGGGTCGTGCGGAACTCATCGGTGGTCGGTGACTTTTTTCGCGCGGGTTTTCGGGTGGGCTGCCGCGCCGGTTTCTCCGAGCGCCGTGCCTCAGGGGTCCTTGCACTCTGAGCGCCTGATCGGGCCGGGGGGGGGGGGGGGGGGGGGGGGGGGGGGGGGGGGAAGAACGAGGAGCGCACAGAAAGGGAGAAGACAAAAAACCAAGAGAAAATGAG
>NZ_JBVIAY010000016.1:169759-225690 GCF_055573695.1 Streptomyces sp. NPDC030143
TTTCCTCTTGTTTTCCCTTCTTCCTCCTCTTCTTGGGGTGTTTCTTCTTCTTCTTCCCCCCCCCCCCCCCCCCCCCCCCCCCCCCCGCCCCAGGCCGGGCACAGTGCAAGGCCCCCTTGAAGCGCTCGTGGGTGCTCGTGGGTGGTGCCGTGCGTGGGTCAGGCGGTGAGGGGGAGCGCCGCCAGCTCCGCGACGATCAGGGTGAGGGGGAGGAAGAGGGCCGCGAGGGCGCCGGCGCGCAGGGCGGCGGCGCTGCGCAGGGTGGTGGTCGGGGCGCCGAGGCGCAGCAGCGCGGCGGTGGTGCCGGCGCGGGCCTGACGGGCTTCCACGGCCGCCGTGAGGAGGGTGGCGAGTGCGCAGCCGACGACCAGGACGGCGCCGAGGGCGGTGAGCGGGCCGAAGGACAGGTCGGCGGGGTCGTACAGCGCGGCCATGGTGTGGACGCCGGAGGCCACCGCGCACAGGATGCCCAGCGGGCGGCCGATGCGGGACGCCTCCTCCATCAGGCCCCGGCCGGCGAGGAGGCGGAGGGCGCCGGGGCGGGCCGCTTGGAGCAGCCGGCCGCAGAGGTGGGTGAGGCCGGGGCCGGCGAGGGCCAGGCCCAGGGCGGTGAGGGTCCAGCCGATGAGGACGGCGGTGGGGCCGGTGGGGCCGCCGGGCAGGGCGAGGTGGTGGCTGTCGCCCGCGGTGCGGCTCGCGTAGGTCTCGGCGGCCAGGCCGGTGGCGAGGAGGGCGGCACCCCAGGGGAGGGCGGTGGGGTTGGGGGGTGCGGGACTGGCCGGCCGGGCCGGCGCGTCGTCGGCCGCCGCCGGGGGGTGGGGTGTGTCGCCCGGCCCTTGCGGGGTGCCGTCTTCGCGTGCGACGGGTGCCGCCCCGGCGGCACGCGCGCCCGCGGTCGGACGGGCTCGGACGGCTGCGGGCCGCCCGGGCCGGTCGGCTGCGGACCGGGTGGTGAGGCGGCGGAAGGTGTGGCCCGGGGTGAGGAGGGCCGGGGTCGGCCGGATGTCCCGGGGGCGGAGGGTCAGGGCCACGGAGAGCGAGGCCGTGGCCGGGACCAGGGAGAGGAGGGTCAGGGCGGCCGGGACGGGAAGGGGGATGCCGGCCCCCAGGGATGGGGCGGCCGCTCCGTCGAAGGGCATGCCGGTGAGGTCGCCGCGCAGGTGGAGGAAGAGGAGCAGCGCGACCATCGAGCCGAGCGTCGTGGCCAGCGCGGTCGTGGTCGCCGAGATCGCCATGAGGCGGGCGGGACCCAGGCCGATCGCGGCGAGTCCGGGGCGGGGGCGGGTGCCGGGGTCGGTGCGGGCCACGGCGACGGCGAAGTGGACCGTCGCGGCCAGCGGGACCGCGCACCAGGCCAGCCGCAGCCCGGAGGCCCCGGTGGTGTCCGGGTGGGCCAGGGCGTGGCCGAGGGTGCACAGCAGGAGGAAGCCGGTGCCCGCCGAGGCCGTCGCCACGAGCAGGCGGCGCAGTTGGACGGCGGGGTGGGCGCTGCGGGTCAGGCGGAGAGCGAGCACGCCGCCCGGCCTTCCGTCTCGGCGACCGGCGGGAGGTGGACGGTGTTGACCCGGCGGCCGTCCAGCAGCGACACCGTGCGGTCGGCGAGGGCCGCGGTCTCGGCGTCGTGGGTGGCCAGGACGACCGTGATGCCGTGCGAGCGGGCCGCGGTCGTGAGGGTCCGCAGGACGTGCGCGCGGTCGGCGCGGTGCAGGGGGGCCGTGGGCTCGTCCGCGAAGAGGACGGAGGGGGCCGGGGCCAGGGAGCGGGTGATGCAGACACGCTGGCGTTCGGCCTGGGTCAGCTCGCAGGGCCGCAGGCGCGCCTTGTCGCCGACGTCGAGGCGTTCCAGCCACTCCAGGGCGGCGACCTTGGCGCGGCGGCGGCTGGTGCCGCGCAGCATGAGGGGGAGGGCCGCGTTCTCCCAGACGGTGAGCTCGGGGACGAGCGCGGGGGCGGGGTCGATCCAGCCGAAGCGGTCGCGGCGCAGCCGTTCGCGGGCCAGCGGGCCCATCGTGTGCACGGGGACGCTGTTGAACCAGACCTCGCCGCGCTGAGCGGGCACGAGGCCGGCCAGGCAGTGCAGCAGCGTCGTCTTGCCGCTGCCGCGCGGGCCGGTGACGGCGAGGATCTCGCCCTCCCGCACCGCGAGCGACACGCCGCCGAGCGCGGGGGAGCCGTCGCGGTGGGTGAAGTGCAGGGACCGTGCCCACAGCACGTCGTTGTCCGGCGGGGCCTCCATGGGCGTACACCTCGGTTCAGATCCGTAGTTCCCGATGCCGTTCCCCCGTCCGAGGGAACGAAGGCAGGGCCGATCGGTCACTGGCACGCTAGGCAGCACATGTCGGGCATCCGGACAGCACACGGCCCCGGGCCGCCGTTTCTCACTCGAACGGACGGCACCGGGGTCGGTGTCGTTCATCTGATCATGCTGAGGGTCAGAGCTTCGTCCACGCCTCCGTCAGCGTCGCGCGCAGGATCTGCTCGATCTCGTCGAACGTCTCCTGGTCGGAGATCAGCGGCGGGGCGAGCTGGACGACCGGGTCGCCGCGGTCGTCGGCGCGGCAGTACAGGCCGTTGTCGAAGAGGGCCTTGGACAGGAAGCCGTACAGGACGCGCTCGGTCTCCTCGGCGTCGAAGGACTCCTTCGTCGCCTTGTCCTTGACCAGCTCGATGCCGTAGAAGAAGCCGTTGCCGCGGACGTCGCCGACGATCGGCAGGTCGTGCAGCTTCTGGAGGGTCCGCAGGAACGCGCCCTCGTTGTCCAGCACGTGCTGGGTGAGGTTCTCGCGCTCGAACAGGTCGAGGTTGGCGAGGCCCACCGCGGCGGAGACCGGGTGGCCGCCGAAGGTGTAGCCGTGCAGGAAGGTGTTGTCGCCCTTGTAGAACGGCTCGGCCAGCCGGTCGGAGACGATGCAGGCGCCGATGGGCGAGTAGCCGGACGTCATGCCCTTGGCGCAGGTGATCATGTCCGGGACGTAGCCGAACTTGTCGCAGGCGAACATCGTGCCCAGACGGCCGAAGGCGCAGATGACCTCGTCGGAGACGAGCAGCACGTCGTACTGGTCGCAGATCTCGCGGACGCGCCGGAAGTAACCGGGCGGCGGCGGGAAGCAGCCGCCGGCGTTCTGCACCGGCTCCAGGAAGACCGCGGCGACGGTGTCCGGGCCCTCGAAGAGGATCTGCTGCTCGATCTGGTCGGCGGCCCAGCGGCCGAAGGCCTCGGGGTCGTCGCCGTGGATCGGGGCGCGGTAGATGTTGGTGTTCGGGACCTTGTGCGCGCCCGGGACGAGCGGCTCGAAGGGGGCCTTCAGGGCGGGCAGGCCGGTGATGGACAGGGCGCCCTGCGGAGTGCCGTGGTAGGCGACCGCGCGGGAGATGACCTTGTACTTGGTCGGCTTGCCCTGGAGCTTGAAGTACTGCTTGGCCAGCTTCCAGGCGGTCTCGACCGCCTCGCCGCCGCCGGTGGTGAAGAAGACCTTGTTGAGGTCGCCGGGCGCGTAGTCGGCGAGACGCTCCGCCAGCTCCACGGCCTTGGGGTGGGCGTAGGACCACACCGGGAAGAACGCCAGTTCCTGGGCCTGCTTGAAGGCCGTCTCGGCCAGCTCCGTGCGGCCGTGACCGGCCTGCACCACGAACAGACCCGCGAGACCGTCGAGGTAGCGCCTGCCCTTGTCGTCGTAGATGTGGGTGCCCTCGCCCCGGACGATCGTCGGGACCGGGGAGTTCTCGTACGAGGACATGCGGGTGAAGTGCATCCACAGGTGGTCGTACGCGGTGCGGCTGAGGTCCTTGGTGCTCACGGTTATCGGGTCCTCACGGTTATCGGGTTCCCCACATGTAGGTCTGCTTCTTCAGCTTCAGGTAGACGAAGCTCTCGGTGGAGCGCACGCCGGGCAGGGCACGGATGCGTTTGTTGATGACGTCCAGCAGGTGGTCGTCGTCCTCGCAGACGATCTCGGCGAGGACGTCGAACGAGCCCGCGGTCATCACCACGTACTCGACCTCGGGCATGTCGGTGAGCGCGTCGGCGATCGCCTCGACGTCGCCCTCGACGTTGACCCCGACCATCGCCTGGCGGCGGAAGCCCACGGTGAGCGGGTCCGTGACGGCGACGATCTGCATCACGCCCTGGTCGAGCAGCTTCTGGACGCGCTGGCGCACGGCCGCCTCGGACAGGCCGACGGCCTTGCCGATCGCGGCGTACGGACGGCGGCCGTCCTCCTGGAGCTGCTCGATGATGGCGAGGCTGACGGCATCCAGGTGAGGGGTGCCGTTCTTGGACTCGCGGGAGTCCCGGTGCTCTGCGCTTCGACTGGCCACGAGCTCACTGTGCACGACGTATCGACAGTTCCGCAAGGCCCGGGCGATGAAATTCGTTGTTTACGTGACTGATATCTGCGGATTCCGCAGTGCGGGCGGGATCAGGGGTGTTGAAAACGTGGAAGCAGCGATTAGGGTGGGTGTCTCAGTCATTGGACACCCGAACTTGGAGGGCCGGCAGTGAGCACCGAGCTGCGTCGTCTGCGCAACTACATCGACGGTGAGTTCCGGGACGCCGCCGACGGACGGACCACCGAGGTGGTCAACCCCGCGACGGGCGAGGCCTACGCGACGGCCCCGCTGTCCGGCCAGGCGGACGTGGACGCCGCCATGCAGGCCGCCGCGGCGGCCTTCCCGGGCTGGCGCGACACCACCCCGGCCGAGCGCCAGAAGGCCCTGCTGAAGATCGCGGACGCCTTCGAGGAGCGTGCCGAGGAGCTCATCGCGGCCGAGGTCGAGAACACCGGCAAGCCGGTGGGGCTCACACGGTCCGAGGAGATCCCGCCGATGGTCGACCAGATCCGCTTCTTCGCGGGCGCGGCCCGGATGCTGGAGGGGCGGAGCGCCGGCGAGTACATGGACGGGATGACCTCCATCGTCCGCCGGGAGCCGGTCGGCGTCTGCGCGCAGGTCGCGCCGTGGAACTACCCGATGATGATGGCCGTGTGGAAGTTCGCCCCGGCGATCGCGGCGGGCAACACGGTCGTGCTGAAGCCCTCGGACACGACGCCCGCGTCGACGGTCCTCATCGCCGAGATCGTCGGCTCGATCCTGCCCAAGGGCGTCTTCAACGTCATCACCGGCGACCGCGACACCGGGCGCCTGATGGTCGAGCACCCGATCCCCGCCATGGCGTCCATCACCGGTTCGGTCCGCGCCGGCATGTCCGTCGCCGAGTCCGCGTCCCGGGACCTCAAGCGCGTCCACCTGGAGCTGGGCGGCAAGGCGCCCGTCGTCGTCTTCGAGGACACCGACATCGCCAAGGCCGTCGAGGACATCTCCGTGGCGGGCTTCTTCAACGCCGGCCAGGACTGCACGGCCGCCACCCGCGTCCTGGTGCAGGAGGCGATCCACGACGAGTTCGTCGCCGCGCTCGCCAAGGCCGCGTCCGAGACGAAGACCGGGCACCCGGACGACGAGGACGTGCTCTTCGGCCCGCTGAACAACCCCAACCAGCTCAAGCAGGTCTCCGGGTTCATCGAGCGGCTCCCCGCCCACGCCAAGGTCGAGGCCGGCGGTCACCAGGTCGGCGACAAGGGCTACTTCTACGCCCCGACCGTCGTCTCCGGTCTCCGGCAGGACGACGAGATCGTCCAGAACGAGGTCTTCGGCCCGGTCATCACCGTCCAGTCCTTCACCGACGAGGACCAGGCCGTCACCTACGCCAACGGCGTCGTGTACGCCCTCGCCTCCTCGGTGTGGACCAAGGACCACGGCCGTGCGATGCGGATGTCGAAGAAGCTCGACTTCGGCTGCGTGTGGATCAACACCCACATCCCGCTGGTCGCGGAGATGCCGCACGGCGGCTTCAAGAAGTCCGGCTACGGCAAGGACCTGTCGGGGTACGGCTTCGACGACTACACGCGGATCAAGCACGTCATGACGTCCCTGGACGCCTGACGCGCGCGGTCAGCCCCGCGGGCCGGGCCCGTCGTTGACGACCCCGAACGGGATGTGGACGCTCGGGGTCGTCCGGGACGTGCCCAGGAGGTGGCTCTCCTGGTCGTCGAAGAAGATGTGCGGCCGCAGGACGTCCATGACCGTGCTCTTGTCGACGCCACCCAGGAAGAAGGCGTCGTTGACCCGCACGCCCCAGTTGTTCAGGCTCCGGACGGCGCGCTCGTGCGCGGGCGCGCTGCGGGCCGTGACGATGGAGACGTGGACCCGGATCGCGTAGTCCGGGTCCTCCCGGCGCCGCTCCTCCTCCCGGCGCTGGAGCGTGTTGACCTCGCGGAGGAAGTCCCGCAGCGGGCCCGCGTCGTGCGGGGTGGCCACGTTCAGGGTCTCGTGGTCGCGGAAGCCCTCCATGCCGTCCCGCTGGAACACCCGCTCCGAGGCGTCGTCGGCGAGGACGCCGTCGAAGTCGAAGGCGATCCGCAGGTCCTCGTCGCCGGCGTCGTCGGCCACCGCCGAGCCCAGGACCTGGCCCGCCGGCAGCCCCGACGCCACGGCCTCCCGCACGTCGTCGCCGTCCGCCGACAGGAACAGGGACATGTGCAGCGCGCGCATGAACCGGTACGGCGCCCGGCCCTGCGTGAAGACCGCGCGGGTGATGGGCAGTCGGTGGGCGTCGATGGAGCGCATGACCCGCAGTCCCGTGTCCGGGTCGTTGCGGGACAGGATGATCACCTCGACCAGCGGATCGTCCTCGGGCGCCAGGTCGTTCAGGGACAGGATGCGGCGGATGAACGGGAAGGCGACCCCGGGCCGGAGCGTGTCGTCCAGGTTCTCCCGCTGGTAGACGCGGTAACTCTCCTCGCCCTCCCGCCGGAACACGGCGTCGGACTCCTCCAGGTCGAACAGGGCGCTGGAGGCGATCCCGATCACCAGACGGTTCTCGAGGCTGTACGGCGGCATGGCGGCTCCCTTCTGCGTCGCCGGCCCGCGGCGGCTGCCGGGCCCGACTGTGACCCCCGCTCGGACGCCGCGCGCCCGGCGCGGCCCCCTCGCGCCCTCGGCGTCCGGTACGCGCGGTCGGGGCCGGTGCACGCACCGTAGCCGGGCGCGGGGGGATGCTCCTAGCACGGAAAGTCACCGTCGGGGGAGGGTGACGTGTCACCTTCGGGCACCGGCAGGAGGGCGGGGCGTTCACCGAGTGGACCACCGAGCGCACCCGCAAGGAGTCCTACGCCACCGTGGTCGCCGCCGCCTGGCACCGGCAGCGGCTGGACACCCTGGAGATCGACGTGCACCTGTCCTCGGTGGCGCCGACCCTGCGCTTCGACCTCTCCGACACCTGTCTGATCATCACGCAGGACGACCCGCGCCGCGTCAGCCTGTACGTCGAGCGCGAACGGCCGCTGTACGACTACTACGTCACCGAACTGCACCAGAGCCGCGAGCAGGCGCTCAAGCTGGACCTGCGGGAGGCGACCCCGCTGAGCGACGAGCCGACCGTCGACGAGGTCGGCCGCCTGCTGGAACGGCTCGGAGTGCCGCTGCCGACGAGCTTCACCGACGCTGACGTCGGCGACCTCATCGACAAGGCGCTGCACGCGGAGGACCCGTACCGCGGGTAGCCACGGGGTGGGCGAGGGGGGAGCGATGGACTACCCGGCCCTGGAGCGGGCCGCCCGGCGGGGGGCCGCCGGCGAGGTGATGCGGCAGGCCGCGTCGGAGCTGGAACGGGTGGTCACCGGCCGGCGGGCGCTGCGGGCGGTGCGCCATCCGCTGGGATTCGTCTGCCTGCCCGTCCTGCGGGCCGGCGCCGACGGTGTCTGCGTGCACGTCTTCGAACCCGCCGACCCGGTCCTGACGGACCACCAGGTGCACTCGCACAGCTGGGACCTGACCAGCACCGTGCTGTACGGGCGGCTGGGCAACCGGCGGGTGCACGTCCGCGAGGACTCCGAGACGCCGACGCACCGGGTGTTCGAGGTGCACAGCGACCCCTCGGGCGTGGACGAACTGCGGCCCACCGGGCGGCTCGTGCGCTGTCTGCCGGGCGCCGAGCAGACCAGCGCGCGCGGCGAGACCTACCACCTTCCGGCGGGCGCGTTCCACACCACGGTGGTGCCGGACGGCCGCCCGGCCGCCACCCTGGTGCTGGGGCGGACACTGCCCGGCCGGGCGGACCTCTCTCTCGGCCCGTTGCGGGCCCCGGGCCGCCGGATGGTCCGCAGGATGTGCGACGCGGGCCAGACCGCCCGGATCGCCCAGGCCGCCCTCAGGAGGATCCATGACCCCGAACCCGGTCCGCCCGTCTGACCCCCCGGCCCCCTTCGCCCCCGAATGCCGCACGGCGGTGGCGGCCGCCGAGGAGGCCGGGGCGCTGCTGCGGTCCCGCCTGCCCGACGGCGTCGCCGCCCGTCCCCAGGGCGAACTCGGTGACGTCGTCACCGACCTGGACCTGCTGGCCGAACGGATCGTCGTGGACCGTATCCGGCAGCGGTTCCCGCACGACCGGATCCTCGCCGAGGAGGTGGGGGAACTGGGCGGGGACGGGGGCGGCGGCCGCACCTGGCTGGTGGACCCCCTCGACGGCAGCAACAACGTGGTGATCGGGCTGCCGGTGTACGTCGTGGGCGTCGCCCTGTGCGTCGACGGGGCACCGGTGGTGGGGGTGGTGCACGAGCCGGTGAGCGGACGGACCTGGTCGGCGCGCCGGGGCTGCGGGGCGTACGGGCCGGACGGGCGGCTCGCGCCGGCCCCCGGCGGCCGGCCGCGCACCGCCGGCCCGGTGCTCGCCTGGACCCAGGGGCACGCGGTGCGCCGCGACGACCCCGCCGTGCGCGGCCTGCGGCACACCGTGGAACTCGGCTCCCGGCGGCTGCTCCAGCTGTGGGCGCCGCTGCTGGCCTGGGCGATGCTGGCCCGCGGGGACATCGACGGCTTCGTCGGCTACCGCGCCGAGGCGATCGACCTGCCGGCCGGGGCGCTGCTGGCCCGCGAGGCCGGGGTGGTCCTGCGGCACCTCGACGGCCGGGAGTTCGCCGGCGGCTTCCGGGGTCCGGACACGGAACGGTCGTTCGTCGCGGGCCGACCGGAGGTCCTGCCGTAGGTGCTCGACCTGACGGCGGGGGCGGCCCCCGAGGGGACCACACCGACGCCCGCCCCCCCGGCCGCCGACCCGGCGGCCGGGGCGGTGACGGCGGGGGAGGCGCCGGCGGGCGGCTTGTCGGCGGCGGTGATGCGAGGGATGACGTGAGGGGGGGGCGGCCGACACCCGGCCGGGTGGTGAGGGCTGCCGGATACGGGACCGGGGCGGTCGTCGGATCGGGACCGGGGTGAGGGCCGCCGGTGTCGCCGGTGTGCGCCCCGGCATCGTCGGCGCCGCTTCCGCTGCGCGGCCCGGGGGCGGCGCCGCTTCGGCTGCGCGGTGGCCGCCGCCGTCGTGCCGGTGCTCAGCCCGTCACCGCCAGCATCGCGACCGACGCGGTGACCGCGGTCACCGCCAGGACCGCGCCCGTGCCCATCAGGCGGGCCAGCGGGACCCGTACGCCGACGGCGTGGCAGCGTTCGTACCAGAGCAGTGTCGCCAGGGAGGCCCACGGCGTGATCACCGGGCCCGCGTTGGTGCCGATGAGCAGGGCGAGCAGCTGGTCGTGGTGGCCGACCGGGACGGCCGCCTCGCCGGCCAGGTAGACGGGCAGGTTGTTCAGGACGTTCGAGAGCCCGCAGCCGACCGCCGCGGCGCGGATCATGCCGACGATGCCGGAGTCGTCGCCGACCGCCGCGGCCAGCAGGTCGTGCAGGCCGTTGGCGTTGACCGTCTCGACCACCAGGAACATGCCGGGCACCATGACCAGCAGCCGCCACGGCACGAGCGACAGCCGCAGCGCGGAGCGGTCGCGCACCGCGAAGGCGGTCACGACGACGGCCGCGGCCGTCGCGGACGCGATCCACAGCTCGACGTCCGCGACGAGGATCGCCAGCAGGAACCCCGCACAGGCCAGGGCACAGGCCCGGAACAGCACCGGGTCGGCGGGCCGGTGCGGGCCGGGGGGCGTGTAGCGCCCGGCGCCCCCTGCCGGTGCGTCGCCCCCTGCCGGTGCGTCGCCCCGCCCCCGCACGTCGTCCCGCTCCTGTACGTCCGCCGGCTCCTGTACGTCCGTCCGCTCGCGTACGTCCGCCTCGCGGGCCGCTCCCGGGCCGGCACCGTGGGTGTGCGGGCCCGGCCCGGCCGTCCCCGTGCCCTCCGGGTGCGCGGTGCCCCGCCTGCCCCGGCGCCAGTAGAAGCCCCACAGGCACGCCGCCGTCACCGCGATCGCCGCCAGCTGCGGTGCCCACATGCGGCCCGCCAGGCCCAGGGGGGTGAGGGCCA
Organism: Streptomyces sp. NPDC030143; assembly: GCF_055573695.1. Taxonomy (NCBI): domain Bacteria; kingdom Bacillati; phylum Actinomycetota; class Actinomycetes; order Kitasatosporales; family Streptomycetaceae; genus Streptomyces; species Streptomyces sp. NPDC030143. Next base: position 180,060 of record NZ_JBVIAY010000016.1, read on the forward strand.
CCCGGTCCGCCGCCAGCAGGTTCGTCAGGTTGGAGACCGGTAGCAGCAGACTCGCGGTGTTGGCCAGCCAGACCGTCGTCATCGCCAGGGGGACCGCCGCGATGCCGACGCGGGAGGCGAGCGCGAGCATCACCGGCGTCAGCAGCACCGCCGTGGTGTCCAGGTTGAGGGCGATCGTGGTGACCGAGGCGAAGGCCACGCAGAGCAGGAAGAGCAGCACGTAACTGCCGCGGCCCGCCCGGGCGACACGAGCCGCCACCACATCGAACACCTCGGCGCGGCTGGTGAGATCGGCCAGCACGATCACCGTGCCGAGGAACGCGAGCAGCGGGGCGACGCGGGTCATCGCATCGGCGGCCGGAGCGGAGGGCAGCAACCCCGTGCCCCAGCACACCAGTCCGGTCACGAGCAGACCGATCGCCACCCTGTCCAGCACATGCAGACGCAAGAGAACACGCACGGAGGGAAGGGTCGCACATGTGTGCCCGGCTGTGACCAGTGGCGGTGCGGGGTCCCGCGTCAGTGGCCGTGCGGGGTCTCCTCCCCGCCCGAGGGCGAGGGGTGCGCGGCCGGTGCGCCGAGGCCGGTGGTGACGGTGAAGGCCGCCGTCCGCACCCTGCCGTCGACCTTGAAGTCCAGGAACAGGCGGTAGGTGCCGGCGCTCGGCGCGGTCGCGGAGAAGGCCACCCCGGGGCCGGACGTCGCCTCGCCCGCGGCCTCCTCGTGCGGGTGGACGTGCAGGTAGGCGAGGTCGCCGGCGCGCAGGGCGACCAGGTGGCCGTAGGCGCCGAGGTAGGGCTGGAGGTCGGTGACCGGGCGGCCGGCGCGGCGGACGGTGAACGTCAGGTCGCTCGCACCGCCCGCCGTGAGCGTGCCGCCGAGGGTGACGGTGTAGCCGTCCACCGTGGAGGTGGCCGAGGGCGGGGGCGGCGCACTCGCCCGGTACGTGCCCGTGACCGTCAGGTCGGAGCCGAGGGTGAGGCCCTCGGTCGCGCCGGCCGGGACGAAGTCGGCGAAGACGCGGTAGCCGCCGGCGGTGGGGAGGTCGACCGGGGTGCTCCAGGTGCCGTCGGCCGCCCGGACGGGGTGCAGATGGCGGTAGGTGGTCAGCTCGCGTGAGGCGAGGATCAGGTGGAGCTGCTTGCCGTGGGCGGTCTCGTACCCGGTCACCGGGTCGCCGTCGGGGCCGCGCACGACGAAGCTCAGGGTGCTCCTGCGCCCGGCGGGGACGGCGGTGGTCGCCAGGTCGAGGCGGTAGCCGTCCTGGGAGACCTGGAGACCGGCCGGGACGAGGTCACCGGACGTGGCCCTCGGGGCGGTCGGCCCCGGGGTGTGGCCCTCGCCGTGGGCGGCGGGGGGCTTCTCCGGCGAGTCCGGTGCGAGGGTCGTGCCGACACCGTAGGCGGTGCCGAACGTCGCGGCGAGGGCCGCACCGAACGCGCCGATCTTCTTCCAGGGGGTCATGACGGGCTCCCGTCCCTGCTCCTCGGCCCACTTGGCGCCGACGTCGCGGACACTTCACGTATACCTATGGGGGGTATACGGATCGACTATATACCCCCACGGGGTATGAGGCGCGTCCGGGAGCCCCGGAAAAGTGTTATCGCCGCGGCACACCGCCCGTCTCCTCCCCGTGACCACCCGTGCGACCCCCTGTGTGACCTCCCGTGCGATGCCCCGTGTGATCCCCGCCCTTGCCCGGTGCGCGGTCCCTGCTGAGAAGGTGCGGGCATGAGGACGTACGCGGACGACCGGGCCGGACGGCAGTGGACCGCCACGATCGCGGCCGCGCAGGCCGGCGACCGGCGGGCCCTGGACGAACTGGTCGCCGGCTGGCTGCCGCTCGTCTACAACATCGTCGGCCGCGCGCTGAACGGCCACGCCGACGTCGACGACGTCGTCCAGGAGACGATGCTGCGCGCCGTCGACCACCTCGGTTCGCTGCGCGACCCCGACAGCTTCCGCTCCTGGCTGGTGGCGATCGCCATGCGGCAGGTCCGGGACCGGGCGCGCCGCCGCACCCCGCAGCGCCTGGAGGAGGGGGCGGCCCCCGACGGTGCCGCCGACTTCGCCGAACTCACCGTCCTGCGCCTGCAACTAAAGGGCGAGCGGCGCGAGGTCGCCGAGGCCGTGCGCTGGCTCGACGACGAGGACCGCCAACTGCTGTCCCTGTGGTGGCTGGAGGTCGCCGGCGAACTCACCCGCCGGGAACTCGCCGCAGCCGTCGGCATCACCCGCCAGCACGCGGCCGTCCGCGTGCAGCGGATGAAGGAACGCCTGGAGGTCTCCCGGGGCATCGTCCGCGCCTTCGACGGCGCCTGCCCCGACCTGCGGGAACTGACCGCCCGCTGGAACGGCCGCCCCGACTCGGTCTGGCGCAAGCGGCTGGCCCGGCACATCAGGGGCTGCGCCTACTGCGGCGACGCCCGCACGTCCGCCGTACCGGCCGAACGGCTCCTCGTCGGCATCGCGCTGGTGCCGGTCCCGGTGGGCTTCACCCTCTCCCTGTCCCTGGGCGGCAAGACCGCGGCGGCCGCCGCCTCCGCCATGTCCGCCGGCTGGTCCGCGAAGGTGCTCGCCGCGCTGACCAAGCCGGCCGTCGCGGTGACCGCGGGCGCCACCCTCGCCGCCGGCGGCGCCTACGTCGTCGTCCGGACCCCCGACGGCCCGCCGCCCCGAACCACCGCCTCCCCGACGGCGGCCCGCACCCCCGGCCCGTCCGAGCCCCCCGCCCCCGCCTCCCCCTCGGCGGCGCCCTCCCCGTCCGCGTCGGCGACCCGGGCGCCGCAGGCGCTGTACGGGAGTGTGGTCGACGCCGTCGACCGGGCACCGGCCCCGGACACCCGGCCCGCCGCCCTGCCGCGGCGACCCGCGTCCGGCCTCACCAGCAGCGGCGGCCCGCACGCCACCATGAACCACCGCGGCGACAGCGTGACGCTGACCGGCCGGGGCTACGTCCTGGTCCGCTGGCAGCTCTCGCCGCAGTACCGGGCCGGCAGCCTCGTCATGCCCGCCTGGACCGGCCTGACGGGCCGGCTGTTCCACGTCGCCTCGGGCGGCGGCCGCCGCATGGACGACCCGGTCGCCGCCGACGGTTCCGCCACCGGTATGGGCAACCCGGCCGTCGGCTACATCGTCCTGCCCTCCGGCGCCCAGCAGATGTGGCAGAACGAGTACTTCTACCTCGACGGCACGGTCGTCCTCACCCAGAACGAACGCGGCGCCGACTACGGACTGAACGTCTTCCCGACGACCTGGGAGGCCGTGGAGAAGGACGTCACGACCGGCCCCGGGCAGGGCGCGAAGCGCTACGGCCTGGTCCGCGACACCGGCGCGGACGACACCCCGGTCCCCCAGTACGTCACCCGGGACACCCCCGCCGACCCGGCGACCGTGGCCCAACGCTCCCGCGTGTGACGGTCCAGGGCGGCCCGTACGCCGTACCCGTGCGCGAAGGCCCGGGCGCCGGCCGCGTCGGTCCCGGGCGGGGACGCGGCCGGCTCGCGGGCCGGGCGGTCAGCCCGTGCGCAGACCGCACAGGACGTCGATGCGGTTCGTGGTGATCGAGTCGACGCCCAGGTCGATCAGGCGGCGCATCGAGCGCCGGGTGTCGGGCGTCCACACGGACAGCAGCCGGCCGTCGCGGTGGACGCGGGCCGCCAGCTCGCGGTCGACCAGCGAGAAGCGGTAGTTGAGCCAGCGCGGCCGCACCGCCGCCAGCAGCGCGGGCCGCACGGGCGCCCGGCTCGTGCGGGTCAGGGCGATCTCGGCGGAGGGGTCGGCCGCGCGCACGGCGAGCATCGCGACGGCGTCGGCGCAGTAGTACACCCGGTCAGCGGCGTCGGCCGCCCGGACGACGTCCACGATCCGCCGGGCCGTCCGCACGTCGCGGGTGCCCGGCAGGTCGACCATCACCCGGCTGCCCCCGGTCGCCGCGAGCGCCTCCTCCAGGGTCGGCACCCCGCCCGCCGTCAGCCCCCGCACCTCGGCGGCCGACAGCGACCGCAGCGGCCGCTCCTGATCCCACAGCCGTTTCAGCGTCTCGTCGTGCAGCAGCACCGGCACGCCGTCCTTGGTGAGCCGTACGTCGATCTCCACGGCGTCCGCGCCCCGGTCGAGCGCGGACCGCAGCGAGGCGAGCGTGTTCTCACGGAAGCGGTAGGGATCGCCGCGGTGGGCCACGGCCGTCAGGGTCTGCATGGGCCCATTGTGCTGGGCGGCCACCGGGGCGCGGGCGCTCAGGGGGTGAGCCACCCGGTGGTGAAGGCGTCGATCTCGGCGGTGATGCGGGCCTTGCCGGCCGCGTCGAGGAACGACGCCTGCACGGCGTCCTTCGCGAGCGCGGCCACGCCCCGCTCGTCGAGGTCGAGCAGCCGGGCGGCGACGGCGTACTCGGTGTTGAGGTCGGTGCCGAACATCGGCGGGTCGTCCGAGTTGACCGTCACCGGCACGCCCGCCTTCACGAACTCCCTGATCGGGTGCTCGTCCAGCGTGCGCACCGCCCGGGTGGCGATGTTGGACGTCGGGCACACCTCCAGGGTGATGCGGTGCTCGGCGAGGTGGGCGAGGAGCCGCTCGTCCCGCGCGGAGCTGGTGCCGTGCCCGATGCGCTCGGCCCTCAGGTGGGTGAGCGCGTCCCACACCGTGTCCGGTCCTGTGGTCTCACCGGCGTGCGGCACGGAGTGCAGCCCGGCGGCGATCGCGCGGTCGAAGTACGGCTTGAACTGCGGCCGCGGCACACCGACCTCGGGCCCGCCGAGCCCGAAGGAGACCAGTCCCTCGGGGCGTACCCGGTCGTCGGTGGCGAGCCGTGCGGTCACCTCGGCGGACTCCAGTCCGGCCTCGCCGGGGATGTCGAAGCACCAGCGCAGCACGGTCCCGAACTCGGCCTCGGCCGCCTTGCGGGCGTCCTCGATCGCCTCCATGAAGGCGCGCTCGTCGATCCCGCGCCGGACCGAGGAGAACGGGGTGATGGTCAGCTCGGCGTACCGCACCTGCTGCCGCGCCAGGTCGCGGGCCACCTCGAACGTCAGCAGCCGGACGTCCTCCGGGGTGCGGACCAGGTCCACGACCGACAGGTACACGTCGATGAAGTGCGCGAAGTCGGTGAAGGTGAAGTAGTCGACGAGGGCCTCGGGATCGCTGGGCACCCTGGAGTCCGGGTGGCGTGCGGCCAGCTCGGAGACGATCCGCGGGGAGGCGGAGCCGACATGGTGGACGTGCAGTTCGGCCTTGGGCAGCTCGGCGATGAAGGCGTGCAGCGCGTGGGTGTCGGGCTCGAAGCGCGCACCGGACGGGGCGGCCGCGGTGGCGTCGGCGGGGGTCGCGGCGGAGTCGGCGGAGTGCTCGGTCAAGGGGTCCTCCCCGGGACGGCGCCCCGGGCCACGGGCCGGACGGGACGCGGGTGATCGGCTGATCGCTGAGACGGGATCATCGTAGGCGGAAGCCGCCGCCCGGCGGCGGGGGCCGGTCGGTGGGCGGGCGGCGTAGGCCGCGGGCACGGAGGCGGGGCCGGGCACGGGGGCGGGGGCCTCTCGGTGGGCACGGCGGCGGGGGCCCTGCGACGGTCGGGCTGGGGGCGTGCGGGGGTCGTGGGCGGGGGAGGGGCGGCGGTCCGGGTGGGGGCGTGCGGCGGTCGTGGGCGGGGGAGGGGCGGCGGTCGCGGTCGGGGGGACGTACGGCGGTCGCGGGCGGTGGCGGTGCTGCTCGCCCGCCCCGTCCCATCGCGGCCCGCGCCGCTCCGCCCCGGGCCCGTAGCATTGCGGGACGCACGACAGAGGGGGGTCCCGCGCATGTCCGACGACGCGCCTACACCGGAGACGCCGGAGAACACGACGGCCTCCGGTCCGCGCCCGGCAGAAGAGCCCGGCCGCGGTTCATGGACCGCACCGGGACCCGACGCCGACGCGGAGCCCCCCGCCCTGCCGGCACCGGACCTCGCCCCGGGCTCGGCGCCGGCCGACGCGAGGGTTTCCCTGGGCAAGGCGGTGTCCGGGGCCGCTGATCCGGGGGTTGTCGTCGGGCCGGTACCGGATTCCGCTCCGGCGGGGGCCGACGCCTCCGAGGCGCCGGCCGACGCGAGGGTTTCCCTGGACGAGCCGACCGTCCCCGGCCCCGGCACCACCCTCGCCTCGGGCACGCCGTCGGTCTCGCCGAGCCCCGCGGTGCCCTCGGCCCCGTCCAGCCCGGGCTCTCCGCCCGTGCACGATCAGCAGACGGTCACCTCGCTGCCGAGCGTGGTGCCGTCGGCGGCCCCCACCCCCGCGGCGGGCGACGTCCTCGCCTCGTTCCCGCCGCCCCACCCCGCCACGGTGTCCGGCGGGCCGCCGCCCCACCTCTTCGCCCCGCCGCTCGAGGGTTCGGTCCCCCCGCCACCCATCGCACCCGACGGTCCCGGGCCGATGCAGATGCAGCTGATACCGACGACGCAGACGCCGATGGCGTACGGCTACCCCGGCGGTTACGGGCACCCGGCCGCCCCGGTGGGCTACGGCTGGCCCGGGATGCCGCCGATGGAGAGCAACGGGACGGGCATCACGGCGATGGTGCTCGGAATCCTGGCGGCCGCCGGGTTCTGCCTGTGGCCGATGTCCATCGTGCTCGGCATCCTCGCCGTCGTCTTCGGCGTGATCGGCCGGGGCAAGGCCCGGCGGGGCGAGGCCACGAACGGCGGACAGGCCCTGGCCGGCATCATCTGCGGCGCGGCCGGGACCGTCCTGTCGATCGGCCTGCTGGTCCTGCTGATCGTGGTCCCCGGGACCACATGACCGTGGCGCCCTGAGCCGCCGGACCGTGGCGCCCTGAGCCGCTTGACCGTGGCGCCGTCAGCCGCATGATCACGGCGCCCTGAGCCGCCGCGTGTCCGGCCCCCCGGAGCCGTAGGCTCAGGCCGCCGCGGCCGCCCGCAGTCGCCGCCGGGCCTCCATCAACGCGAAACCCAGCAGGTTCGGGCCCCGCCACCGCTCCGGATCCGACGCCCTCTCGTCGTCCGCCGCGAGTCCGATGCCCCACACACGGTCCACCGGACTCGCCTCCACCAGCACCCGGTCGCCCGTGCCCAGCAGGAACGCCCGCAGCCGCGGATCCGAGCCGAACTTGTGGACGCTGCCCTCGACCACGATCCGGAACCGCTCCCGCTCCCAGGTCGCCTCGTCGAAGTTCCGGACCAGCCGCCCGGCCTTCTTCGCCTCCGCGGGATGACCGGCGGCCAGCACCCGCCGCTCGCCCTCCGCGTCCCCGAACAGCCGCGCCTTGCCGGCCATCATCCAGTGCTCGGCCGTCGCATAGCCGACACCGTCCACCTCGAAGGGCGACGGCCACCACTGGCTCAGACAGCTCGGACCCACCCGGCCGTCCGGCAGCGGCCGGTGCCCCCAGAAGTGCAGGTACCTGATCCTCGCCCCGGCCCGCACCTGTTCGACCAGGGCCGTACGGCCGTCGATCCGCTCCATGCACGCCACTCTGGCACGCACCACTGACACTGCGTCCTGCCTTTTCCTCCGCGACTCGACACCTGGTCGACAGATTCCGTCGCGTAACCAAAAGGCAACAACGGAATCACTTGTTGGAGTCCCGTCGCTCTGTCAGGATCGGCACTCAAATCAAGCTGGAGCTACGCCACCCGCTGTCATGTGAAGTGGGGCGAAGGCGGAGGAGAGCGACATGCAGAACCCGGGCACCGCCACCCCGGACCGATCCGAACGGTTCCCCGCACGGGGGCGCTTCGCCGACGGCGCTCAGTACATCGCCGGCCACCTCGCCCACGGCACCTCGGGCCGCACCCACACCGTCGTCGACCCGGCGACCGGCGAGCCGGTCCTCACCTACGCCCTCGCCGGCGCCGCCGACGTCGACGCGGCCGTCGCCGCGGCCCGTGCCGCCTTCCCCGGCTGGGCCGGGGCCACCCCCGGCGAGCGCTCCGACGCCCTGCACCGCTTCGCCGCCGTCCTCGCCGACCGCGCCGAGGACCTCGCCCGCGCCGAGTCCCTCCAGTGCGGCAAGCCGCTGAAGCTCACCCGCGAGTTCGACGTCCCGGGAACCCTCGACAACACGTTCTTCTTCGCCGGGGCCGCCCGCTGTCTCCAGGGGCAGTCGGCGGGCGAGTACTCCGGCGACCACACCTCCTACGTCCGCCGCGAACCCATCGGCGTCGTGGGCTCCGTCGCCCCCTGGAACTATCCGCTCCAGATGGCCGCCTGGAAGATCCTCCCGGCGATCGCCGCGGGCAACACCGTCGTGCTGAAGCCCGCCGAACTCACCCCGCTGACCTCGCTGCTCTTCGCTCAGGCCGCGACCGACGCCGGAATCCCCGACGGGGTCGTCAACATCGTCACCGGCACCGGCCGGGAGGCCGGTGAGCACCTCGTCGGACACCCCGACGTGGCCATGACCTCGTTCACCGGGTCCACCGCCGTCGGCAAGCGGGTCGCCGAGATCGCCACCGCCTCCGTCAAACGGCTCCACCTGGAACTCGGCGGCAAGGCGCCCTTCGTCGTCTTCGACGACGCAGACCTGGAGGCCGCCGTCCACGGCGCGGTCGCCGGCGCCCTCATCAACACCGGCCAGGACTGCACGGCCGCCACGCGCGCGTACGTGCAGCGACCCCTCTACGAGGCGTTCGTCGAGCAGACCGCCGCCCTCATGGAGACCGTCCGGCTCGGCGACCCGTTCGCCCCGGGCACCGACCTGGGCCCGCTCGTCTCGCACGCCCAGCGCGACCGGGTCGCCGCCGTCGTCGACCGGGCGCGCGCCCACGCGCGCGTGGTGACCGGCGGAGCGGTCCCGCAGGGGGAGCTGAAGAACGGCGCGTACTACCTCCCCACCCTGATCGCGGACGCGGCCCAGGACAGCGAGGCCGTCCAGTCCGAGATCTTCGGTCCGGTCCTGGTCGTCCTGCCCTTCGACGGCGACGACGAGGGCATCCGGCTCGCCAACGACACCCCCTACGGGCTCGCGGCCTCCGCCTGGAGCCGGGACGTCTACCGGGCCAACCGGGCGACGCGCGAGATCCAGGCCGGGTGCGTGTGGATCAACGACCATGTTCCGATCATCAGCGAGATGCCTCACGGCGGGTACAAGGCGTCCGGCTTCGGCAAGGACATGTCGGCGTATTCGTTCGAGGAATACACCCAGATCAAGCACGTAATGTTCGATAACACCGCGGTCGCCCGGAAGCCCTGGCACCGCACCGTCTTCGGGGACTGTTAGCGACGACCTCCGGCCCTGACCACGGCCGAACCTCCCGAAAGGGCACCACGCGCATGGAGCAGTACGAGCCCGACCGCCTGTCCCCGGCCCGAGCGGCCGCCCTCAGGCGCAGTCTCCGCAACGGCCGGGCCGCCCTGACCCGCCGGTCGCTGCTGCGCGCCTCCGCGGGCGGCGCGCTCACCCTGGGCGGCCTCGGGGCGCTCAGCGCCTGCGGCATCCCCCCGGCGGGGAAGACCGAGGGCGGCACCTCCGCCGAGGACCACTCGGCGAAGGAGAGGACCGTCTCCTTCTCCAACTGGACCGAGTACATGGACGTCGACGACTCGGGCAAGCACCACCCGACCCTGGAGGCGTTCACCCGGCGGACCGGTATCAAGGTCAGGTACACCGAGGACATCAACGACAACAACGAGTTCTTCGGCAAGATCAAGCCGCAGCTCGCCGCGGGCCAGGACACCGGCCGCGACCTGATCGTCCTCACCGACTGGCTCGCCGCCCGCCTCATCCGCCTGGGGTGGGTCCAGAGACTGGACCCCTCCCACCTGCCGCACGCCTACGCCAACCTGTCGAGCCAGTTCCGCAGCCCCGACTGGGACCCGGGACGGGCGTACTCCTACCCCTGGCAGGGCATCTCGACGGTCATCGCCTACAACAAGAGGGCGCTCGACGGTATCGAGGTGACGTCGGTCTCCGACCTGCTCGACAACCCCAGGCTCAAGGGGCGCGTCGGCTTCCTCACCGAGATGCGCGACAGCATCGGCATGACGCTGCTCGACATGGGCAGGGACCCGGGGAAGTTCACCGCCGACGACTACGACGCGGCCGTCGCCCGCCTCCAGAAGGCCGTCGACTCCGGTCAGATCCGCCGCTTCACCGGCAACGACTACACGTCGGACCTCTCCAGCGGGGACTTCGCGGCCTGTATCGCCTGGGCCGGTGACGTCGTCCAGCTCAAGGCGGACAGCCCCGACATCGACTTCGTCATCCCCGACAGCGGCTACATGACGTCCAGCGACAACCTGCTGATCCCCAACAAGGCACGGCACAAGACGAGCGCCGAGCGGCTCATCGACTACTACTACGAGCCGCGGCCGGCGGCCGAGCTCGCCGCGTACATCAACTACGTCTGCCCCGTCGACGGCGTGCAGACGGAACTGGCGAAGATCGACGCGGACGCGGCGAACAATCCGCTGATCATCCCCGACAAGGCCATGCAGGCCAAGTCCCACGCCTTCCGCTCGCTGAGCGCGGCGGAGGAGACGGCCTACGAGGCGAAGTTCGCGAAGCTCACTGGGGCGTGACGACGATGAAGACCACCACAGACAGCAGCGGCGACGTCCGCCTCTCCGGCATCAGCAAGACCTACGGCTCCTTCACCGCCGTCCACCCGCTGGACCTGACCGTCCCGCAGGGCTCCTTCTTCGCCCTGCTCGGTGCCTCCGGCTGCGGCAAGACCACCACCCTGCGCATGATCGCCGGCCTGGAGGAACCCTCCGCCGGCACCGTGCACCTCGGCGACCACGACGTGACGGCGCTCCCGCCGTACAAGCGCCCGGTGAACACCGTCTTCCAGTCCTACGCCCTCTTCCCGCACCTCGACATCTTCGAGAACGTCGCCTTCGGTCTGCGCCGGCGCGGCATCAAGGGCGTGAAGAAGCAGGTGGAGGAGATGCTCGACCTCGTCCAGCTCGGAGAGCAGGCCCGCAAGAAGCCGCACCAGCTCTCCGGCGGCCAGCAGCAGCGCGTGGCGGTCGCCCGCGCGCTCATCAACCACCCGAAGGTGCTCCTCCTCGACGAGCCGCTCGGCGCCCTCGACCTGAAGCTGCGCCGCCAGATGCAACTGGAGCTCAAGCGCATCCAGACCGAGGTCGGCATCACCTTCGTCCACGTCACCCACGACCAGGAGGAGGCCATGACGATGGCCGACACGGTCGCGGTGATGAACGCGGGCCGCGTCGAGCAGCTCGGCTCGCCCGCCGACCTCTACGAGAACCCGCAGACCACGTTCGTCGCGAACTTCCTCGGCACCTCCAACCTCATCGAGGCCGAGGTCGACACCAGGAGCGGCGACGACATCGTGCTGAAGGCGGGCGACGGCAAGCTGGTCCTGCCCGGGGCGCGCTGCTCCGCGCCGGCCGAGGCCGGGGGCAGGGTGCTGCTCGGCGTCCGCCCGGAGAAGATCTCCCTCACCCACGCCGACGACGCCGGCGCGATCCCCGGGGGCCGCAACCGCGTCACCGGCACCATCGCCGCCACGTCGTTCATCGGCGTCTCCACGCAGTACGTCGTCGACAGCTCGGTCTGCCCCGAGCTCGAGGTCTACGTCCAGAACGTCGACCGTGACGCCCGGCTGGTCCCCGGCGCCGAGGTCGTCCTGCACTGGAGCCCCGCGCACACCTTCGGCCTGGACGCCGCCCAGGACATCGATGCGGGCCTGGACGAAGAGGCGGCGGTCTGATGGCGACCCTCACCGAGGCGCCCCCGCCCCTCTCCCCGACGGCCCCGCGGACCGCCCCGCCCCGCAGGCGCGGCCGCTTCACGCCCTACTGGCTGCTGCTGCCCGGCATGCTCTGGCTGCTGGTCTTCTTCGCGCTGCCGATGATCTACCAGGCCTCCACGTCCGTGCAGACGGGCTCCCTGGAGGCGGGCTACAAGGTCACCTGGCACTTCGCCGCCTACGGGGACGCCCTGTCCGCGTACTGGCCGCAGTTCCTGCGCTCGGTCGCCTACGCGGCCGCCGCGACCGTGCTGTGCCTGGTGCTGGGCTACCCGCTGGCCTATCTGATCGCCTTCCGGGCGGGCCGCTGGCGGAACCTGATCATGATCCTGGTGATCGCGCCGTTCTTCACCAGCTTCCTGATCCGCACCCTCGCCTGGAAGACGATCCTCGCGGACGGCGGACCGGTGGTCGGCGCGCTCAACACGCTGCACGTCCTGGACGTGACGAGCTGGCTCGGCTGGACCTCGGGCGACCGCGTCCTCGCCACCCCGCTCGCGGTGGTGTGCGGGCTGACGTACAACTTCCTGCCGTTCATGATCCTGCCGCTGTACACCTCCCTGGAGCGGATCGACGGGCGGCTGCACGAGGCGGCCGGCGACCTGTACGCCAGGCCGCTGACCACCTTCCGCAAGGTCACCTTCCCGCTGTCGATGCCCGGCGTGGTCTCCGGCACGCTGCTGACCTTCATCCCGGCGGCCGGCGACTATGTCAACGCCGAACTGCTCGGCTCGACCGACACCCGCATGATCGGAAACGTCATCCAGACGCAGTTCCTGCGGGTGCTGGACTACCCCACGGCCGCGGCCCTGTCCTTCATCCTCATGGCCGCGATCCTCTTCATGGTCACCTTCTACATCCGCAGGTCCGGGACGGAGGATCTGGTCTGATGCCCATCGTCGACCGGCTCAAGAGGAATCTCGTCGTCATCGCGGGACTCCTGACGCTCGGCTATCTCCTGCTGCCGAACGTCATCGTCACGGTGTTCTCCTTCAACAAGCCGAAGGGGCGCTTCAACTACGAGTGGCAGCAGTTCTCCACGGACGCCTGGAAGGACCCGTGCGGTGTCGCCGGCATGTGCGGCTCGCTGTCGGTCAGCCTGCAGATCGCGTTCTGGGCGACGCTCGGCGCCACCGTCCTCGGCGCGATGATCGCCTTCGCGCTCGTGCGCTACCGCTTCCGCGCGCGGGGCGCCGTGAACTCGCTCGTCTTCCTGCCCATGGCCATGCCCGAGGTCGTCATGGCGGCCTCGCTGCTCACCCTGTTCCTCAACATGGGTGCCCGGCTGGGCTTCTGGACGATCCTCATCGCGCACATCATGTTCTGCCTCAGCTTCGTCGTGACGGCGGTGAAGGCACGGGTGATGTCGATGGACCCGCGGCTGGAACAGGCGGCGCAGGACCTCTACGCCGGGCCGTTCCAGACGTTCGTCCGGGTCACCCTGCCGATCACGGCCCCCGGCATCGCGGCCGGCGCGCTGCTCGCCTTCGCGCTCTCCTTCGACGACTTCATCATCACCAACTTCAACGCGGGCTCCACCGTCACCTTCCCCATGTTCGTCTGGGGCTCGGCACAGCGCGGAACGCCCGTCCAGATCAACGTCATCGGTACGGCCATGTTCCTCGTCGCCGTACTGCTCGTGCTCACCTCCATGGTCATCGGAAACCGCCGCACCAAGCAGAAGGCCTGAGAGGCCTGGCACTGTGCACGCCCGGGCCGCGCTGTCCGATCAGGCGCTCATGGTGCGAGGACCCCTGAAACGCCCGTAGGGAGTTGGAATCATGGCCCCGAGCGCCATGAGCAGTGGCAGAGACGGCAACTGGACGAAGTCCCTCTCCGAAGCCCAGCCGGTCCCGTACTGGCTGGAAGACCCCGGCAGGCCCCGCCCCGAGCCCGCGCTCACCGGCGCCGAGACCTGCGACCTGCTGGTCGTCGGCGGCGGCTACAGCGGACTGTGGACCGCGCTGCTCGCCAAGGAACGCGATCCGCTGCGGGACGTGGTGCTGGTCGAGGGCCGCGAGGTGGGCTGGGCCGCCTCCGGCCGCAACGGGGGCTTCTGCGCGGCCTCCCTCACCCACGGCCTGGCCAACGGGCTGGCCCGCTGGCCCGACGAGATCGGCACGCTGGAGGAGCTGGGCGCGCGCAACCTCGACGCGATCGAGGCGGCGATCGCCCGGCACGGCATCGACTGCGACTTCGAACGCACCGGCGAGATCGACGTCGCCACCGAGACCTACCAGGCCCGGGAACTGCGCGAGTGGTACGAGGAGATCGACCGCAGGGGCCTGGCCGGGGGCATCGAGTACCTGGACGCCGACGCGGTGCGCGAGCAGGTGAACTCCCCGACGTTCACGGCGGGCCTCCATGACCGCCGGGGCGTGGCCATGCTCCACCCCGCCAAGCTCGCCTGGGGCCTGAAGCGGGCCTGCGCGCGGCTGGGCGTCCGCCTCTACGAGCACACACCCGCGCTCACCCTGAAGCCGTACGGCGCCGGGATGGCCGTCCGCACCCCCTACGGGCAGGTCCGCGCCCGGCAGGTCGCGCTCGGCACGAACATCTTCCCGAGCCTGGTGAAGCGGGCGCGCGCCTACACCGTGCCGGTCTACGACTACGCGCTGATGACGGAACCGCTGACGGCCGGGCAGCTCGGCGCCATCGGCTGGAAGAACCGACAGGGGCTCGGCGACAGCGCCAACCAGTTCCACTACTTCCGTCTCTCCGCCGACAACCGGATCCTGTGGGGCGGCTACGACGCGATCTACCCCTACGGCGGTCGCGTCCGCGCCGAGTACGACGACCGGCCCGAGACGTACGCCAAGCTCGCCGAGCACTTCTTCACCTGCTTTCCGCAGTTGGAGGGCGTCCGCTTCACGCACGCGTGGGGCGGCGCGATCGACACCTGCTCGCGCTTCTCGGCGTTCTTCGGCACGGCGCACCGGGGGAAGGTGGCGTACGCGGCCGGGTACACCGGCCTGGGCGTGGGGGCGACCCGGTTCGGCGCCGAGGTGATGCTGGACCTGCTGGCGGGGGAGCGCACCGAGCGCACCGAGCTGGAGATGGTCCGCCGCAAGCCGCTGCCCTTCCCGCCCGAGCCGTTCGCCTGGACCGGCATCGCCCTCACCAAGTGGTCGCTGGCCCGGGCCGACGCGCACGCCGGGCGGCGCAACCTGTGGCTGCGGACGATGGACCGGCTGGGGCTGGGCTTCGACAGCTGACGGCCGCACCCGGCCGGGAGCGCATCCGGCCGGGACGCGGATCCGGCCGGGACGGCATCCGGCCGGGACGGCATCCGGCCGGGACGGCATCCGGCCGGGACGGCACCCGGCGGGGACGCGGATCCGGCCGCAACGGCGGCCCGGCGCGGGCCGGGTTCACCCCGACGAGTGCCGAAACCCGCGTAATGCCCGGCGGGGACCTCCCTCTCTTTCGTGGACGCGCACGCGTCCACGAAAGAGAGGGAGGTCTTCTCATGGCTGGGGCGAAGACGGCCGTCGCATGGCTGGCATCCGTCGCACCGGACCCCGAGGCCTGCCGGTGGGAATGGGAGCGCAACCCCCTGGGGGTCGTGCTGCTGCCCGCGGGCAGAGCCTGGGACGTTCTCATCCTGCCGGGCGAACTCGGCTACCCCACGCTCGACGTGCTCACCCGCATCCTCGACCAACCCGGCCCGGTGCTCGCCGACTTCGGCGACGACCGGATGGGGTTCCTCGTGCCGCCGGGTACGGCCGCACGCTGGATCGGCACCGGCATCCGCACGGCCGGGGCGGGCACCTGGATCGTCGTGCCGTACCCGGGCCGCTCCACCGGCGGCATCCGCTGGCTGATCCCCCCGGACGGCTCGGGCACCCTCACCGATCCGTCGCTGCTCGAACTGGCCATGCACGAAGCGGCAGCGGGTCCACCGGAGGCCCCCGCCGTCTGACGCGCCGCGACCACCCCCGTGACCCGCAACGCCCGAGGGCCCCGGGCCACCGGGGGACCGGCCGCCCAGACCCCCGTCGCCCCGCCCGGCCCCCGGCCGCGAGCCCGCCGTGACCGGTGCCGGACCCCTTACTCCGGTGCCGTGGCCTTCAGGGCCAGCCACAGTTCCATGCGGACGTCCGGGTCGTCCAGGGAGCGGCCGAGGATCTCCTCCACCCGGCGCATGCGGTAGCGCAGGGTGTGCCGGTGGACGCCGAGGTCGGCCGCCGCCGCGTCCCACTGGCCGTGGCGGGAGAGCCAGGCGCGCAGGGAGGCCACGAGGTCGCCGCGGCCGGTGGCGTCATGGTCGTGGAGGGCCCGCAGCAGACCGTCCGCGAAGGCCTTCACCGCGTCGTCCGCGAGCAGGGGCAGCACCGAGCCCGCCGCGAGCTGCTCGTGCTCGACCATGACCCGCCCCCGGCGCCGCGCCACGGACAGGGCCTGCTCGGCCTGCTTGTAGGCCGCGGCCGCCGCGATCGGGCCGGCCGGCGCCGAGAGGCCGACGACCAGGTCGTCCTCCTCGCCGGCCTCGCGGACCGACCCGGCGGCACGGGCCTGCTCCAGCGCCGACGCGTGGTGCCCGCACGCCAGCACCGCCCTGCCCCCGTCCGCGCCGAGCACCACCAGCCGCTCACCCTCGGGCACCACCAGCACGGCCTCCCCGGAACGGGCGGCCGCCGACTCCACGACCTCGGTGAGCGCGCCGAGCGCGTCCCCGCCCCCGTGCGCCGCCTCCGCGACGATCACCCGGAAGGGCGCGTCGAGCAGGTCGCCGTACAAGCCCCCGGCGACGGCCCGCGCATGGTCCGGTTCGCCCGCGAGCAGCATGCGCAGCACCGCCGCGCCGATGCGTTGTTCCGCCGCGTGCAGTGAGCGGGAGCGTTCCGTGGTGAGCGTGAGCAGCGCGATCGCCGAGTGGACGGCGTACCGCTCGGCCGTGCCGAGGGCCGCCGCGGTGCCGACGGCGAGCGCGGCGCGCGGGCGCCGGCCGGTGCCCAGCGAGTGCAGCTCGACCCGGTCGTCGTGGTCGGCGTGCTCCGGCCCGCCCACGACCGACGACGCCGGCGCCGGCCGCTCCCGCAGCCGCTCCACCTCCGCCGTCAGCCGCGCCGCCCGCCGCCCCGCCCACTCCGGCGCCGCCGCGACGACGGCGCCCGAGGCGTCGTACAGCGCCGCCCATCCGTCGACCTGCGCGGCGAGCGCGGTCACCAGGCCCTCGGGGCCGGCCGTCAGCGCCTGCCTCGTCAGCTCCCGCTGGGCCGCGAACCCGGCCGTCACGGCCCGGTACTGGTCGGCCGCGATCGCCGCCGACACCGCCTTGCTGATCGCGAGGAAGGGGGTGCGGCGCGGCACCTCCAGCAGCGGCAGGCCCTCCTCGCCGGCCGCGTCCACCAGCGCCTGCGGGATGTCCTCGTAGTTCACCCCGACGGCGAAGCCGAGCCCGACCACCCCCGCTCCGACCAGGCGCTTCACATAGCGCCGCATGGTCTGCGGGTCCTCCGCGTCCAGTTTCAGCGCGGTGATCAGCAGCAGCTCCCCGCCCTCCATGTACGGCACGGGGTCGGCCAGCTCGCTGACGTGCGCCCAGCGCACCGGCACGTCCAGACGGTCCTCGCCCGCCCGCACGGTCAGCTTCAGCGCGGAGTGGTGGACGAGCGAGGCGAGCGTGGGAGGCATGGGGCCTTCAGGTCGGAGTGGTGATCTTTTGGCCACAACGTATGAAGGGCCTGTGCCGATTCTGCCTCACCGTACGGTCCGGGGGCGGTGCTTCATCCCCGCAGGTCCACCAGCAGCGGCGGCGCGTGTTCGCCCCGCACGGTCGTCAGGGACAGCACCGCGTGACCCGGCGGCACCTCGTGCGCCAACTGGGACGCCGACCACCGCTCCCGCTCCACCTGCCGCACGGTCACCGCGTCCGTCGTCACCGCCTTGCCCGTCACCAGCTTGCGCAGGGCGTGGATCGCCCGCGTCATCGGCTGGTCGGCGAAGACGGTGTGCTTGGCGACCTCCGTGGTCTCCACCCACTCGGTCCCCCAGGTCTGCGCGAACCGGCTGCCGTCCCAGGTGGTGATGCCGCAGAACGCCATCCGGCAGCCGACCGCCCCGTACAGCGGCCCGTGCAGCGCCTCCGGCACGTCGCCGACGCTGCGCAGCGCCAGCACCACGCCGGCGTTCTGGGAGCGCAGCCGCTGCAGGCGGCGCACCGACTCGGCGGTGACCGTGCCCGTCGCGTCGTCCAGGACCAGGCAGGCGAAGTGCGAGCGCCGGCCCTCCCGTACGACGGCGTGGAACTGGGCCAGCACCAGCCGGGTGATCAGTCGGCCGGCCTCCTCGTGGCCGCGTTCCGGCAGGTCCACGCGGACGCGCAGCGGGTGGTGGGCGACGGCGCGCAGGGAGAACGGCCGGTGCGCGCCCTCGGCCGTGCCTCCGCCGAAGAACTCCGCGAACGCCGGTCGGTTCAGCAGCGCGAGCCGGTCGGCGAGGGCACGCCCCGGGTCGCCGGGCACGCCGGTCTGCCGGACCCGTGCCTCCAGCTCGCGGCGCATCACCTCGTCCCCGGCCACGGCGTCCCGCAGCGCGGACAGCGCCGCGGGCTCACCCTCCAGCAGTTCCCGCAGCCTCGGCAACGACGGGAAACACCCGTGCGCGGCCTTGTGGGGGCCGAGCACCTGGGCGAGCGCGGTCGCCGCGCTCTGGGTGCCGACGGTGTCCAGGTCGCCCACCAGCGCCTCGGCCAGGACGGCGGCCGCCTCGTCGGGGTCGTCGCAGTCGGCGTAGGGGTCCAGGTCGTGCACGGACGCCGGGTCGCCGAGCCGCACGATCACGTCGAACGCGGAGTCCGCCCCGAGCGGGCTGCCGGGGGAGGAGACGGCGACCAGCGCGCACCCGCCGGTGAGCGCCTGGAGGGCCAGGGCCTCGGTCACCGGCTCGATCAGCGTCCGCGTCTTGCCCGAGCCCGACGGCCCGACCGCGAGCAGCGAGGTGCCGAGCACCTCCGGGCCGAGCGCGGCTCCCGCGTCGTGGTAGGCGGACGGGGCGCGCTCGGCGGCCACCCAGCGGCCGATGCGCACCTGCCCGGCCAGCAGGTCGTGGCGCGCACCGCGCCGGGGCAGGTCGCGGGAGCCGGAGGGATGCGTCCAGGCGGCGCCGCCCTCCCGCAGCACGGTCTCCCGGAAGTCGGCGGCCCCCGCCGTCCACACACGGGTGACGCGCGCGCAGTCCACGTCGTTCATCCG
Organism: Streptomyces sp. NPDC030143; assembly: GCF_055573695.1. Taxonomy (NCBI): domain Bacteria; kingdom Bacillati; phylum Actinomycetota; class Actinomycetes; order Kitasatosporales; family Streptomycetaceae; genus Streptomyces; species Streptomyces sp. NPDC030143. The sequence continues at coordinate 198,960 of NZ_JBVIAY010000016.1, forward strand.
TCCGGCCGCGACCTCGGCGGTCAGCACGTCGGCCGCCTCGACCTGCCCGGCGTCGCGCAGCGCGGGCCACTGCGCGCGGGGGCGATCGACGTGCGCGGGGGCGAGCCGCTCGGGGCCCGCGCGCCGCGCGGCGAGTCGTTCCCTCACATACGGCCACCAGCCGCCGACCAGCGCGAACGGCCACACCACCAGCAGGGTGATCACGGCGTACAGCGTGTTGGTGAAGGTGGGGGAGGCGAACAGTTCGTAGCTGCCGGAGACCAGCACGATCAGGGAGAACAGGGGGTCGACGACCGGCAGCGCGTTCCAGCCGACGCCCGGGAAGGCGTCGGGGAACACGAAGCTCAGCGCGGCCAGCGCGCACAGCAGGGCGAGCAGCACCCGCGCGGGCTGCGGCCGGCGGCCGACGAAGTGCCGCACGGCGTCGGCCCAACTGCCCAGCCGGCCCATGGCGTAGAGGAGGACGGCGAAGAAGACACCGTCGTAGACGACCCGCGCCTCGGCGCCCTCCATGGTCCGCGGGGAGGCGATGGTGCCGCCCCACCACCAGTCGTCCGGCGTGAACAGTCGCAACAGGGCGAACTGGTACGGCAGACCGCCCTGCCGCCACAACGACCACAGCACCAGCGCGACCACCAGCGGGATCAGCATGCCGACGACCGTGACCGGCGCGAGGCGCTCGGCAGCCCGCGCGGCCTTCGAGGGGCGGTAGCCGAAGCGCCAGATGCCGGGGCGGGCGGCCGGCCGGACCTCGTTCAGCCACTCCGCGACAGCGGACGAGCCCTGCGCGAACGCTCCGGGCGCACTCCCGGACACACCCGCCGACCCGGGCCCGCTCCCGGACACACCCGCCGCCTCGAACCCGCTCCCGGACGGACCCGCCGCCCCGGGCACGCCGGCCGCCTCGAACCCGCTCCCGGACGGACCCGCCGCCCCGGGCACGCCGGCCGGCCGAGGCGGAACCGACGGCGGCGGAGGCGGCCCGCCGGTCCCTCCGGGTACGCCGGGCGCCCCGGGTCCTTCGGCCGGTCCGGCTCCGGCTGCCCCGGTCGGGTCCGGCGCCCCGGACGTTCCAGGTCCTCCGGGCGTGGACGACGCCGGTGGCGGTCCCGCCGGGCGCGGTACAGGATTCGCATGCGTGCCCCGCGCGTCCCGTGTCCCGTCGCTGTCCATCGCCCCTGCCCCCTGACCAGCCGTTCCGTCCACCATCAGCGAGTCAATCTAACGCGCCCGCCTGGGGAGTTCACCGCTTACACGGCCGAGCCCGCGCGGCCGGCCCGGCGGCCGCTATGTCCACGACGGACAACCGGCGCCGCAGACAACGCCCACATGGAGCATGCCCACCCCTCCGTCCCCGCCCTAGCCTGCGAGAAAAGAAGTCGAGCGTCCTCAGCACGCCCACCCGGACACTCCGGTTCGCAAGATCATCAGGGAGCCCCCATGACCGCACTTCCGCAGGAGCGCCGCGTCGTCACCGCCATCCCCGGCCCGAAGTCGCAGGAGCTGCAGTCCCGCCGCCTCGCCGCGGTCGCGCAGGGCGTGGGCTCCGTGCTGCCGGTGTTCACCGCGCGCGCGGGCGGCGGCATCATCGAGGACGTCGACGGCAACCGCCTGATCGACTTCGGCTCCGGCATCGCCGTGACCTCCGTCGGCGCCTCCGCCGAGGCCGTCGTGCGCCGCGCCTCCGCGCAGCTCGCGGACTTCACCCACACCTGTTTCATGGTCACCCCGTACGAGGGCTACGTGGAGGTCGCCGAGGCCCTCGCCGAGCTCACCCCGGGCGACCACGCGAAGAAGTCCGCGCTGTTCAACTCCGGCGCCGAGGCCGTCGAGAACGCCGTCAAGATCGCCCGCGCCCACACCAAGCGCCAGGCGGTCGTCGTGTTCGACCACGGCTACCACGGCCGTACGAACCTCACCATGGCGCTGACCGCGAAGAACATGCCGTACAAGCACGGCTTCGGCCCGTTCGCGCCCGAGGTCTACCGCGTCCCGGTCGCCTACGGCTACCGCTGGCCGACCGGCCCGGAGAACGCGGGCCCGGAGGCCGCCGCGCAGGCCATCGACCAGATCACCAAGCAGGTCGGCCCGGACAACGTGGCCGCGATCATCATCGAGCCGGTTCTCGGCGAGGGCGGCTTCATCGAGCCGGCCAAGGGCTTCCTGCCCGCGATCCGGCAGTTCGCCGCCGACAACGGCATCGTCTTCGTCGCCGACGAGATCCAGTCCGGCTTCTGCCGCACCGGCCAGTGGTTCGCCTGCGAGGACGAGGGCATCGTCCCCGACCTGATCACCACGGCCAAGGGCATCGCCGGCGGTCTGCCGCTGGCCGCCGTCACGGGCCGCGCCGAGATCATGGACGCCGCGCACGCGGGCGGCCTGGGGGGCACCTACGGCGGCAACCCGGTGGCCTGCGCCGGTGCGCTCGGCTCCATCGAGACGATGAAGGAGCTGGACCTCAACGCGAGGGCGAAGGACATCGAGGCGACCATGAAGGCCCGCCTCACCGCCATGGCCGAGAAGTTCGACGTCATCGGCGACGTCCGCGGCCGGGGCGCGATGATCGCCATCGAGCTGGTCAAGGACCGCGCGACCAAGGAGCCGAACCCCGAGGTCACCGCCGCGCTGGCGAAGGCCTGCCACCAGGAGGGCCTGCTGGTCCTGACCTGCGGCACCTACGGCAACGTGCTGCGCTTCCTGCCGCCGCTGGTGATCGGCGAGGACCTGCTGAACGAGGGCCTGGACATCATTGAGCAGGCCTTCGCGCGCATCTGAGCCGGGGCCGCACACAGCTGGTTCCCGTCGGCGGCAGAGCGTGTGAAGAAGGTGTGCGAGGTGGATGGCGGGACCGGTATCCGTCTGTCGTCCCGCCGGTCACTGCCGTAGGTTCTTCCCAGATGAGAGATACACCCGTCCGCAGGTGACTGCGGGCGAACCCAGGCCGGGGCCTCCCCAGCTTCGACCTGGTCGTGCCTCGCGCACACACCCGGAGCCTCCGGCTTCGGATCTCCTCACCGATCGGACCGTCGAGCGCCCCAAACCCCCCGGGGCGCGCGGCAATCCCGATCCGGACGGCCACCCCGGAACCACCCCCCCTGTTCCGGGGTGGCCGACCTCCTTCTCCACACGCACACGCGGTACGCGGACCCCGGTTCCCACCGGGGTCTCTTTTCTGTCGTCACCACGCGTTCTCCGTCGTCACCACGCGCTACGACCCGCCCGGCGGCCGGCGAACGACCGGCGCCCGGCGAACACGACCCGTCCCGGCGGTCGCGATCCGACCCGCCCCGGCCGCCGACGGCACGGCCCGTCTCCTCGCCCGTGGCCCGGGCCCGTCCCGTCCCATGCCGTCGCGCGGGAGTCCTGCCAAGCTGGAGGACATGCCGACCAGCCACCGCCCGCAGACCGAGGGCACCACCGTGGCGGCGCCCGCGCCGACACGGCCGGGCACCTCCCTCCTCGCCCTCCTGCTCGGTCTGCCCGCCCTGCTCTTCGCCCTGTTCACCTGGCAGGTCACCGCCGACGGCCCCCTGGTGCGCGTCGACGAGCGCCTCAGCCGCGCTCTCGTCCATCCGGACCGGACCTCCGAGGTGCTGTCCGACCTGGGGGACGTGCAGATCGCGCTGCCGGTGATGGTGCTGGCCGCCGCGTGCGTCGCCTGGCGGGGGAGCGCGGCGCGCGTGCGCCGGTGGTGGCTGCCGCCCGTCGCCGCGTTCCTGCTCATGACGCTGGTGCCGCTGGTCGTCGTCCCCCTGAAGGAGTGGACCGACCGGTTCGGAACGCCGGTGGTGCCGCCGGCCCCCGGGTACTACCCGTCGGGGCACACGGCGACGGCGGCCGTGGCCTACGGGGCCGCCGCGCTCCTGCTGCTGCCCTGGCTGGTCACGGCCGCCCTGCGCCGCGCGGTCGTCGCCACCGCCGCCGTCCTCGTCGTCGCCGTCTCCTTCGGACTGGTGCGGCGCGGCTACCACTGGCCGCTGGACGTGGTGGCCAGCTGGTGTCTGGGGGCGCTGCTGCTGGGCGGGCTGTGGCTGTTCCTGCGGCGGGCGATGCGGTAGCCGACCGCGCCAAACCGGCGCGCCCCGGCATCCCACCACTACGACTCGGACAAGCGACCCTCCGACTTCCCGCCCCTACCGTGGACCACGCAAGCCAACGCACACCCCCAACGCGGAAGGGCCGGGAACCCGACTATGCCAAGGAACGATGTGGCAGCCACCCACGCCTTCTGGCTCGCCGGCCGCCAGGTCACCGGCGAGGACAGCTTCGACGTCACCTCCCCGTGGGACGGCCGGCTCGTCGGCAGGGTCAGCGTGCCGACCGACGCCCAGGTCGAGGAGGCCGTCGCCGCCGCGTACGCCGTGCGGGACGAGTTCGCCGCCACCCCGGCCCACGTCCGCGCCGCCGCCCTGGACCACGTCAGCAAGCGGCTCGTCGAGCGCACCGAGGAGATCGCGCAGCTGATCTCCGCCGAGAACGGCAAGCCGATCAAGTGGGCGCGCGGCGAGGTCGGCCGCGCCGTCTCCGTGTTCCGGTTCGCCGCCGAGGAGGCCCGCCGGTTCAACGGGGGCGAGGCCCAGCGGCTCGACACCGACCTCGGCGGCCAGGGCCGGCTCGCCCTGACCCGGCGCTTCCCGAAGGGTGTCGTCCTCGGCATCGCGCCGTTCAACTTCCCGCTGAACCTGTGCGCCCACAAGGTCGCCCCGGCGATCGCGGCCGGCGCGCCGATCATCCTCAAGCCGGCCCCCGCGACCCCGTTGTCCGGTCTGGTCATCGGCGACCTGCTCGCCGAGACGGAGCTGCCCGCCGGCTCCTGGTCCATCCTCCCGGTCTCCAACGACCGCATGCCCGCCCTCGTCCAGGACGAGCGGCTGCCGGTCATCTCCTTCACCGGCTCGGAGAAGGTCGGCTACGCGATCATGGACTCGGTGCCGCGCAAGCACTGCACCCTGGAGCTGGGCGGCAACGGCGCGGCCGTCGTCCTCGGCGACTGGGCCTCCGACGCCGACCTCGACCGGGCGGCCGACCGCATCGCCACCTTCTCCAACTACCAGGGCGGCCAGTCCTGCATCTCGGTGCAGCGGGTCATCGCCGACTCCTCGGTGTACGACCGGCTGCTGCCGCGCATCGTCGCCGCCGTCGAGGCGCAGGTCACCGGTGACCCCTCCGACGACAGCACCGACGTCGGCCCGCTGGTCAGCGAGGACGCCGCCCGGCGGGTGGAGGCGTGGGTGGACGAGGCGGTCGCGGCCGGCGCGCGGCTCCTCACCGGCGGCAAGCGCGACGGCGCCTCCTACGCGCCGACCGTCCTCACCGACGTGCCCGCGGACACCACTCTCGCCTGCGAGGAGGTCTTCGGGCCGGTGCTCACCGTGCGCAGGGTGGACGGGGAGGCCGAGGCCTTCGCCGCGGTCAACGACTCCAAGTACGGCCTCCAGGCGGGCGTCTTCACACACGACCTCCAGGTCGCGTTCCGCGCCCACCGGGCACTGGAGGTCGGCGGTGTCGTCATCGGTGACGTGCCCTCCTACCGCGCCGACCAGATGCCGTACGGCGGCGCCAAGCAGTCGGGCGTGGGCCGCGAGGGCGTGAGGTTCGCGATGGACGACTACACCTACGAGCGCGTCCTGGTCCTGACCGGGCTCGCCCTCTAGTTAATGGGAACCATTTTCAGCTAAGGTGGGCCCAAAGGGGCCCGGCACCGATGCCTTCCGGTGCCGGGCCCCTTCTTCGCGTCGGCCTGTTCCGGACCCTCAACCGGAGAAGCCGACGTGCGCCAGCCGCAACGGGCCGCGCAGTCCGAGTCGCAGGTCCCGCACGCCCTCGGCGGCGAACGGGGCCTCGAGGGCGGTGTAGTCGTACGGGCCCTGCGTGGGCGCGTCGAGGGTCAGCACGGCCAGGGCCCGGCCGTCGGCCAGGGACACCTCGACCGTGCCCTCGCCCGCCACCTCCACCCGGACGTGTCCGACGCCGGTCCCGAAGTCGCAGGAGCGGTAGAGCAGTTCGCCCGAGCCGCCCGCCGCGGGCGTCACCGCGTCGCCCGAGACCTTCGTCCGGTCCACGATCCGCGTGCCGCTCTGCTCGTCGAAGTCGACCGCGTCCAGGCCCTGCCCGCGGACCGCGCGGGGCGCGCCCGGTTCGCCGTCGAGCGTCACCGTCGTCCGCAGTCGCACGTCCTCGCTGGACGCGCCGACCAGCAGGTCGTACGCGCCCGGCTCGCGGCGCCAGCCGCCCCGGGCCACGTCCCAGAACGCGAAGGCGGACAGCGGCACCTCGAAGGCGAGCTCGGTCCTCGCCCCGGGGTCCAGCGTCACCCGGTGGTGGGCCAGCAGCTCGCGGCGCGGACGGACGACCGACGGGTCCACCGCCCGAGTGTAGAGCTGGGCGACCTCGTCGGCGGTGACGTCCCCGGTGTTGGCGACGGTGAAGGTGACCCGCACGCGGTCGTCGGTGACGCTCACCGCCAGGTCGGCGTACCGGAACGAGGCGTAGGACAGGCCGTGGCCGAACGGGAACAGTGGGGCACCCTCGAAGTACAGGTACGTCTGCCGGCCGCCGATCACGTCGTAGTCGAGCAGGTCCGGCAAGTCGGCGTCGTCGGCGTACCAGGTCTGCGGCAGCCGGCCCGCGGGGGAGACGTCACCGGCCAGGACCCGCGCCAGGGCGGTGCCCGCGGCCTGCCCGCCGTGCGCGGTCCACAGCGCCGCCGACAGCCGGCCGGGCTCGAAGGCGTACGGGTACGCCGACACCAGCACCAGCACGGTCCGCGGGTTCGCGGCACGGGCAGCCTCGAGGATCCGCTCCTGCTGTGCGGGCAGTCGCAGCGTGGTGCGGTCCTCGGTCTCCCGGCCGTTGATGTGCGGGTCGTTGCCCGCCACGACGATCACGACGTCGGCCTCGGCCGCGACGCGCGCCACGGCGTCCTCGCCCCGTTCACCGACGACGAGTTCGAACACCTCGGGATCGTTCTCGGCAACCTTCACGCCCTCGGCGGTCACACAGACAGGGCGACCCGTTCCCAGGTGCTGGAGGAGGTGACCGTTCTCATGCGGTTCGAGGCGGAACGTCTCCTGGACGATCCAGCCGCCCGGCTCGTCGGCGGAGGCGCGCAGGAAGCCGTCCTCGGCGACCGACAGCCAGCGGCCGTCGGGCGCGCGCAGCGTCAGGACGCCCTCGCCCCAGTCGACGAGCGCGAACTCCGTGCCCTCCGCGGTGGTGGTGAGCGGCGGCAGGTCGGTGCGGCCGGTGAGCAGCGCCGGGTCCAGGGCGCCCTCGGCGCCGCGCACCTCGTCGGCGGTCTCCGGAGCGGACGGCACCGTCAGGAACGTTCCCGCGGCGGTCCTCAGCCGGACCCGGTCCACCCCCTCCGCGAAGTCGACCCGATCCGCGCCGAACCGCTCGTACAGCCCCTCCAGGGGCGTGGAGCGGTGGATCAGGGTGCCGCTGTACCAGTCGAGCTTGCACTCGTCGGCGAGGAGGCCGACGACCGCGATCCGCGCGTCGGCGGCCAGCGGCAGCACCCCGTCGTTGCGCAGCAGCACGACCGCCTGCTCGGCCGCCTCCCGCGCGAGCTCCCGGTGCGCCGGGGTGTCGAACTCACCGGTTCCCGCGTGCGGGTCGTAGTGCGGGTCGAACTCGCCGAGGCGGAAGCGGACCGACAGCTGGCGGCGGACCGCCGTGTCGATGTCGGCCTCGGTGAGCAGGCCCTGCTCCAGCGCTCCCCGCACCCGTGCGGTGATCTTCGAACCGTCCGTGCCGTGGTCGGTGAAGCTGTCCACGCCGGCGACCAGCGAGGCCGCCGTCGCCTCCTCGTGGGTGTCGAAGTAGTGCTCGGAGTCGACCAGGTTCGAGGGCGCGCCCGCGTCCGAGCAGACCAGCAGGTCCTCCTCGGTCCACGTGCGCAGATGCTCGCGCAGGTGCGGCGAGACGTGGTTGGGGCGCCCGTTGACCAGGTTGTACGCCGGCATCACCCCGGCCACCGCGCCCGCCTCCACCGTCTCGCGGAAGGCGCGCAGGTCGTACTCGTGCAGCACGCGCGGACGCACCGAGGACGAGGTGACGTCCCGGCCGGTCTCGTTGTTGTGTGCCAGCCAGTGCTTGAGCACCGGGGCCGTGCGCCAGTACGTGGGATGTTCGCCGCGCAGCCCGTGCGTGTACGCGACGGCGATGGCCGACGTCAGCCGGGGGTCCTCGCTGTAACCCTCCTCGTTGCGGCCCCACAGGGGGTGGCGCAGCAGGTTGACCGTGGGGGACCAGACGTTCAGGCCGACGCGCTCGTCGCGGGCCCGCATCGCGCGGGCCTCCTTGGACACCGCGTCGCCGATCCGGCGCACCAGCTCCGGGTTCCAGGTCGCGCCGAGGCCCACGGCCTGGGGGAAGACCGTCGCCGGGCCCATCCACGCCACTCCGTGCAGAGCCTCCTGACCGGTGCGGAACGCGGGGATGCCGAGCCGCTCGACGGCGGGGGCGAACTGGTGCAGGAAGGAGACCTTCTCGTCCAGGGACAGTCGCGACAGCAGGTCGTCGATGCGCTTCACGAACGGCAGGTGCGGATCGCGGAAAGGCGGCGTGGGCGGCGTGGGTGCGGTCACGTGGAGTTCCCTTTGCGATGGAGCGGGGAGAAGCTTTCGAAGCGCTTCGATGCTCATTCGGCGGCGGGGTGGGTGTCAAGAGACCCCACCGCAACAACTCCGGCGTACGGGCGTCATTTCCCGCCGTATACGAGCACGACGGAAATCGGGATGGCTCGGAGGAATCTTGGATGCGACTCTTGTGCGCCCCCATGGCTTCACTTAACCTCACAGCAACATCGAAGCGCTTCGACGATCCTTCGACTGTGCGGAGTCGCCGCCGACGAGGCTCGCGGGTCCGACGCTAGGGCCGGGAACCGCTTCAGCTCAGCCAGTTCCACTCGAGACACCGCTGCCGACGGCCACCGCCGGGTGTCCTGGTGCGCCATGAAGGGTTGACGCAATGACGCCGAACGCCGCTTCCGCCTCCTCCGGGCCCAGCCGGAGAAGCTTCCTCGCCTCCACGGCGGTCGCCACCGCAGCGGTGGCGGGAGGGATGCCGTTGCTGGCCGCCTGCGGCGGTTCTGACGGCGGATCGCGCGAGGGCACCACCTCGGGCAAGGAAGCCAAGAAGATCCTCCCTGCGTACGTCGCCAGCAACGTCGTCCCGCCCGACATCCCCGCCAAGAACGGCTCGGCGATGGGTTTCACCGGCAAGGTGGACACGGCCACCCTGAAGACCTCGGTGCCCCAGAAGCTCGGCAAGGGCGGCAGGATCACCGTCATGTCGCCGTTCTGGGGCTCGCCGCCCAAGAGTGGCAACGCCTACTACAAGGCGATGAACGACCTGATCGGCGTCGACGTCCAGTGGCAGAACCAGGACGGCAACACCTACGACCAGAAGCTCGGCGCGGTCCTCGCCTCCAGCGACGTCCCCGACGTCGTGGTGGTCCCGGGCTGGAACATGGGCGGCAAGATACCCAGCGCCATCATCAGCAAGTTCGCCGACCTCAGCCCCTACCTGGCCGGGGACAAGGTCAAGGAGTACCCGAACCTCGCGGCGATCCCGACCGACGCCTGGCAGCGGTCGATCTTCGGCGGCGCCCTGCGCGGACTGCCGATGCCCTCCTCGTACGTCAACAACATCGTGCCCTTCTACCGCAAGGACGTCTTCGACAAGGAGGGCTACGAGGTCCCCCGCTCGGCGGACGAGTTCATGGCCCTGGCCAAGGACATCACCAACGCGAGGGCCAAGCGCTGGGCCTGCAACGACATGAAGTGGACGGCGTTCTCCGTCTTCGGCGTGATGCCCGGGAACGAGAAGGCGCTCGGCTGGAACCTCGTCGACGGCAAGCTGGTCTACCGCGTGGAGACCGAGGAGTACCTCGAGGCGCTGGAGTGGACGCGCAAGCTGTTCGCCGCGGGATACGTCCACCCCGACGGCCGGCTCGGCAAGAGTCAGGCCGTCGACCCGAGCACCAAGTTCGCCGCCGGCGAGTTCCTGATCTACAACAACGACCTCTCCAACTGGTGGGGTCAGCAGGCCATCCAGCAGGCCCAGAACCCGGACTTCAGGATCTGGGGCATGGACATCTTCGGCCACGACGGCGGCGCCCCGACGCTCTTCGCCACCAACCCGGCGAACATCTTCGCGTTCGTCAACAAGCGCGCCTCCGAGGCCGTCGTCCGCGACGTCCTGGCCGTCGCCAACGTGACCGCCGCCCCGTACGGCACGAAGGAGTACATGCTCACCAACTACGGCGTCGAGGGCACCCACTACACGGTGAAGGACGGTGTGCCCGCCAAGAACGACAAGGGCAACATCGAGGTCGCCAACGCCTACGTCATGGTCGCCAGCCCCGCCGCGACCATCGCCCGCCCGGACTTCCCGGACATCGCCCGGGGCGCGGTGGAGTGGCAGCAGCGCATGGGCGCCTTCACCAAGAAGACGTCGTTCTACGGCATGCAGATCACCGAACCCGCCCGCTACACCAACCTCTCCAACGACTTCGAGCAGCTGGAGGACGACATCGTCCGCGGCCGCAAGAAGGTCAGCGACATGCAGCAGGCCGTCTCCGACTGGCGCAAGAAGGGCGGCGACCAGCTGCGCGACTGGTACAAGAAACTGCTCGACGACAACGGCTCGACCGCGAGCTGACCCGGCACCCAGGCAAGGAGAACAGCCGTGTCGCACAGCACGGTGCCTCGCAGCAGGGCCGAGGCCGACGAGAAGGAGAAGACCCCGGTGGCGTCCGACGACGCCACCGGTCCCGGGGCGCACCGCCCCTCCGGAAAGGTGGATCTGCGGCTCAGGTTCAGACGCGACCGCGTCCTGCTCCTGATGACCCTGCCGGCGCTCGCCCTGGTGCTGGTCTTCAACTACGTGCCGATCCTCGGCAACGTCGTGGCCTTCCAGGAATACGACCCCTACATCAGCGACAACGGGGTCGTCTCCATCCTCCACAGCCCGTGGGTGGGCCTGGAGAACTTCCAGCGGCTCTTCGAGGACTCGGCCTTCTGGGGCGCCGTCCAGAACACGCTCGTGCTGTTCTTCCTCCAGCTGGTTCTGTACTTCCCCATCCCCATCCTGCTCGCGCTGCTCATCAACAGCGTGGTCAGGCCCCGGGTGCGGGCGGTGTCGCAGGCGATCCTCTACCTGCCGCACTTCTTCTCGTGGGTGCTGGTCATCGCGGTGTTCCAGCAACTGTTCGGCGGGGCGGGCATCCTTTCCCAGCTGCTGCGCGAACACGGCTACGACGGCGTCGACATCATGACCGACCCCAACACCTTCGCGTTCCTGGTCACCGCGCAGAGCGTGTGGAAGGACGCCGGCTGGGGGATCATCGTCTTCCTCGCCGCGCTGGCCTCCGTCCCACCGGACCTGTACGAGGCGGCCGCGATGGACGGCGCCAACCGCTGGCGCCGCATGTGGCACGTCACCCTGCCCGCTCTGCGCCCGGTGATCGCCCTGCTGCTGGTGCTGCGCGTCGGCGACGCCCTCACCGTGGGCTTCGAACAGATCCTGCTGCAACGCGACGCGGTGGGTCCCGGGGCGGCGGAGGTCCTCGACACCTTCGTGTGGTGGAACGGCGTGCGCAACCAGGACTTCGGCTACGCGGCCGCCGCCGGGCTCATCAAGGGCATCATCAGTCTCGGCCTGGTCCTCGTCGCGAACAAGGTGGCCCATCTCATGGGCGAGCAGGGGGTGTACAAGAAGTGACCGCCGTCATCGACGAGAGCGTGCACGAGTCCGCGCGCAGGCCCGGCCTGTGGGCCGCCCCTCCGCGACCGGTGTGGGAGGAGGCACCCACCCGGGCCGGCCTCGCGGGCAAGGGGCTGGCCCTGTCCCTCGCCTGCCTGGCGATCCTCTTCCCCCTGTGGATCGTCGTCGTCACCAGCCTCTCCTCGCGCAAGACCATCGACGAGGCGGGCGGTCTGGTGATGGTGCCCAAGAGCATCACCTTCGTCGCCTACCGGGAGCTGCTCAGCGGCGGGCAGGTCACCCGCGCGGCGGTCATCAGCGTGCTGATCACCCTGGTCGGCACGGCGTTCTCGATGACGGTGTCCGTGCTGTGCGCGTACGGGCTGTCCCGCACGGGGTCGCTCGCGCACCGCTGGCTGCTGATGATCCTGCTCGCGACGATGTTCTTCAGCGCCGGCCTCATCCCGACGTACCTGCTGGTGCAGTCGCTCGGGCTGACCGACACCTATCTGGCGCTGATCCTGCCGAGCGCGGTGAGCGTCTTCAACATCCTGGTGCTGCGGGGCTTCTTCATGGGGATCTCGCAGGAACTGATCGACAGCGCGCGCATCGACGGCGCCGGTGACGCCCGGATCCTGTGGCAGATCGTCATGCCGCTCTCGCGGGCGGTCATCGCGGTGATCACGCTGTTCTACGCCGTCGGGTACTGGAGCGCGTGGTTCAACGCGTCGCTGTACCTCAACGACCAGAACATGATGCCGCTGCAGAACGTCATGATCCAGCTCGTCCAGAAGCAGGAGGCCCCGGTCGGACTGGGGCAGGCCATCAAGACGGGCCAACTGTCCGGGCTGGCCGTGCAGATGGCGGTCATGGTGATGGCGCTGCTGCCGGTGGCCGTTCTGTCGCCGTTCGTCCAGAAGCACTTCAAGAAGGGGATGCTGACCGGAGCGGTGAAGGGCTGACGCCCGGACCGACCCCGTCCGGTGACCCGCGGGCCGAGTCCGGCCGGTCGCGCGGTTGCCCTAGCCGCCGAGGCCCGCGCACTCCCGCCCGCCGCCCGGTCGAGCCGTGCACCCCGGCATGCGCTCCTCCCTCAGGGCCCCGAAGGACCGGGAGATTCCCGGGCGGCTCCCGACCCACAGACGGCTCCCCCCCGGTCAGCACCGGGCTGCACCTCGCCGCGGCAACCCACGGCACCCAAGAACCCAGGCCCATGAGAACACCCCTGCGAGGTTCCCCATGTTCACCCGTCGCACCGTCCTCGCCGGGACGGCCGCCGCAGCCGCTCTCACCAGCCTCCCCGCCCGGCGGACGACCGCCCGAGCCGCCGCGCCCGCGGCCGCCCCCGCCTACCGCTGGCGCAACGCGGTGATCGGCGGCACCGGCTCCGTCACCGGCGTCCTCTTCCACCCGGCCGTGCGCGGCCTCGCCCACGCCCGTACCGATATCGGCGGCGCCCACCGCCGGGACGACCGAGCGGCCCGCTGGACCCCCCTCACCGACCACCTCGGCCGGGACGACCGGAACCTGCTCGGCGTGGAGGCCATGACCGTCGACCCGGCGCACCCGGCCGCGTCCGCCTCGTCACCAACGGGAGCGGCATCCAGTACGGGGAGCCCGTCCTATGCGTGACAGGCCGACACTGCGTGACGCGACCCGCGGCCGCATCCTCTTCGGCGGCGACTACAACCCCGAGCAGTGGCCCGAGAAGACCTGGCACGACGACGTCCGGCTGATGAAGGACGCCGGCGTCAACTCCGTCACCCTCGGCGTCTTCTCCTGGTCGAAGCTCGAACCCGAGCCCGGCGCGCGGGAGTTCGGCTGGCTGGACCGGCTGATGGACCTGATGCACACCAACGGCGTCGGCGTCGTCCTGGCCACCCCCACCTCCGCGCCCCCGCCCTGGATGGGCCGGCTGCACCCGGACACCCTGCCCCGCGACGAGAACGGCGACGTCGAGTGGTGGGGCGGCCGCCAGCACTTCTCCCACTCCAGTGCCACCTACCGCCGCTACGCCGCCGCCATCACCGAGGACCTGGCAGCCCGCTACGGCGGCCACCCCGCCCTCACCATGTGGCACATCAACAACGAGTACTGCACCTTCGACCACGGCGACGAGGCCGCCGCCGCCTTCCGCCGCTGGCTGCGGGAGAAGTACGGCACCCTCGACGCCCTGAACGAGGCCTGGGGCACCGCCTTCTGGAGCCAGGGCTACGACAGCTGGGACGGCATCCTGCCCGCACGCCGCCCCCACTACCTGCGCAACCCCACCCAGGTGCTGGACTTCCGGCGCTTCACCTCCGACATGCTCCTGGAGTGCTACACCGCCGAACGCGACATCGTCACCCGGCACACCCCCCACATCCCGGTCACCACCAACTTCATGCCGCTGTGGTCCGGCCAGGACGCCTGGCGCTGGGCCGAGGAGGAGGACGTCGTCTCCGTCGACCTCTACCCCGACCCGCGCGACCCCCTCGGCGCCCAGAACGGCGCCCTCGTCCAGGACCTGACCCGCTCCCAGGCGCGCGGCCCCTGGATGCTGATGGAACAGGCGGCCGGGCCCGTCAACTGGCGCGGCGTCAACCACCCCAAGCCACGCGGCCTCAACCGGCTCTGGTCCCTCCAGGCCGTGGCCCGGGGGGCGGACGCCGTCTGCTACTTCCAGTGGCGGCAGTCCCGCCAGGGCGCGGAGAAGTTCCACTCCGGCATGGTCAGCCACGCCGGGGAGGAGGGCCGGACCTACCAGGAGATCAGGCAGCTCGGCGCCGAACTCGCCGCCCTCGCCCCCGAGGTGGCGGACCGCCGGGTCGGCGCGGACGTCGCGATCCTGCACGACTGGCACGCCTGGTGGGCGAGCGCCCAGGACGGCCGCCCGTCCACCCACGTCGACCACGCGGCCCTGCTGCACGCCTGGCACCGCGCCCTGTGGGAGGGGCAGTTCGCCACCGACTTCGCCCACCCCGAACACGACCTCACCGCCTACCGGATGGTCGTCGTCCCGCAGCTCTACCTCCTCACCGACGCGGCGATCGACAACCTCCTCGCCTACGTCGACGGCGGCAACACCCTCGTCACCGGCTTCCTCACCGGCGTCGCCGACCAGGACGACCGGGTCCGCGACGGCGGCATGGACGCCCGGCTGCGCGCGCTGTTCGGCATCCGCACCCTGCACGAGTGGTGGCCGCTGGAACCGGAGGAGACCGTCGACTGCGACGGCTTCCGCGGCACCCTGTGGTCCGAGGAGATCGAGCCGGACCCGGCAGCCGTCGCCGAGACGATCCCCTACCGGGGCGGCGAGCTCGACGGGCTGCCCGCCGTCCTGCGGCGGGGTCGCGCCTGGTACGTCTCCACGCTGCCCGAGCCGCAGGCCCTGCGCGCGCTGCTCGCCCGGATCGCCGCCGGGGCCGGCGTCCGGCCCGTGCTCGACGACCTCCCCGCCGGTGTCGAGGCCGTGCGCCGCGGCGAACTGCTGTTCCTGCTCAACCACGGCCGTGAACCGGTGACCGCCGAGGTCCCCGGCACCCACCGCGACCTGCTCACCGGCACGACCGTCACGGACACGGTCGCCCTCGGCCGCTACGGAGCGGCGGTCCTCGCGCCATGACGAGCGGACCCGTCCACGGAACCTGGGAGCCGCACCCCGCCGCCCGCTGGGAGGACGGCTTCCTCAGCGGCAACGGCCACCACGGCGCCCTCGTCCTCGGCGACCCCGAGGACGACCGGGTCGTCGTCACGCACCACACCCTCGTCCGCCCGAACGGCACCGAGCACCGCCGGCCCCCCGAGCTGGCCGCCGACCTCCCCGCCCTCCAGGACCGGCTGCTGGCCGGAGACCTCACGGCCGCCGAGAGCTTCACCGACGGACGCCCGATGCAGTGGGTGCGGCCCTTCCACCCCGCTTTCCAGGTGCGGCTGCGACGGTCCGCCGCCCACGGCCCCCGCTACCGGCGCCGGGTCGACTTCGCCACCGGCGAGACGACCGCCACCCGCGGCGACTGGACCAGCCGGGTCTTCGTCTCCCGCGCCGACGACGTGATCGTCCAGCACGTCACCGCCCGCGGCCTCACCCTCGGCATCGAGCTCGACCACCGTCTCCCGGGCGCCCCCACCGGCCTCTCCGTCGGCCACGGCACCCTCCTCACCCCCGAGGGCGCCGCCCTCAGCCTCCGCGCCCGCTACCCGGGCGACGACGAGGGCTACACCGGCGTCACCCTCGTCGCGGTCACCGGGGGCCGGGTGACCCTCGCCGCGTCCGGCGCCGCCCGCGTCGAGGACGCCGACTCCGTCCTGCTCCTCACCCGCGTGCGGCGGCACACCGGTGAACTCGACGTCACCGCGGAGACCCGCGCCCTGCGCACCCTGCTCGCGGACCGGTCGTACGAGGACCTCCTCGCCCGGCACACCGACCTCCACCGCGCCGCCTACGAACGGGTCGCCCTCGACCTCGCCGCCGACCCGGACGAACGCGCCCTGCCCGGCTCCGAACTGCTGAAGCGCCCCCGCAGCGGCGCGCTCCTGGAGCGGCTCTTCGCGGCCGGCCGCTACCACCTGCTCAGCGCCTGCGGCCTCCTCCCGCCCCGGCTCACCGGTCTGTGGACGGGAGACTGGGACACCGCCTGGTCGGGGGCGTTCACCAACGACGCCAACCTCAACCTCCAGACCGCGTCCGCGGCCGCCGCGGCCCTGCCCGAGGTCACCGCGGCCCTGGCCGCCCTCGTCGAGCGCCAGCTGCCGGACTGGCGGGAGAACGCCCGCGCCGTCTTCGGCGCCCGGGGCGCGGTCGCGCCCGCCCACACCGACGGCGAGTCGGGGCTGACGTACCACTTCAGCCGCGAGTACCCCCTCCACCTGTGGACCGCCGGCGCCGACTGGCTGCTCAAGCCGCTCGTCGACCACGACGACACCCGCGGCGCACGCGACCCGCGCACCGCCGCGGCCCTCGCCGAAGTGGCCCGCTTCTACGAGGACTTCCTCACCCGCACCGACGAGGACGGCCGGCTCGTCGTCGTCCCGTCCTACTCCCCGGAGAACCGGCCCGCGAACGCGAGCTGGGGCGCGATCAACGCGGCCATGGACCTCTCCGCCGCCCGGCACGCCCTCCTCACCGCCGCCGACTACCACCCGCACAGCCCCAAGGAGGCCGACCGCTGGCGCGCCCTCGCCGACCGGCTGCCGCCGCACCGGACCAACGCCGACGGCGCCCTCGCCGAATGGGCCCGCCCCGGCCTCGACGACAGCTACGACCACCGCCACCTCAGCCACCTCTACGCCGTCTGGCCCCTCGACGAGATCAACCCCTACGACACCCCGCGCCTGGCCGCCGCCGCCCACCGCGCGCTGGAACTGCGCGGCGCCGAGAACGACTCCGCGCACGGCCACCTCCACCACGCGCTGATCGCCGCCCGGCTGCGCGACGGCCGGCGCGTCGACCGGGCCCTCGCCCGGGTGCTGGAGGGCGACTTCTTCCACGACTCGCTGATGAGCGCCCACTACCCCCACCGCGACGTCTACAACGCCGACGCCGCCCATACCCTGCCCGCCGTCCTGATCGAGATGCTCGTCCAGTCGACCCCCGACCGGCTGGTCCTGCTCCCCGCGCTGCCTGCCGCGCTCCCGGCCGGCGAACTGCGCGGGGTCCGCACCCGGTTCGGTGCCGAGCTCGACCTGCGCTGGCGGCCCGAGGGCGCCCGCGCCGTCCTGCGACCGCACCGCACCCACCGCGTCGAACTGCGGACTTCCTCCGGCGCCGAACCGCTCGACCTCGTCGCCGGAGAAGACCACGTCCTCACTCTGGGGTCGTGGTGATCCTCCCCCCGCACCTCCCCCCACCCCTGGAAGGGACCCCATGGCTTCCCACACCCTGAACAGGATCACCAAGGTCCTGCTGGCCCCCGCCCTCGCGCTGGGCGCCACCATCGGCCTCGCCTCCGCCCCCGCCTCGGCCGCCGTCTGGAACACCTGCGACCGGTGGGGCAACACCAGCCTGAACGGCTACACCCTCTACAACAACATCTGGGGCGGAGGTGCCGGCAGCCAGTGCATCTGGGCCAACTCCGGCACCAACTGGGGCGTCTGGGCCAACCACCCCAACACCGGCGGCATCAAGTCCTACCCCAACGCCAAGAAGGTGATCAACAAGACGATCACCTCCCTCGGCTCGCTCAACAGCAGCTACAACGTCACCGTCCCGTCCTCGGGCGCGTACAACACCTCGTACGACATCTGGGACACGGACTACGACTACGAGACGATGCTGTGGGTCAACTACAACGGGGCCGTCGGCGCCCTCGGCACCTTCCAGCAGAGCGTCACGCTCGGCGGGCACAGCTGGAACGTCTACAAGGGCCGCGTCTACCGGGGCGACGGCACCTACTGGGACGTCTTCTCGTTCCTGCGCACCTCGGACTCCACCGCCGGCACCGTCCAGATCCTGCCGATCATGAAGTGGATCAAGGACACCAAGGGCTGGATGGGCAACGAGACGATCGGTGACGTGCAGTTCGGCTTCGAGATCACCTCGTCGTCCGGGGGTCTGAACTTCCAGACCAACAACCTGACGGTAAGCAGCAGTTGAGAAAACGGGGAGCCGTCCGCGGGGCGGCTCCCCGCCCGGGCGCGGGTGCGGTTGCATGACGCCATGCGATTTCGCGAACGCCACCCGGACGCCCTGCACACCCGCGCCCTCGTCCGCTCCCTGGCCTCGGTCTGCCGCTGACGCACCCGACGGTGCGGCCGGTCCCTCCCCCCCCCACGGGGCCGGCCGCACCCTCCCCCCGACGCCGCTACTCCGCTACGGGCAGCCGCGCCCCGTCCCGCAGGAACAGCGGGATCCGGTCCAGCGGGGCGTCGACCGTCACGGCCGTCCCGCCCTCGTACGTCTCACCCGTCCACGCGTCCGTCCAGCGCGCGCCCGCCGGCAGGTAGGCCGTGCGGACCGTGGCCCCCGACGTCAGCACCGGTGCGACGAGCAGGTCCCGGCCGAAGAGGTAGGAGTCGTCCACCGACCAGGTCGCCGCGTCCTGCGGGAACTCCAGGAACAGCGGCCGCATCACCGGCAGCCCCTCCTCGTGCGCCTCCCGCATGACCTCGAGGACGTACGGCTTCAGCCGCTCGCGCAGCCGCAGGTACTTCTCCAGGATCGCGCCGGCCTCCTCGCCGTACGACCACACCTCGTTGGGCCCGCCGGTCATGTCCGGGCCGAGCGGCATGCCGGGGTCGCGGAAGCCGTGCAGGCGCATCAGCGGCGACAGCGCGCCGAACTGGAACCAGCGGACCATCACCTCGCGGTACGCCGGGTCGTCCGGGTCGCCGCCGTGGAAGCCGCCGATGTCCGTGTTCCACCAGGGGATCCCCGACAGCGCGGTGTTCAGACCTGCCGCGATCTGCCGGCGCAGGGTCGCGAAGTCGGTGCCGATGTCCCCCGACCACAGGGCGGCGCCGTAGCGCTGGCTGCCCGCCCACGCGGAGCGGTTGAGGGTGATGATCTCCTCCTCGCCCGACGCGCGCAGGCCCTCGTGGAAGGTGCGGGCGTTCTCGGCCGGGTACAGGTTGCCGACCTCCAGGCCGGGGCCCGCCCAGTAGCGCAGGTTCTCCTGGAAGCCCGGCTTCAGCTCCGGCTCGCAGGCGTCCAGCCAGAAGGCGGTGATGCCGTACGGCACGAGGTAGTTGTCACGGACGCGCGACCACACGAAGTCACGGGCCTCGGGGTTCGTGGCGTCGTAGAAGGCCACCTGGACCGTGGAGGCGACCTCCTTGTCCGGCCAGTCGGCGTGCGCCATGGGGCCGTACTGGGTGCCGATGAAGTAGCCGCGCTGCTCCATGACCGGGTGGTTCTCGGAGAGCGGCGACACCGACGGCCAGACGCTGACGACCAGCTTGATGCCGAGCTCGTCCAGCTCCCGCACCATCGCGGCCGGGTCCGGCCACTCCTTCGGGTCGAACTTCCACTCGCCCAGATGCGTCCAGTGGAAGAAGTCGCAGACGATCACGTCGAGGGGCAGGTTCCGGCGCTTGTACTCCCGTGCCACGGCGAGCAGTTCGTCCTGCGTGCGGTAGCGCAGCTTGCACTGCCAGAAGCCCGCCGCCCACTCCGGCAGCATCGGGGTGCGGCCGGTGACCGCGCTGTAGCGGCGCTGGGCGTCCGCGGGGGCGCCCGCCGTGATCCAGTAGTCGATCTGCCGGGCCGAGTCCGCCACCCAGCGGGTGCCGTTGCCGGCCAGCTCCACCCGGCCGATCGCCGGGTTGTTCCACAGCAGGGTGTAGCCGCGGCTGGAGGTGAGCACCGGGATGCCGACCTCCGCGTTGCGCTGCACCAGGTCCAGCACCAGGCCCTTCTGGTCCAGCCGCCCGTGCTGGTGCTGGCCGAGGCCGTACAGCTTCTCGTCGTCGTAGGCGGCGAACCGCTGCTCCAGCCGGTGGTAGCCGTTGCCGACGGCCGTGTAGAGGCGGGAGCCCGGCCACCAGAAGTGGGCGCGCTCCTCGGCCAGCACTTCACGGCCGTCCTCGGTGCGCAGGAAGCGGATCAGGCCCTCGGCGTCGACCTCGACGGTCAGCGCGCCCACCGTCAGCCGCCCGACACCGTCCTCGATCTTGACGGTGCTCTCGGTGGCCGGGGCGGTGTCGAGCAGGGCGCCCGGCAGCCCCGGAAGGACCGGCCCGCCGAGCCGGGCCCGCACACGTACCGCGTCCGGGCCCCACGGCTCGACGCGCACGGTCTCCTGACGGCCGCTCCACTCCAGCGCGCCGTCCCGCTCGCGGAAGGTGCCGACGGTGGGGGAGGACTGGGCCAGGCTGACCTTGGGGTGGATCTCGGCAGGCTGATTCACGAGGCGTACTCCTGGAAGAGGACACGGGGATGCCCCGACAGGGGCCAGACGGGGGAGGTCATGGTCGGCGAGCGGGGTCACACGGGGGAGGTGCCGGTCGGCGGGCGGGGGCGCAGGGATCAGGAAGCGGACGGTCCCGAACTCGCCCGGACGGTCAGCTCGGGGGCGATCAGCACCACCTCGTCGCTGCCCCGCCCGTCGAGCTTGGCCACGAGGTGCTCCACGGCGCGCCTCCCCATCTCCTGTGCGGGGATGGCGACCGAGGTCAGCCGCACCGAGGCCTGGACGGCGACCTGGTCCGGGCAGATCGCGACCACCGACACGTCCTCGGGCACGGCCCGGCCCTGCTGGCGCAACAGCGCGAGCAGCGGTTCGACCGCCGACTCGTTCTGCACGACGAAGCCGGTGATGCCCGGCCGCTCGTCGAGGATCCGGGCCAGCGTCACGGCCATGGCGTCGTAACCGCCCTCGCACGGTCGGTGCAGCACCCGCAGACCCAGCTCCCGGGCCCGGGAGCGCAGTCCGTCGAGGGTGAGCTCGGCGAAGCCGGTGTGCCGTTCGTAGACCGCGGGGGCCTCGCCGATGACGGCGACATCCCGGTGCCCGAGCGTCGCCAGATGTTCCAGGCACAACGCGCCGGTCGCACTCCAGTCGAGATCGACGCAGGTCAGACCGCTGGTGTCGGCGGGCAGTCCGATCAGGACGGACGGCTGGTCGGTGCCGCGCAGCAGCGGCAGCCGTTCGTCGTCGAGCTGGACGTCCATCAGGATCATCGCGTCGGCGAGCCCGCTGCCGGTGACGCGACGGACGGCGTCGGGGCCCTCCTCGCCCGTGAGCAGCAGGACGTCGTAGCCGTGCGTGCGGGCCGTGGTGGCCACCGCGATGGCGATCTCCATCATCACCGGCACGTACATGTCGGTGCGCAGCGGGATCATCAGCGCGATGATGTTCGACCGGCTGCTGGCCAGGGCGCGAGCCCCGGCGTTGGGGTGATAGCCGAGTTCGCGGATGCTCTGCTCGACCCGATGCCGGGTGGTCGCGGAGATGGACCGCTTGCCGCTGAGGACATAGCTCACCGTGCTCGCCGAGACTCCGGCGTGCTGGGCGACCTCGGCGAGGGTGACCATCCAGCTCTCCAAGCTTTGTGAAGCGCTTCGACAGCGCGCAGTGGGAACAAGGGCTAGTGGGGGTGGTTCGACAGTAGCTCTAGCGGGAGTGGGTGTCCATACGTTGTCGAAGCGCTTCGACACCTTTTTCGCGCCGGGCGGCGACCCACCGGGCCGCGCACGCGCACCGTCCCCCCGGAACGCCCCGCCCCGCAACCCTCGGGAACCCCCTCCGGGGCACCCGTTCGGCGCAAGCATCGGGGCACCGGACGCGCGAGGGGTGGTGGGGTCGCCCCGGATCGGGTACCAACGATCGGGTAGGACCCGTCAGTAACCGATTCAGGTCCGAGATCCCGATTCGCGGCGAGGTGAGCCTCATGTCCGCACCACCCCTGAAGAAACCCGTCGTCACCGAGCGTGAAGCCCGTGAGGTGGCCGAGGCCGCCCGCGACCAGCACTGGCGCAAGCCCAGCTTCGCCAAGGAACTGTTCCTCGGCCGCTTCCGCCCCGACCTCATCCACCCCCACCCCCTGCCCACCGACGAGGCCGTCCGGCGCGGCGAGCAGTTCCTGTCCAAGCTGCGCTCCTTCTGCGAGACGCAGGTGGACGGCGCCCGCATCGAACGCGAGGCGCGCATCCCGGACGAGGTCGTGGCCGGCCTGAAGGAACTCGGCGCGCTCGGCATGAAGATCGACCCCAAGTACGGCGGGCTCGGTCTCACTCAGGTGTACTACAACAAGGCCCTGGCCCTGGCCGGCTCCGCGAGCCCCGCGATCGGGGTGCTGCTGTCGGCGCACCAGTCGATCGGCGCCCCCCAGCCGCTGAAGCTGTTCGGCACACCCGAGCAGAAGCAGCGCTTCCTGCCCCGGTGCGCCCGCACCGACATCAGCGCCTTCCTCCTCACCGAGCCGGACGTCGGCTCCGACCCGGCCCGCCTCGCGACCACCGCGGTGCCCGACGGCGACGACTACGTCCTCGACGGGGTGAAGCTGTGGACCACCAACGGCGTGGTCGCCGACCTCCTCGTCGTCATGGCCAGGGTGCCGAAGTCCGAGGGCCACCCCGGCGGCATCACCGCCTTCGTCGTGGAGGCCGACACGCCCGGCGTCACGGTCGAGAACCGCAACGCCTTCATGGGTCTGCGCGGCATCGAGAACGGCGTCACCCGCTTCCACCGGGTCCGCGTCCCCGCCGCCCACCGCATCGGCCCCGAGGGCGCCGGCCTGAAGATCGCGCTGACCACCCTCAACACCGGCCGGCTCTCGCTCCCGGCGTCCTGCGTCGCCGCCGGCAAGTGGTGCCTGAAGATCGCCCGCGAGTGGTCGGCGGCCCGCGAGCAGTGGGGCAAGCCGATCGCCCACCACGAGGCCGTCGGGGCGAAGATCTCCTTCATCGCGGCGACGACCTTCGCCCTGGAGGCCGTGCTGGACCTGTCGAGCCAGATGGCCGACGAGGACCGCAACGACATCCGCATCGAGGGCGCCCTCGCCAAGCTGTTCGCCTCCGAGATGGGCTGGCGCATGGCCGACGAGCTGGTTCAGATCCGCGGCGGCCGCGGCTTCGAGACCGCCGACTCGCTGGCCGCCCGGGGCGAGCGGGCGGTCCCCGCCGAACAGCTCCTGCGCGACCTGCGCATCAACCGCATCTTCGAGGGCTCCACAGAGATCATGCACCTGCTGATCGCGCGCGAGGCCGTCGACGCCCACCTCTCGGTCGCCGGCGACCTCATCGACCCCGACAAGTCCCTCCAGGACAAGGCGAGGGCCGGTGCGGGCGCGGGCGTCTTCTACGCCAAGTGGCTCCCCAGGCTCGTCGCCGGGCCCGGTCAGCTCCCGAACTCCTACAGCGAGTTCAGGCACGGCGTCGACCTCTCCCCGCACCTGCGCTACGTCGAGCGCCACGCCCGCAAGCTCGCCCGCTCCACCTTCTACGCCATGTCCCGCTGGCAGGGCCGGATGGAGACCAAGCAGGGCTTCCTCGGCCGCATCGTCGACATCGGCGCCGAACTGTTCGCGATGAGCGCGGCCTGCGTCCGCGCCGAACTGCTGCGCTCCCGCGGCGAGAACGGCCGCGAGGCCTACCAGCTCGCCGACGCCTTCTGCCACCAGTCCCGCATCCGCGTCGAGGAGCTCTTCGGCCGCCTGTGGTCCAACACCGACGACCTCGACCGCAAGGTCGTCAAGGGCGTCATGGCCGGCAGCTACACCTGGCTGGAGCAGGGCATCGTCGACCCGTCGGGCGACGGCCCCTGGATCGCCGACACCCCACCCGGCCCGAGCGCGCGGGAGAACGTCCACCGCCCGATCCGGTGAGCGGGCCCAGGGTGTCCCCCCGTGCGGGGGACACCCTGTCCTGCCGTGCGGCCGTTACGGCCACAATGGGGGGATGAGCGACAGTCCAGCCCCCCTCGCCGATCCACACCTCGTCTACGACCCCGTCGCGGGCGACGGACCCAAGGACGTGGTGGTCCTCGGCTCCACCGGATCGATCGGCACGCAGGCCATCGACCTCGTGCTGCGCAACCCGGACCGCTTCCGGGTGACCGGCCTGTCCGCCAACGGCGGCCGGGTCGCCCTCCTCGCCGAGCAGGCCCGCCGACTGCGGGTGCGGACCGTCGCGGTCGCCCGCGAGGACGTCGTACCCGCGCTGCGCGAGGCGCTCACCGCCGAGTACGGCGCCGGGGAGCCGCTGCCCGAGATCCTCGCCGGCCCGCAGGCCGCCACCGAGGTGGCGGCCTCCGACTGCCACACCGTCCTGAACGGCATCACCGGATCCATCGGCCTCGCGCCCACCCTCGCCGCCCTGGAGGCGGGCCGCACCCTCGCGCTCGCCAACAAGGAGTCGCTCATCGTCGGCGGCCCGCTGGTGAAGGCGCTCGCCAAGCCCGGCCAGATCATCCCGGTCGACTCCGAGCACGCCGCCCTCTTCCAGGCCCTCGCCGCCGGCACCCGCGCCGACGTCCGCAAGCTCGTCGTCACCGCCTCCGGCGGCCCCTTCCGCGGCCGCACCAGGGAGGAGCTGGCGCACGTCACCGTCGAGGACGCCCTCGCCCACCCCACCTGGGCCATGGGCCCGGTGATCACGATCAACTCCGCGACCCTCGTCAACAAGGGCCTGGAGGTCATCGAGGCGCACCTGCTCTACGACATTCCCTTCGACCGCATTGAGGTGGTCGTGCATCCTCAGTCGTATGTCCACTCGATGGTTGAGTTCACGGACGGATCGACACTGGCACAGGCGACGCCCCCCGACATGCGCGGGCCCATCGCCATCGGCCTCGGCTGGCCGCAGCGGGTGCCCGACGCGGCCCCCGCCTTCGACTGGAGCAAGGCGTCGACCTGGGAGTTCTTCCCGCTCGACGACGAGGCCTTCCCCTCGGTGAACCTCGCCCGGCGCGTGGGCGAGCTCGCGGGGACGGCCCCGGCGGTGTTCAATGCCGCCAACGAGGAGTGCGTGGAGGCGTTCCGGGCGGGCGCCCTGCCGTTCAACGGGATCATGGAGACCGTCACCCGTGTCGTCGAGGAACACGGCACGCCGGTCACGGGAACCTCGCTCACCGTGTCGGACGTCCTCGAAGCGGAGACCTGGGCGCGTGCCCGGTCCCGGGAACTGACAGCACAGACGGCGACCGCGGAGGCGCGTTGATGACGTCCCTGATGATGATCCTCGGCATAGTCGTCTTCGTGATCGGCCTGCTGGTCTCGATCGCCTGGCACGAGCTGGGACACCTGTCCACCGCCAAGCTCTTCGGCATCCGCGTCCCGCAGTACATGGTCGGCTTCGGCCCGACCATCTGGTCGCGCCACAAGGGCGAGACCGAGTACGGGGTCAAGGCGATCCCCTTCGGCGGCTACATCCGCATGATCGGCATGTTCCCGCCCGGTGACGACGGCCGGATCACCGCCCGCTCCACCTCGCCGTGGCGCGGCATGATCGAGGACGCCCGCTCCGCCGCGTTCGAGGAGCTCAAGCCCGGCGACGAGACCCGCCTGTTCTACACGCGCAAGCCGTGGAAGCGGGTCATCGTGATGTTCGCGGGCCCCTTCATGAACCTGGTCCTCGCCGTGGCGCTGTTCCTCACCGTCCTGATGGGCTTCGGCATCTCCCAGCAGACCACCACGGTCAGCTCGGTCTCCCAGTGCGTCATCAAGCAGAGCGAGAACCGCGATACCTGCCGGACCGGCGACCCCGCCTCCCCGGCCGCGGCGGCCGGCCTCAAGGCCGGCGACCAGATCGTCTCCTTCGCCGGGGTGCGGACCGACGACTGGAACGAACTGTCCGACCTGATCCGCGCCAACCCCGACCGGACCGTCCCGATCGTCGTCGAACGCGACGGCCGGGAGGTCACCCTCACGGCGACCATCGCCACCAACCAGGTCGCCAGGAAGGACTCCGGCGGCCAGATCGTCCAGGGGCAGTTCGTCACCGCCGGCTTCCTCGGTTTCAGCGCCGCCACCGGCATCGTCAAACAGGACTTCGGAGAGTCCGTGACCTGGATGGGCGAGCGCATCGGCGAGGCCGTCGACTCCCTCGCCGCCCTGCCCGGCAAGATCCCCGCCCTGTGGGACGCGGCCTTCGACGGCGCCCCCCGCGAACCCGACTCACCCATGGGCGTGGTCGGCGCGGCCCGCGTCGGCGGTGAGATCTTCACCCTGGACATCCCGCCCACCCAGCAGCTGGCGATGGCGTTGATGCTGGTCGCGGGCTTCAACCTGTCCCTGTTCCTGTTCAACATGCTGCCGCTGCTCCCGCTCGACGGCGGGCACATCGCGGGCGCCCTGTGGGAGTCGCTGCGCCGCAACACGGCCAAGGTGCTCAAGCGGCCCGACCCCGGGCCGTTCGACGTGGCGAAGCTGATGCCGGTCGCCTACGTCGTGGCGGGGATCTTCATCTGCTTCACGATCCTCGTCCTCATCGCGGACGTCGTGAACCCGGTGAGAATCTCCTAGCCGCGCGCAGTCGAGGGAGGGGGGGGGGGGGGGGGGGGGGGAGGGGGGGGGGGAGGGAGGGGGGGGGGGGGGGGGGGGGGGGTGGGGAGGGGGTAGGATCTACTCCTCCAAGAACGAGTACGCAACCGACCATTGATGG
>NZ_JBVIAY010000016.1:225700-226178 GCF_055573695.1 Streptomyces sp. NPDC030143
CCCTCTCTTCCCCCACATGTTCTTATGGCAAAAGGGCAAGACCCGCAGCCCGGGAGGGGGGGGGGGGGGCCCCCCCCCCCCCCCCTCCCCCCCCCGCCTCCCTATGAGTGGGTTTACGAGCGGGATGTGCTCGCGCCGACGCCCGTGCCGTAATCTCGGAGGCCGGAGCCCGCTTGCTCACGGGACCGGACCTTGATCCACGACTTGGGGTTGCACAGCAGATGACTGCGATTTCTCTCGGCATGCCGTCCGTTCCGACCAAGCTCGCCGAGCGCCGGAAGAGCCGGCGGATCCAGGTCGGCTCCGTGGCGGTGGGCGGGGACGCGCCGGTGTCGGTGCAGTCGATGACGACGACCCGTACGTCGGACGTCGGCGCCACGCTTCAGCAGATCGCGGAGCTCACGGCGTCCGGCTGCCAGATCGTCCGGGTCGCGTGTCCCACGCAGGACGACGCGGACGCGCTGGCGACGATCGCCCG
>NZ_JBVIAY010000017.1:0-62392 GCF_055573695.1 Streptomyces sp. NPDC030143
AGGCAGGGTTGATGTGGTTCAGGGGGAGCGCCTGCGGGGGGAGTGTGGTGGGGTGTGATCCAGGGGAATGGGGGGGGGGGGGGGGGAGCCCAACCCCCCCCCCCCCCCCCCCTTCGCCGTCGGCGGGCGAGCCGCCCCGCGCCGCCCGCCGACACCGGCCCGTGTCGTGCGGCCCGCCCCCGGCCCTCCGACACCGGTCTCCGCCTCAAGCCTCCCCCGGCCTGCCGACACCGGTCCGCCTCAAGAGGCCCGCTCCCCCGGCCTGCCGACACCGGTCCGCGGCATGTGGGGTCGTCCCGCGGTGCTCGGAGGCGAGACCCGTTCAGGACCGTCAGCGGGGGGCCGGGGCGGCGAGTCGCGGTACGGCCGGCGCGGACGCACACGACCCCCCGTGAACATCCTCACGGCACACCCGGCTCAGCCGGCGCCGCCTCCCCGTAGGGTTGGACGCATGAACGATCGCATGGTGTGGATCGACTGCGAGATGACCGGCCTCTCGCTGTCGGACGACGCGCTCATCGAGGTGGCCGCCCTCGTCACGGACTCCGAGCTGAACGTGCTGGGCGAGGGTGTGGACATCGTCATCCGGCCGCCGGAATCCGCGCTGGAGACGATGCCGGAGGTGGTGCGTCAGATGCACACCGCGTCCGGCCTGCTCGACGAACTCGCCGACGGCACGACCCTGGCCGACGCCGAGGCGCAGGTCCTGGCCTACGTGCGCGAGCACGTCAAGGAACCCGGCAAGGCTCCCCTGTGCGGCAACTCCGTCGGCACGGACCGCGGCTTCCTGGTGCGGGACATGCCAGCCCTGGAGGACTACCTCCACTACCGCATCGTCGACGTCTCCTCGGTCAAGGAACTGGCCCGACGCTGGTACCCGCGGGCGTACTTCAACAGCCCCGAGAAGAACGGCAACCACCGCGCCCTCGCCGACATCCGCGAGTCCATCGCCGAACTGCGCTACTACCGCGAGGCCATCTTCGTCCCCCAGCCCGGGCCGGACTCCGACACGGCGAAGACGATCGCCGCCAAGCACGTGCTGCCTGCTCAGGGCGTGTGAGAGGGGCCCGCGAAGGGGCGCCGTGAAAGCCGTGCGCGAGCACCCCTTCGGACCCTGTACACTTTTTCTCGGCCGGTCAGGGAAAGCAAAAGTTCCCAGCCGCCGGTCATGGTGGGTGTAGCTCAGCTGGTAGAGCACCTGGTTGTGGTCCAGGATGCCGCGGGTTCGAGTCCCGTCACTCACCCTTGTCGATCAGGGGCTGATCCGTGAAAGCGGGTCAGCCCCTGATTGCTTGTGCCCCTCCGGCAGCGGCCGCCAAGAAGATCACGTTCAGGTGAATCCCGCCGAATGCCGCAACCACACAACCTCTCCACGAGTCGTAAAGGCGCACATCACCGTCAACGCCTCGGGGAGACCATGAGCCAGCACCACCGACCCGGGAACGGAACGCCCCACCAGCCGCTGTGGGGCCCGCCGCCCGCGCCGAAGAAGACCTCCCCCGGAAAGATCGTCGGCTTCGGCTGCCTGGGCGTCTTCGCCCTGTTCGTCGCCGTCACGATCATCGGCGCCGCCGTCGGCGACACGGACGACGACGGCAAGGGCACCTCCGCGAACGGCGCCGACACGAGCGTCGCCGCCGGGAGCAGCGCTCCCGCGACCCCGGAAGCCGCCACCCCGGAGGACACCCGGCCGGCCACGCCGAAGGCCGAGAAGACCGAGAGCGCGAGCCTGCCCGACATGAGGGGCAAGGGCCTGCAGTCCGCCCAGGACCAGGCCCAGGCCGCCGGGTTCTACCACCTGACCTCGCACGACGCGCTCGGTCGCGGCCGCATGCAGGCACTCGACCGCAACTGGAAGGTCTGTTCGCAGACCCCGGCGACGGGCGAGCACCCCACCGACACCGAAGTGGACTTCGGCGCGGTCAAGCTGGAGGAGACCTGCCCGGCCAAGGACGCGGGCACCGTCGAGGAGGCCGGCGCGACGATGCCCGACTTCGTGGGCAAGTCCGTCAAGGTCGCCCGTCAGACCCTCGACGGCAGCACCGGCATCACCGTCGACGACGCCTCCGGAGACGACCGTCTCGTCATCGTCGAGTCCAACTGGAAGGTCTGCACCCAGAATCCCGCGGCCGGTGCCGAGCTCGACGGGCAGCCCGTGACCTTCACGGCGGTCAAGTTCGAAGAGACCTGCTGACCCCTCGTCCACGATCCGCCCTCCGGCCCGGTCCGGCCCGCACCCGCGCGGCCGGGCCCGCGCACGCCGACCCGGGGAGACCGCCATCCCTCACCCTCTGCGGCCCGAGCCGATCCGCACCCCCCGACTCGACCTCCTCCCCCTGCGCGTCGACCACGCGGAGGAGATGGCCGTCGTCCTGTCCGACCCGGCCCTGCACACCTTCGTCGGCGGCACGCCCGACGGCCCCGAGGCGCTGCGCGCCCGCTACACCCGCCTCGTCGCCGGCTCCCCCGACCCGTCCGTCTCCTGGTGCAACTGGGTTCTGCGCCCGCGCGCCGACCCCCGGCTCATCGGCACCGTCCAGGCGACCGTCGTCGAGGGCGCCACGGCCGAGATCGCCTGGGTCGTCGGCACTCCCTGGCAGGGCCACGGCTACGCCTGCGAAGCGGCCCGCGCCCTCGTCGCGTGGCTGCGGACCCACCCCGTCCACGAGATCGTCGCCCACATCCACCCCGCCCACCACGCCTCGGCCGCCGTGGCCCGCTCGGCGGGACTGTCACCGACGGAGGAGGAACAGGACGGGGAGGTGCGGTGGCGGACGACCGTGTCCGGTCGCGGCAGGGGCGCTTCGCCAAGCGGGTGAGGACGGCCGTCGGCGCGGGTGCGGTGCCGTTCGCGCGGAGGGCCGGGGTGTCACCGCGGACGGGACCGGGACGAAGGCGACGAGCCGGCGTCGTCCGGTGCGTCACCGGCCGCCGGTCGCGGCACGGCCGGCACCGGCGTCCGCCCGGCACCGGCGTCCGCCCGACGTGCGCGACGGCGCGCGCCCGGCCGTGACCACCCCTACGACGACGCCCGCTCCGCCAGCTCCGTCGCCAGCACCACCTGCCTGCGCTCCAGCCCCCGGGACACCGCCGGACGACGGTCCGCGATCTCGGTGAGCAGGAGGTCCAGCATGCGGCGGCCCATCTCCTCGATGGGCTGGCGGACGCTGGTGAGGGGCGGGTCCATGTGGCGGGCGATGGCCGAGTCGTCGTAGCCGACCAGCGCCACGTCGTCCGGGATGCGGCGGCCCGCCTCGCGGAGCGCCTGGCGGGCACCGGCCGCCATGACGTCGGAGCCGGCGAACACCGCGTCGAGGGAGGGGTCGCGGGCGAGGAGGTCGTGCATCGCGCGGCGGCCGCCCTCCTCGGTGAAGTCACCGGGCTCGATCAGGGCCTCGTCCACCGCGTACCCGGCGTCGCGCAGCGCGTCGCGGTAGCCGTCGACGCGGCGCTGGGCGCCGTAGACGTCGAGGCGGCCGGTGATGTGGGCGATGCGCCCGCGGCCGCGCGCGAGCAGGTGCTCGACGGCCGAGCGGGCACCGCCGTAGTTGTCGGAGTCGACGGAGGGCAGCGTCTCGGCGGCCGAGCGAGGGCCGCTGATCACCGCCGGGATCTCCAGCTGGACCAGCAGGTCGGGCAGGGGGTCGTCCGCGTGGACGGAGACCAGCAGGACGCCGTCCACCCGGTGGGCCGCCAGGTACTGCGCGAGCCGCTGCCGTTCGCGGTCGCTGCCCGCGAAGATCAGCAGCAACTGCATCTCGGTGTCGGAGAGTTCGGCGCCGACACCGCGCAGCATGTCCGAGAAGTACGGTTCCGAGAAGAACCGCGTCTCCGGCTCGGGGACGACTAGGGCGATCGCGTCCGTGCGGTTGGCGGCGAGGGCGCGGGCCGCGGTGTTGGGGACGTACCCGAGTTCGGCGACGGCCGCCTCCACCGCCGCGCGGGTCGCGTCGCTGACCCGGGGCGAGCCGTTGATGACCCGCGAGACCGTGCCCCGGCCGACACCGGCGCGTGCGGCCACTTCCTCGAGGGTGGGCCGGCCACCGCTCCGGCCCCGCGCTCCGTGGCTTGCCATGGGCTCCGCCTTCCCGACGTCGTCATCACGCTGGCCTGGAATCTAACAGTCCCGCCTGTTCTGATGACCGTCACCGGGGCGGCTGTGGGACTCCGGTCCGGGGACATCCAGGGGGCACCGCATGCACACTGCACCGAAGCACCGCCGGACGCACCGGCCGGCACCTCGGACCGGACTCCCGCCGGAGCACCGGCCGCAGCCCCGACCGGCATGCCGTCCGACATCGCGGACCGACGCGCCCCCGAGCGGAATCTGCGCCCCCGCCGGGCGGCCGAAAAGGGCCGGTCCCGGAGTTAGTTAACGGGCAGATAACTGAACGCATCTCTCCGCGCTCCCACCCTTGACACCCCCGCCCGAACCGACGACTCTTCAACACATCACTTGTGGGAGCGCTCCCACGGTACCTGACACATACACATCCCGCACGTTCCCCGCCCGAGCCGCAGCGAGAAACTAACGGGCCCAAC
This sequence comes from Streptomyces sp. NPDC030143, assembly GCF_055573695.1. Classification (NCBI taxonomy): domain Bacteria; kingdom Bacillati; phylum Actinomycetota; class Actinomycetes; order Kitasatosporales; family Streptomycetaceae; genus Streptomyces; species Streptomyces sp. NPDC030143. Next base: position 4,543 of record NZ_JBVIAY010000017.1, read on the forward strand.
CATGCAGTTGGCCGGGGGGTCGGCACGTCAGGGCAACAGGAGGACGCAATGCGAGCACGTACCCGAACCTCCCGTCGGGTGGTGGTCCTGGCGACCGTCGCAACACTGGGCGCCGGGCTGCTGGCCGGCTGTGCCGACGACGGAGGCAAGGAGGGGTCCGGCGGATCGTCGTCCGGCGACGCCAAGGGCAAGACCACGATCACGCTGGGCCTTTTCGGCACGATGGGCTTCAAGGAGGCCGGCCTCTACGCCGAGTACGAGAAGCTCAACCCGACCATCAAGATCGCCGAGACCGTCATCGAGCGGAACGAGAACTACTACCCGGCGCTCGTCAACCACCTGACCACCAACAGCGGTCTGCAGGACGTCCAGGCCGTCGAAGTCGCCAACATCGCCGAGGTCACCGCCACCCAGAGCGCCAAGCTCCAGGACATGTCCAAGGTTTCGGGCGTGAACAAGAGCAACTGGCTGGACTGGAAGTGGGCGCAGGCCACGACGAAGGACGGCAAGACGATCGGTCTCGGCACCGACGTCGGCCCGATGGCGCTGTGCTACCGCACGGACCTCTTCCAGCAGGCCGGTCTTCCCACCGACCCCGCCGAGGTGGGCAAGCTGTGGGCGGGCGACTGGAAGAAGTTCGTCTCGGTCGGCGAGCAGTACAAGGCGAAGGCCCCCCAGGGCACCTTCTTCATGGACTCCCCCGGCGGCCTGATCAACGCGATCCTCAGCAGTGAGAAGGAGAAGTTCTACAACTCCTCCGGCGAGGTCATCTACAAGTCGAACCCGGCCGTCAAGGCCGCCTTCGACCTGACCGCGGAGGCCGCCCAGAAGGGCCTGGTCCAGGCGCAGACGCAGTTCCAGCCGTCCTGGGACCAGACGATCTCGAACAACAAGTTCGCCACCATCGCGTGCCCGCCGTGGATGCTCGGCACCCTGAAGGGCAAGTCCAAGCCGGAGGCCTTCGGCAAGTGGGCCGTCGCGGTGGCGCCGAAGTCCGGCAACTGGGGCGGTTCCTTCCTCTCCGTGCCCTCCAGCGGCAAGAACGTGAAGGAGGCCGAGAAGCTGGTCGCCTGGCTGACGGCGCCCGAGCAGCAGGCCAAGCTGTTCAAGGTGCAGGGCTCCTTCCCGAGCGCGCCGAGCGCGTACACGATGCCCGAAGTCACCGGCGCGAAGAACGAGATGACCGGTGACGCCAACATCGGCACGATCTTCGCCGAGGCCGCGAAGTCCGCCCCGGTCCAGGTGATCGGCCCGAAGGACCAGATCATCCAGCAGGGCCTGTCGGACAACGGCGTCATCCTCGTGACGAAGGGCAAGTCGCCGGGGGAGGCCTGGAAGACGGCGACCAAGACCATCGACAACAACCTGGACAAGTGACCCGTATGGCCACCCGCCATGACACCGCCGCGCCCCCCGTGAAGGAGGGGGGCGCGGCCCCGGGCCGCCGGCCCGCCCTCACGGAGGCGGAGCAGCGGCGCCGGACCCGGCTCTCCCGCCGCTGGCAGCGCGACCTCCGCTGGAGCCCGTACGCCTTCGTCTCGCCGTTCTTCCTGCTGTTCCTCGCCTTCGGCCTGTTCCCGCTGGTCTACACGGGCTGGGCGTCGCTGCACCAGGTGGAGATGACCGCCCCCACCGACATGAACTGGGTGGGGCTGCGCAACTACACCCGGATCTTCGACGACGACTTCTTCTGGAACGCGGCGAGGAACACGCTGACGATCGGGATCATCTCGACCGTGCCGCAGCTGCTGATGGCGATGGGTCTCGCCCACATCCTCAACTACAAGCTGCGCGCCTCGACCTTCTACCGGGTCGTGATGCTCGCGCCGTACGCGACGTCCATCGCGGCCGCCTCGCTGGTGTTCGTGCTGTTGTTCGGGCGCGACTACGGCATGATCAACTGGGTGCTCGACATGGTCGGCATCGACCCGGTCGACTGGCAGAACGACAAGTGGCCGTCGCAGATCGCGGTGTCCTCCATCATCGTCTGGCGGTGGACCGGCTACAACGCGCTGATCTACCTGGCGGCGATGCAGGCGATCCCGCAGGACCTGTACGAGTCGGCGGCGCTGGACGGCGCGAGCCGCTGGCAGCAGTTCCTCCACGTGACACTGCCGTCGCTGCGGCCCACGATCCTGTTCACGGTGGTCGTCTCGACGATCGGCGCGAGCCAGGTGTTCGGCGAGCCGCTGCTGTTCGACGCGAACAAGGGCGCCTCGGGCGGTGCGGAGCACCAGTTCCAGACCCTGGGCCTGTACCTGTACGAGCAGGGCTGGGTGAACCAGCACCTGGGCCGGGCCTCCGCGATCGCCTGGACGATGTTCCTGATCCTGATCGTGATCGGCATCGTCAACTACGTCATCTCGCGCCGGCTGCGCGCCAGTAGTTAAGGAGTACGGCCGTGACGACGACAACGACTCCGCCGGATACGACCGTGAAGAAGCCCGGTTCCGTCCGGCGGCCCAAGTCGGCCCGGGCCGGCGGCACACTGCACGCCGGGCCGGTCGCCTACGTGATCCTGGCCCTGTTCACCATCGGCTCGCTGTTCCCGCTGGTGTGGACGGCGATCGCCGCGTCCCGCGACAACAGCCGGCTGGCGCAGACGCCGCCGCCGTTCTGGTTCGGCTCGAACCTCTTCCACAACCTGGACGTGGCCTGGAACGACGCCAACCTGGGCACCGCGTTCGTGAACACGACGATCGTGGCCGGGACGTCGGCCGCGACGATCGTCCTCCTCTCCACGATCGCCGGGTTCGCCTTCGCCAAGCTGCGGTTCAAGGGCCGGGGCGCGATGATGCTGATCGTCATCGGGACGATGATGGTGCCGCCGCAGCTGAGCGTGATCCCGCTGTACATGATGGTCGCCAAGCTGGAGTGGACCGACCAGCTCCAGGCGGTGATCCTGCCGTCGCTGGTGAGCGCGTTCGGGGTGTTCTTCATGCGGCAGTACCTGATCCAGGCGCTGCCGGACGAGATCATCGAGGCGGCCCGGGTCGACGGCGCGAGCAGCTGGCGCGTGGTGTGGCACGTGGTGTTCCCCGCGGCGCGGCCCGCGATGGCGGTGCTCGGCATGCTGATGTTCGTCCAGACGTGGAACGACTTCCTGTGGCCGTTCCTGGTGCTGAGCCAGACCGGCAACCCGACCGTGCAGGTGGCGGTCGCGGGTCTCGGCCGCGGGTACACGCCCGACCAGTCCCTGATCATGGCCGGCGCGCTGCTGGGCACGCTGCCGCTGCTGCTGGTCTTCGCGATCTTCGGCAAGCAGATCGTGGGCGGCATCATGCAGGGCGCGGTGAAGGGCTGAGGCCCGCCGCCGTCCCCGTGACGCAGTTCTCCAGGGGGTCGGGTCACCGCCGCCCCGGCCCCCTTCTCGCACTACTTCCCCCCAACCTCGTCGGTCTCGACGACCTCGACGACCACCCACGGGAGCGCTTCCATGTCCGAGTCCGCACAGTCGGCCACCCCGGTCACCTTCCCCCCCGCCTTCCTCTGGGGCGCCGCGACGTCCGCGTACCAGATCGAGGGGGCGGTGCGGGAGGACGGCCGCACCCCGTCGATCTGGGACACCTTCAGCCATACGCCGGGCAAGACGGTCGGCGGCGAGACCGGTGACATCGCTGTCGACCACTACCACCGCTACCGCGAGGACGTCGCGCTGATGGCGGAGCTGGGCCTGTCGGCGTACCGCTTCTCCGTCTCCTGGTCGCGGGTCCAGCCGACCGGACGGGGGCCGGCGGTCCAGGTGGGCCTGGACTTCTACCGCCGTCTGGTCGACGAGCTGCTCTCCAAGGGCATCAAGCCGGCGGTCACCCTCTACCACTGGGACCTCCCGCAGGAGCTGGAGGACGCGGGCGGCTGGCCGGAGCGCGACACGGCGTACCGGTTCGCCGAGTACGCGCAGATCGTCGGGGAGGCGCTCGGCGACCGGGTGGAGCACTGGATCACGCTGAACGAGCCGTGGTGCAGCGCGTTCCTCGGCTACGCGTCCGGCGTGCACGCGCCCGGCCGTACGGACCCGGTGGCATCCCTGCGCGCCGCGCACCACCTCAACCTGGCGCACGGCCTGGGCGCGACGGCGCTGCGCTCGGTGATGCCGGCCCGCAACTCGGTGGCGATCAGCCTCAACTCCTCGGTGGTGCGGCCGCTCTCGCAGACGCCCGGCGACCTGGCGGCGGTCCAGAAGATCGACGACCTGGCCAACGGCGTCTTCCACGGCCCGATCCTGCGCGGCGCCTACCCGGAGACGCTGCTGTCGGCGACCTCCACGCTCACGGACTGGTCGTACGTCCTCGACGGCGACCTGCGCACCATCAACCAGCCGCTGGACGCGCTGGGCCTGAACTACTACACGCCGACCCTCGTCTCGGCGGCGGACGCCGACCCGAGGGCCCCGCGCGCCGACGGCCACGGCTCCAGCGACCACACCCCCTGGCCGGGCGCGGACGACGTCGCCTTCCACCAGACCCCGGGCGACCGCACGGAGATGGGCTGGACGGTCGACCCGACCGGCCTGCACGACCTGATCATGCGCTACGCGAAGCTGGCCCCGGGTCTGCCCCTCTACATCACCGAGAACGGCGCGGCCTACGACGACAAGCCCGACTCCGACGGCCGCGTCCACGACCCCGAGCGCATCGCCTACCTGCACGGTCACCTCAGGGCGGTCCGCCGCGCGATCGCCGAGGGCGCGGACGTCCGCGGCTACTTCCTGTGGTCCCTGCTGGACAACTTCGAGTGGGCGTACGGCTACGACAAGCGGTTCGGCGCGGTCTACGTCGACTACGCCACCCTGGCCCGCACCCCGAAGTCGAGCGCCCTCTGGTACGCCAGGGCGGCGAAGTCGGGCACCCTGCCGGCCCTCGAGACCACCTGACCCGGGGAGGGGAGAAGGGCGCGGCACGTCGTGGGGGCGTGCCGCGCCCTGGGTGTGCTGTCCCGGGACGTGGGTGACACGCGTACCGGGTATCCCGACAACGCGGCGAGGCGCCGTGCCAGGCGTCGCGGGCGGGACGGGACGTTCGCAACACGCCCCGGTGCGCCGGGGTGTCAGCGATCCGCCGCCGACGGGTGCGGCTCCCGGGCCACCACCGCACCGCCCGGGGGCAGTGGGGGATCTTGGGGCGCGCTCAGGGAAGGGATCGGGAGCGGTTGAAGACCGCGCCCCTGCGGCCCGATCGGCGCCGCCGCACCGCCCCCCGGTGCCCCCTGCGCACCGACTCCCGCGCGTCCCCCCCGTCGAGCTGGATCCATATCCGCACCTCGGCACCGCCCAGCACCGACGACCCGATCCGCACGTCCCCGCCCGTCGACTCCGCCAGCCGGCGCACGATGTCCAGCCCGAGCCCGGTCGACCCGGCGCTGCCGGACCCCCGCCCGCGCGCCATCGCCGCCCCGGGGTCGGGTATGCCGGGCCCCGCGTCCGACACGAGGACGATCACCGCGTCCTCGCCGTTGTGCACGTCGACCGCGAAGGCCGTCCCCTCGGGGGTGTGCCGGAAGACGTTGCCCAGCAGGGCGTCCAGCGCGGCGGCCAGGTCGGCGCGGGCGACGGGGATGCGCACCGGCCGGGCGACCCCGGCCACCCGCACCCTGCGGCCCTCGTCCTCCGCGAGCGCCGACCAGAACGCCATCCGTTCCCGCACGACCTCCGCCGCGTCGCACCCGGCGCCGGGCCCGGGGGCCGCCGCCTGCGGCCTGGCCTCCCGGGCGGTGCGGATGATGGTGTCGACCTCGCCCTCCAACCGGGCGACCGCGGCCCGGGTCTGCTCGGCGGCCGGGGAGTCGCCGAGCGAGGCCGCGTTGAGCCGCAGCACGGTCAGCGGCGTCCGCAGCCGGTGCGACAGGTCGGCGGCCAGCTCCCGTTCGTTCGCCAGCAGCTGCACGACCTGGTCGGCCATGGAGTTGAACGCGACCGCCGCCAGCCGCAGTTCCGTCGGCCCCTCCTCCGGGACGCGGGCGCCGAGCCTGCCCTCCCCCAGTTCGTGCGCCCCCTCCGCCAGGCGCCGGGCGGGCCGCACCATCCGCACGCCGAGCCGGTCGGCGACCGCGACCGACCCCACGACCAGCGCGAAGCCGACCGCGGCGAGCACCGCCCAGGCCGTGCCCACTCCGTTGCTCACCTCGGACTCGGGGACGTACACCTCGATCACCGCGGTCCCGAGGCTCAGCGCGACCGGCTGGAGCAGCGCCGATCCACCGGGCACCTCGGCGGTGGAGGCCCGGCCGAGGTCGCGGACGGCCGCGATGTCGCCGTCGGCGGCGCGTTGCCGGCCGAGGTCGACGGCGGCCCGGCCCTCGCCCGCCGGCAGGTGCACGGCCATCCCGTCGTCCGAACCCGCGGAGGCGACGACCCGCTCCAGCTGTTCGCGGTCGGTGGTGATGGACAGCGCGGGCACCACGACGGCGGCCTCCCGCTCGGCGTTGGAGAACGCGCGGTCACGGGCCAGTTCCTCGACGACCAGCCCCAGCGGGACCGCGAACGCCACCACGACCATGGTGGTGACGGCCAGGCAGACCTTGACCAGCGCCCACCTCATCGCGGCGGCCCTCCCGCTCCCGGGGACTCCGCGGGCGGTTCGAGCGTCACGCCGACGCCGCGCAGCGTGTGCAGATAGCGCGGACTGGCCGCCGTCTCGCCCAGTTTGCGACGCAGCCAGGACAGGTGCACGTCGATGGTCTGGTCGTCGCCGTAGGACTGCTGCCAGACCTCGGCGAGCAGTTCCCGCCGCGCCACGACGACCCCGGGCCGGCCGGCGAGGAAGGCCAGCAGGTCGAACTCGCGCCGGGTGAGGTCGAGTCGGACGCCGTCCAGCTCGGCCCGGCGGCGCAGCGGGTCGACGGTCAGCCCGCCGACGCGCAGGACCGTGGACACCGGGCCGTCCCCCGCGCCGCCGCGCGAGCGGCGCAGCACGGCCGCCATGCGGGCCGACAGGTGCTCGACCGAGAACGGCTTGGTCAGGTAGTCGTCCGCGCCCGCGTTCAGCAGCCGGACGATCTCCGCCTCGTCGTCGCGGGCGGTGGCGATGATGACCGGCACGTCCGTGAGGCCGCGCAGCATCTTCAGGGCCTCGGAGCCGTCCAGGTCGGGCAGCCCCAGGTCGAGGACGACCACGTCGAAGCGGAAGTGGGCGACCTCGCGCAGCGCCTCCAGCGCCGTACCGACACTGCGCACGGTGTGCGACGCGTCGGTCAGGTGCCGGATGAGCGCCGAACGCACGAACTGGTCGTCCTCGACCACGAGCACACTTGCCATGCGCCGCACCGTACGCCATGTCATCGAGCCCCCTACGGGCCTGTGGACAACTCGGCGCCCGTGGACGACCGGTGAGGCTTGGGTGCGCCACGGGTGAGGCACGTGGGGCAAGATGGCCCGCGATGCGCAGCGGACTCGTACACGTACTGGCCTGGTCGCTCGCCACGGGCGCGGCGGTCACGCTCTCGTGGTGGGGGGTCCACACGGTCATGGCGGGCACCGCGTACGACCCGCCGCGCGCCCTGCCGCTGACCGCGGGTGACGCGGCCCCGCGGGAGTCGCCGCCACGGCCCTCGGCGTCCGCCGCCGACCCCACCCCCGCCCCGTCGCCGTCGCCGTCGGCCACCCCGTCCCCGCGCCGCCCGAGCCGGTCGCCCGAGGCGTCACCGTCGCCCTCCCGCGCACCGGTCTCCCCCGACACCGCCGGGCAGGTCCGCAGTTACGACACCGACGGCGGCCGGGTCGTCTTCGACCTCGGCCGGACCTCCGCGACGCTCGTGTCGGCCACGCCGGGCACGGGCTGGTCGATGCAGGTGTGGAAGACGCCGACGTGGATCCGGGTGGAGTTCGCCTCGGGCGCGGACCGGGTGTCGGTGTTCTGCACCTGGCACGACGGGCCGCCGCGGGTGGAGATCGGCACGTACTGAGACGGGCCGCCGCGGACGGGGTTCGGCACGCGACCGAGCCGGGCAGGCCGCCGCTGGTGGAGATCGGCACCTCGGGAGACGGCCTCACGCCGCGATGGGGCCGGCACCCGCCGGGGTGGGCGCGCGATGGGGTCGGCACCCGTGGAGGCCGGTGCGCTGTCCGGTCGGCACCGCCCGAGGCCGGTGGGTCAGCGGAAGGCGGTCGGGGGTGGAGCCGGTGACGCCACCGCCGACACGTCCGCGACCGGCGCGGCCCCGCCGGTGAAGTCCAGGAGCGCGCGGCCGTGTTCGACGCGCCCGGGGTGCGGGTCGCTCGCGGCCCTGCGGGTCAGTTCGGCGACCGGCAGAGGCAGGTCGGAGGCGACGAGGACCGCGTTGCCGAATCGTCTGCCCCGCAGCACGGTCGGGTCGGAGACCAGGGCGAGTTCCGGGAATCGGGCCGCGGCGGTGGCGATCTGGGCGCGCAGATGGGCGAGCGGCGGGCCGTCGGCGACGTTGGCGGCGTAGCACCCGCCGGTCCGCAGGGCCCTGCGGACCTCGTCGAGGAACTCGGTGGAGGTCAGGTGCGCGGGTGTCCTGGCCCCGCTGAACACGTCGGCGATGACGAGGTCCGCCCAGCCGTCCGGCACCTTGCCGAGCCCCTCCCGGGCGTCGACGGACCGGACCCTGATCCGCGCCCCGGGGTCCAACGGCAGCTCCCGGCGGACGAGTTGGACGAGGCTCGCGTCCCGTTCGACGACCTGCTGGGTAGAGCGGGGGCGGGTCGCGGCGACGTACCGGGCCAGCGTGAGGGCACCGCCGCCGAGGTGGACGACGTGCAGGGGTCTGCCGGGCGGCGCGGCGAGGTCGATGACGTGACCGAGTCGCCGCTGGTACTCGAAGGAGAGGTACGACGGGTCGTCGAGGTCCACGTGCGACTGCGGCGCGCCGTCGATGAGCAGTGTCCAGGCCCGCGCCCGGTCCCGGTCGGGCAGAAGCTGCGCGAGCCCGCCGTCGACGGTCTCGACGACCGCGGCGTCGGCGTCCCGATCGCGGCGGGCCTTCCCGGACTTTCCCATGCGGGCATTTTCGCAGGCGGCGCCCTCCTGACGCCGACCGGTGGGCGAATACCTGTCCCACGCCGGGCCGACCGCCCCGACCGGCCGTTCCCCGCACCGGCGGCCGGGCGGTCCGGGAACCGACGGCCGGGCGCTTGCGCCACGGCGACCGGCCGTTTCCCCCCCCCCGCCGGCGGCCGGGCGTTTCCCTCACGCGGCCGGGCGATTCCGTGACCGGCGGACGGGCGCTTCCCTCACCGCGGCCGACCGGTTCCGTCCTCGGCGGCCCTGGGCCCTCACGGCGGCCGAGCGTCCGCCTCACCGCTGCCGACCGCCCAGCGGCGGCCGAGCGTTTCCCTCACCGCTGCCGGCCGGGACGCTCACCGGCAGCCGTCCGCCGCCTCGATCGTGCGGGCGGCCTCGCCCAACGCCCGTCGCAGCACCGCGGGATCCGTCGCGAGATCCGCCTCGCCGGGCGGGACCAGCCAGTCCGAGCCCTCGACCGGGGGCTCGGGGTCGAGTCTCAGTCCCCGTCCGTCGGTCTGCGTGCAGGTGCTGCCCGGAACGTCCCACGCGGCCGCGGTGCCCGGCGGGACGAGGAAGCACAGGGTGTCTCCCCCGTCGTCGTGGAGGACGGGGCCCACCGCGTCCACGGCTCCCCGGCGCAGGATGTCGACCACCTCCAGCCCGTGCCGGGTCGGCACCGTCACGAGGTCGCACGCCCGCACCGTCGGCGCGCCCGCGCCAGGATCGTTGCTCCGGCTGGTCTCCATCCCGGCCTCCACCACGCAGCCCTCTTGCAGTCCACGGGATTCAACGCGGCACGCTGTCAACGGCTACGGCGGAAGTCCGCCGCAAAGGATGGCAGTTCATGGCAGATCCCGGACGAGATATCCGGTTTGCAGCCAAACACTGCGTGGCGGCCCGGTCACAGCAGGTACGTTCTTGCCCGCTGGAATCAAGGGTGATCGCTCTCACATCACCGAGTGGTCCGCCCCGGATCCGGCATGGTTCGACGGTTCGCACGAGAGGACCCGGCCATGGCGTCGTCAACGGTGACCCCACCCCCGCCCAACCGACCACCACGGCCCAACCTCGCCTTCCGGCAGCTGCGCGGACAGCGTTCCCCGGCGGAGTTCGCCGCTCTGGTGCGGCGGGCGGCCCGGGAGATCGGCGAGCGGGTCAGCTGTGACGCGCGCTACATCGGCCGCGTGGAGGCGGGGGAGATCCGCTGCCCCAACTACGCGTACGAGCGGGTGTTCCTGCACATGTTCCCCGGCCGCACGCTCACCGATCTGGGGTTCGCGCCCCGCTCGTCCGTCCGCGGACGAGGGGCGCGCGACACCGAGGACGCGGTCTGCGGGCACTCCACGAGCCCGGCGCGCACCACCGGTGCGGCGCGGGGCGCGGAGGAGAGCCGCGGGGTGTACGAGCCGTATGACACGCAGGACCCGTACGACACGCACCACAACCACGAGGAGAGCGACGTGCTGCGTCGCGCATTCATGACCGGAGGAGGCGCCGCCGTGGCCGCCGCCTCGCTGGGACCCTTGGGGCTCGCCCTGGACGCAGCGGCGGCGGAACGTCCCGTGCGCCGCGTCGGGGCGGGCGAGGCGAGCGCCCTCGAAGAGGCGGTCCGCAGGATCCGGCTGCTGGACGACCGGCACGGCGCCGACGGCCTCTACCGGCGCGCGGCGACACCACTGCGCGCCGCCTACGCGCTGCTGGACGCGGGCGCGACCCGGCAGGCGACCGCCGACCGGCTCCACTCGGGCGCCGGGGAACTCGCCATCTCCGTGGGCTGGCTGGCACACGACTCGGGCCGCTTCGACGACGCCCGCTCGCACTACGCGGAGGCCCTCGCGACCGCCCGGGTCAACGGCGACCAGGCGCTGGAGGCGCACGCCTTCTGCAACACCGCCTTCCTCGCGCGCGACGCGGGCCGCCCGCGCGAGGCCGTGCGGGCGGCGCAGGCCGCACAGCGGGTCGCCCGCCCGCTCGGCTCGCCCCGGCTGATGTCGCTGCTCGCGCTGCGCGAGGCCGGCGGCTGGGCGGGGCTCGCCGACCGCACCGGCTGCCAGCAGGCCCTCGCCCGCGCCCAGGCCCTGTACGAGCGGGGTCCCGCGCAGGCCGACCCGGAGTGGATGAGCTTCTACGGCGAGGCCGAGCTGGAGGGGCTGGAGGCGCAGTGCTGGTCCACGCTGGGCGACTGGCCCCGCGCGGCCCGGCACGCCCAGCGGGCGGCGCGGCTGCAGGACCCTCACTTCACCCGGAACATCGCGCTGTACACCGCCGAGCTGGCGGACGACCTCGCGCGCGGGGGGCGGCCCGACGAGGCCGCGGCGGCGGGGATGCGGGTGCTCGACCTGCTGGGGCAGGTGCAGTCGTCGCGGATCCAGACGATGCTGGCGGGGACCGCGCGGGTGCTGCTGCCGCATCGGCGGGCCTCGGGCGTCTCGGTGTTCCTGGAGCGGCACGCGGCGGCGCCGCACACGGGGTGACCGCGTCTCAGGGGTCCTTGCACGGTGCCCGCCCGGGCCGCGTGGTGTCTGGTCAGGCGTTCAGAGTGCAAGGACCCCTTGGGCGAGGTGCCCCAGGTCGTTCCAGGTCTCGATCGCCGGCTCCCCGTACGCCCAGCCCAGGACCGACAGGGACGTCGGGTTCAGGCGTATGCGGGCCGCGAAGTCCAGCGGCATGCCGAGCCAGCGGGCGCCGATGGAGCGGAGGATGTGCCCGTGGGCGAAGACCAGGACGTCGCGGTCCTCGGCCCGCGCCCAGGCGACCACCTCGTCGGCGCGCGCGGTGACCTCGGCGAGGCTCTCGCCGTCCGGCACGCCGTCGCGCCAGATGAGCCAGCCGGGGCGGACGGCCTGGATGTCGGCGGGGGTCATGCCCTCGTAGGCGCCGTAGTGCCACTCCATGAGCGTGTCCCACGACGTGGCCCGCTCGCCGAAGCCCGCCAGTTCGCACGTCTCCCGCGCGCGGGAGAGCGGGCTGGTGCGGACCTCGACGCCGGGCAGGCCCTCGAACGGCGCCCGGTGCAGCCGCTCGCCGAGCAGCTCGGCGCCGCGGCGGCCCTCCTCCAGCAGGGGCACGTCGGTCCTGCCGGTGTGCTTGCCGGACAGCGACCACTCGGTCTGTCCGTGCCGGGCCAGCAGGATGCGCGGTGCCATGAGTGACCTTCCGGGATCGCGGGGAATTCGAAGCGGAACGCCTCCATCATCGCTCACCCTGGTCGGGGGCAACCCGACGGGCGTTCCCGACGTCTTTGAGAGCCGGGGCGTCGGAAACGGGGCGAACAAACGTCGGTAAGGTGGCACCTCCGTGCCATCGGCGCCGCAGCTAATACGAAGGGGGAGGCGATCGGATGCCGCAGACCGAGACACCGGACACCGAGGCGGTGGCGCCGACCCGGCTGCGCTGGTGGACGGAGCTGCCGCTGATCCTGCTGGTCTACGCCTGCTACTCGGCGGGCCGGCTGCTCGCCCGGGGCGACGTCAACACCGCCGTCGACCACGGCCTGGCGATCCTGCGGATCGAGAAGTTCCTGTACCTCAACGCCGAGCACCCGCTGAACCGCCTGTTCACGCACGAGGCGTGGATCGGCGTGCCGGCCGACTTCTGGTACGCGTCGCTGCACTACCTCGTGACCCCGGTCATCCTGGTCTGGCTGTTCCGCTCCCGTGCCGTCCACTACCGGGCGGCCCGCACCTGGCTGATGACGTCGACCTTCATCGGTCTGATCGGCTTCACCCTGCTGCCCACCTGCCCGCCCCGGCTGCTGGCGGCGGAGCACGGTTTCGTGGACACGATGGCCCAGTACAGCTCGTGGGGCTGGTGGGGCGGCGAGGCGAGCGCGCCGCGCGGTCTCGGCGGCATGACCAACCAGTACGCGGCCATGCCGAGCCTGCACGTCGGCTGGGCGCTGTGGTGCGGCGTGATGCTGTGGCGCCACGGCGGCACCCGCGCGGCGAAGGTGGCGGCCGTCGTCTACCCGCTGGTGACGACGATCGTGGTGATGGGCACCGCCAACCACTACTTCCTCGACGCGGCCGCGGGCGCGGCCGTGATGGGCGTGGGCCTGCTGCTGGCGCCGCTGGTGATGCGCCGGGCGGACCGGCTCCGGGCGTGGAACGCGGCGCGCGTCGCGGCCGTCCCGGCCGCCGCCGGGGACACTCCGGCCCCGATTGTCAGTGACGGATGCCAGACTTCCACGGGTGAGCGAATTCCACGGCAGCGCGAGTCACGGGTCGGGGCCGGAGCCGAGCCGGGTGCCTCCCCCTCGGACGCGGGGGACGGCGCTCCGGCAGCGGCTCGCTGACCTGCGCGGTCCCGACGTACCGGCCAAGGCGCTGGACGCCCGTGCGCTCGCGGCGCTCGCCGCGAACCCGGGGTGCAGGCGCCGCGCCGTCCTCGACGGCGCCGGGGTGGACAAGGCGGCACTGGCGGACGCGCTGGGCTCGCCGTCGTCCTTCGGCCAGTCGCAGTTCGCCCTCACGCGCGGCAACGCCTTCGAGGCGAAGGTGAAGGCGGACGGCGGCGCGGAGCTGCTGCGCCTGGTGCACGAAAGACTGGACCCGCGCGCCGAACCGCCTGCCGGGGCGAGCGTCCCCGACCTGTCGGCGATCGGCCCCGAGGGGCGTACGGCGCGGACCGCGCTGGCGTTGCGCGAGGCCACCGCCGCGGCCGGTTCCTGGACCCTGCTCGACCACCCGATGCTCGCGCTCGACGTCGCCGGCTCCCCCGCCTTCCTGGAGCCGGACGCCGTGGTGGTGCACCCGGACGGCCGCTGGACGGTCGTGGAGATCAAGTCGTTCCCGATGCTGGACGGCTCGGCGGACCCGGCGAAGGTCGGCGCCGCCGCCCGGCAGGCCGCGGTGTACGTGCTGGCCCTCGAGGAGGTCGCCGCCCGTCTCGGCGCGGAGCAGCGCGTGCGCCACCGCGTGCTGCTGGTGTGCCCCAAGGACTTCTCCAACCTGCCCACCGCCTCGGCCGTGGACGTGCGCAAGCAGCGCGCGGTCACCGCCCGCCAGCTGGCCCGGCTCACCCGGATCCAGGACATCGCCGACGCGCTCCCCGAGGGCACCTGCTTCTCGCCCGAGCTGCCCGCCGAGCAGCTCACGGCGGCCGTCGAGTCGGTCCCGGCGACGTACGCGCCCGAGTGCCTGGCCGCGTGCGAGCTGGCGTTCCACTGCCGCGACCGCTCGCGCGCGGCCGGCGCGGTGACGACCCTGGGCCGCCCGGTCCGCGCCGAACTGGGCGGGCTGGCGACGGTCGAGGACGTGCTGGCGGCCGCGCGCGGGCAGGCCGGCGATCCGGACGACCCGGCGGTGGCGGCCCTGCGCCGGGCGGCACGGTTGCGCGACGAGGCCCTGGGGGCGACGTGTCGCTGATCGCCACCCTCGCCCGCCTCGAGGCCGTCGCCACCGGTCGCGCCCAGCCGGCCGCGACCGTCCGCCACCGGCATCTGTCGGAGCGGCCGCTGGTGTTCGTGCCGCTGACCACCGCCGGTGAGGCCGGTGCCCCGCTGGGCGCGCTGGTCGGCACCGACCGGGACGAGCCCCGGCTGCTGGTCGTCCCGCAGCCGCGCGACCGCGACCAGCGGTTCGCGTTCCTGGCCGAACTGGCCGACGTGGTCCTGCCGTACATCGACTCCTGCGCCGAGACCGTCGAGGCCGCCGAGCGCACCGAGACCGACCCGGAGACCGGCAAGCGGGTCAAGGTCGAGGTCGAACTGTGCGCCGACGCGCCCCAACTGGTCGTGCCGAGCCGCGCGGGCGTCGAACTCGTCCGCCTCCTGGGCCGCTCCATGCGTTTTCGGCGTACGGCGGAGCAGGACCCGCAGACGCCGTACCCCGCGCCGCCGCGTGTGCCGCTGCTCGGGCGGTGGCTGACGCATTTCGGGGAGCGGGCCCGGGTGCCCGGCTCGTCGCTGCTGCTGGCGCTGACGGAGGTGCTGGGCCGGCACTGGGCGACCGGGCAGTCCCAACTGGAGGACCAGCACCTGGGGGCGCTTCTCGCGTGGATCGACCCGCCGGCGGGTGCGACCGGCGCGCAGGCGGCGCTCCACGCCGAGCTGGCGCGGGACGCCGACGGGCAGTTGCTGTGCCCGCCGGCCGGTCCGGCGACCGACCCGGCGTTCGACAACAGGCTGCTCGCCCCGGCCGTCGAGCGCTACGACCGTGCGCGCACCGCCCTGGCCGCCGCCGAGGACGGCCTGGAGGCCGACGACCGGCTCGGGGCGCTGACCGCGGTCGAGCGGGAGATCCGCGTCCTGGTCGACAGCCGTACCCGGCCCACGTGGGACGCGGTGTGGCGCGGACTGGACCTGCTGCGGGCGTTGCCGGAGGCCGCGCACGTCGAGGAGCGGTGGACGCGCGACCGGTGGTCGTTCACCGGCCACCGCGACCGCGTCCTGGCCGGCGAGCCCCCGCAGCCCCGCCGGGACGACGCGGTGACGGCCGCGACCAAACTCGCCACGCGCGAGCGTGAGCAGGCCCGCCTGGAGGCGCAGGAGGCGTTGGACGACCCGCTGGTGATGGCGGGGCGGCGGCTGGCCGGGGAGGCGTTCGCGGGGGAGGTCGTCGACGTCGTCATGGCGTACAGCGAGAGCAGGCGGCCGAGTCCCCGCCCGCTGGTCACGGTCCGTACCGACGACCGGCCGCATCTCGGGGAGCGGGTGAGGGTGTTCCGGTCGCTGGGCGGCAAACCGCAGGCGGCGGAGTTCGTCGGGCGGGAGGGCGCGGAGGAGGAGGGCCTGCTGGTGCTGCGGATCGTCGACAGGATGGGCCGCGGCAAGGAGCCCGAGGAGGGGTCGGTGCCGGAGAAGGGCGACCGGGTCTGCTTCACGCTCTTCGAGCACGAGCAGCGCGGCGGCGCCAAGCTGCCCGACCCGGAGGACACCCCGTGGACGCACGGCGGGCCGCCGGGCGAACCGGTCCTGGAAGCCGCCGACCCCCTCACCGAGGAGGACACCCTGTGACCGCCGAGGCCGCCCTCGATCCCGGTACGGCCGCCGGCCGCGCCACCGACGCGATCTTGCGCGACACGCTGCACGGCGGCGCGCGGGGTGTCGTCGTCGACTCCCCGCCGGGCGCCGGCAAGTCCACGCTCGTCGTCCGCGCGGCCCTGGAGCTGGCCGAGGCCGGGCGGCCGTTGATGGTGGTCGCGCAGACCAACGCCCAGGTCGACGACCTGGTGCTGCGGCTCGCCGAGAAGAGCCCCGAGCTGCCGGTGGGCCGCCTGCACAGCAGTGACACAGACGCGTACGACAAGGCTCTGGACGGGCTGCCGGCGGTGCGGACGTCGGCGAAGGCGTCCGACCTGGCCGGGCTGCCGGTGGTGATCTCCACGGCGGCGAAGTGGGCGCACGTGAAGGTCGACGAGCCGTGGCGGCACGCGATCGTGGACGAGGCGTACCAGATGCGGTCGGACGGGCTGCTGGCGGTGGCCGGGCTGTTCGAACGGGCGCTGTTCGTGGGTGACCCGGGGCAGCTGGACCCGTTCGCGATCGTGGGCAGCGAGCAGTGGGCGGGCCTGTCGTACGACCCGTCGGCCTCGGCGGTGTCGACGCTGCTGGCACACAACCCGGAGCTGCCCCAGCACCGGCTGCCGGTGTCCTGGCGGTTGCCGGCGTCGGCGGCGCCGCTCGTGTCGGACGCCTTCTACCCGTACACGCCGTTCCGCAGCGGCACCGGCCACGGCGACCGGCGGCTCGTCTTCGGCGTGCCGTCGGACGGCTCGGCCCTCGACCGGGTGATCGACGAGGCGGCGGAGTCCGGCTGGGGCCTGCTGGAGCTGCCCGCCCGGCACACGCCCCGCACCGACCCGGAGGCGGTGGGGGCGGTGGCCGCGGTCGTACGGCGTCTGCTGGACCGGGGCGGCGCGGCCACCTCCGAGCGCTCCCCCGATCCCGCCCCGCTCACCGCCGACCGGGTCGCCGTCGGCACGGCCCACCGCGACCAGGCGGCGGCGGTCCGTGCGGCGCTGGCGGAGCTGGGCGTGACGGACGTCACCGTCGACACGGCGAACCGGCTCCAGGGCCGGGAGTACGACGTCACGGTGATCCTGCACCCGCTGTCCGGCCGCCCCGACGCCACCGCCTTCCACCTGGAGACCGGCCGCCTCTGCGTCCTCGCCTCCCGCCACCGGCACGCCTGCATCGTGGTGTGCCGAGCCGGCGTGAGCGACCTGCTCGACGACTACCCGTCCACCGAACCGGTCCAGCTCGGCACGATCGTGAAGTTCCCGGACGGCTGGGAGGCGAACCACGCGGTCCTGGCCCACCTGGGAGAACACCGCGTGCACTGGAAGCCCTGACCCGGCCGGCACACCGGCCGCCCCCGCACACGACCCCACCGGCCGACGGGGTCCGGCACACCGCCGGAGGCGGCCGGCCGAACGGCCCGGGCGGGGGACATCGCACCGCGCTGAGGGGTCCTTGCACCATGAGCGCCTGATCGGGCCGCGCCGCCCGGGCGGGCACAGTGCAAGGATCCCTGAGGCCTTGAGGAGGTTCGGGTGCGCGGGTTCAGGCCCTCTTGCGGGGCCGGGGGACAATGGAAGGTGGTCCGCTCACCTGTGGTGCCATTCCGAGTGCATGAGGAGGAGACGACATGGCGGAGCCCACGCCGCGTCGGAACGAACCGCGGCTACGCCCCGCGCCCCTGCTCTTCGAGCCCGCCGAGGCGGCCGGTGATCCGGAGCACTTCTTCGATCTGGAGTCGATCGACGACCCACGGGCGCTGCTGACGCGTGCCACGGAGCTGACGCAGGCGTTCCGGGCGGCGGCCGACCGGGCGATGGAGTTCCAGGCGGTGGCGGCGGCCCAGCTCGCCGACCCGCGCCGGTTCGACCGGCTGACGCCGGCCGACATCGCCGAGCGGGCCGAGTGGACCGAGGACTACGCGAAGAAGATGGTCGAGTTCGGCCGCGATCTGATGCGCGGGGAGGTCGAGGGGCGGGGGCACGCCGACCCCCTGTGAGGCCCGCCGCGAGCCCTGCATGCGCCCCCTGGCATATGCCGGGTGGGCAAGATACCTCTTCCCTGTCCCTCCTGTCACGATTTCCGGCAACCCTGCGGAACCGCCCGCTCACAACGGGTAGACATGGTCGGCATGAGCAGCGCATGGGACGCCCCCTCCACCGAACGGTGCGGCGCCGGCACGGCCGGAGTCACCGCGGACGGTGCCGCCTGGCTGGCCTCGGCCAGGACCTACCCCCGCAGCACGCTGGCCCTGTGGGAGGAGCGGCCGCACGCCCCGGTCGTCCTGCCCTGCGGTTCCGTCTTCGACATCGTGAGCGCGCCCGCGATGTTCGGGCGGCTGATGCTGGACCGGCTGTGGAGCGAGGGGCCGGGCTCCGGGCCGGTGGCCGCGTTCCGCGGACGGACCCTGCTGTTCGCCGCGCCGGGCACGGCACAGCGGCTGCCGTCGCTGCTGGAGTGGGAGGAGTGGAGCGCCGGCGGTCGCCCGGACGGCCGTACCGGCACCGTCCCGCCGCTGCTGTGCCACGGCAACGGGGACGCCGTGACCGTGCCCGCGCTCATCCCCGCGCCGACGGGTGCCGCCACCCGCTGGATGGTCGCCCCGGACACCCGCCACCCCTGGCTGCCGGGCCCCGACATCCTGCTCTGGGCGGCCGTCCGAGCGGCCCGCACGGCGGTGCGGATATCGATTTCTCACCCCGCCGACCAGGGTGCTAAGGTCTACGACGTCAGCAGGCGCCGCTAGCTCAGTTGGTTAGAGCAGCTGACTCTTAATCAGCGGGTCCGGGGTTCGAGTCCCTGGCGGCGCACGACACGGAGAGGCTCCTCGCGGAAGCGAGGGGCCTTTCGCGTGTGCGCGGGACAGAGGGCCGGCCGGGCGCGGACCCGGCCCGCTATCGCGTGATGCGCACCGTCCACGCTCCCGCCGCCGTCCGCCCCTCGACCTCCACCCGTACGTCCTCCCCCGGCACGGTGAAGCTCTCGCCGAGGCCGACCGGGGCGTCCGCGAGGGGCGGGTAGACGGAGTCCTCCCAGCAGGCCTCGGTGCGGGGGTGGGCGTCGATCACCTCGACGGGGCCGCGGCCGGATTCCGCGCCGCTGCGGACGCGGTAGACGAGGATCCCGGCGCGACAGGCCGAGCGGTCGTTGCCGACCGGGCCGCGCGCCTCGAAGGCGAGGGCGCTGCCGGCGCCGGTGCGCACCACCGCGAGCTTGGCGCCGTTGCCGAGCCCGAAGGCCGGCGCGCCCGAGACGCGGGTCGTCGGCACGCCCGGACCGGCGGCCAGCGGCTCCAGCGTCAGCCGGGTCGGCGCCCCCGAGGGCACGCACACCACCTGGCGCGGTTGCAGCCAGCCCAGCTTCCACTTGTGCCAGGCGAACAGGTCGGGGGCCAGCCCGAACTGGCTGCCCATCAGGTCCCAGTCGCCGACGTGCGTGTCCCAGTCGCCCTTGCCGTCGGTGGGCCGGTGGTAGAGGTCGGGCAGGTCGAAGACGTGGCCGGTCTCGTGGGCGAGGACGAGGCGGTCCGGCGGGTGCTGCTCGAAGACCGTGACGACCCGGCGGATGGCGGTGCCGTCGGCGCGCAGCGGGCGTTCCAGGTTGACGACCTTGGTGGCGTCCGAGTCGACGCCGGGGGCGTCCGGGTCGGCGACGAAGTAGACGACGTCGTAGCGGGAGAAGTCGACCCGGCGGTCGGCGACGGCGAGCGCGTCGCGCAGGTAGGCGGCGCGGTCCTCGGCGTTCCAGTCCCGCCGTATGGCGTAGGCGGTGGACGGCTTCGGCATGCGGATCCAGTGGTTCAGCGGATGCGCGCGCAGAGTGAACCTGCCGTAGGAGGCCTGACGGAAGTAGGTGCTGGTGGCCGGGAAGTGGTCGGCGGCGAGTTCGGCGGGTGCGGTCATCGGCTCCCAGTCCGGGAAGGACAGGAAGACCATCACGGCGTCGAGGGTGCGGGCGGGCCGCGGATAGGCGGTGTTCCAGGTGTCCAGGCCCTCGGAGTGGTGGGCGTCGGTGCGCTTGAGGGCGCAGGGCGCGGTGGTGAGGGGCTCCGCGACCGAGGGGCCGCTGATCAGGGAGGTCGCGGCGAGCGCCGAGAGGACGGTGGACACGGCCGCTGTGCTGCGCAGTCGGGGGCGCGGGAGCTGTCGCGGCACGGAGACCTCCGGGAGCGGTTCACGGGACACCGCATCCAGCCTGTGAGGGTTTGTCGCGCTACGCCCTGTTTATCTGCACCAGATGAGTGAGGACGGCCAATCCGGGCATCACTGGTGGGAACCCCCAACACCCGCCGACACCCCCTGACCCCCTCCGACACCCCCGAATACTCACGGAACGTCACAAGTGGTCGACCACCCGCAGAACCGGGCCACGTGCGGGCAGAAACGATCTGTCAGAAGGGTGGGTCGTTCCGGGACACTGTGCAGTGGCTGCGCAAGTCCGGGGCCAGCCTCTATGATCGGCACACTTTGCTGCGCGGACAGGGATCGAGTGCACTGCGGGAGCGAGCGGTGAGCGGAACGTCCGAAGGGCCGACGCCCGCGGCAGACCTCGACGGGTCCGCCGTCACAGAGAGTGACATTCAGGCGCCACCCCGTAGGGACGGGTGGGGTGCCGTCGACGCGGCAGGGGGTACTGACAGCGGGCCGCCGGCCTACCGTTCCGTCTTCGCGGCGGCGCCTCTCGCGATGGCCGTCGTGGACCGCGGAGGCCTGGTCACCGACGCCAACGACGCGCTCGGCGCGATGCTCGGCGGCGGGCCCGCGGGCCTGGTCGGGCGGGTCGCGGCCGACCTGCTGGACCTGGCGTCCGACGCGCGCACCTGGCACGCCTACCGTGAGGTGCTGCGCGGCCGGCAGGCGAAACTGCGCTGTACCCGGCGGCTGAAGCAGCCCGACGGGCGCTCACTGTGGGCGCAGGTCACCGTCGCCCCCCTGACCGGAGAACCGGGCGGCATCCTGCTGTCGGTGGCCGACGTCAGCGCCCAGCGCGACCTTCAGGCCCGGCTGCGCCACCTCCAGATGCACGACCCGGTCACCCGGCTGCCCAACCGCACCCTGTTCTTCGAGCGGGTCTCGGGCGCGCTGGAGGCGGAGGAGTACGAGGAGAGCGGGACCGGCCGGATCGGGCTGTGCTACCTGGACATCGACGGCTTCAAGGCCGTCAACGACACGCTCGGTCACCGGGTCGGCGACCGGCTTCTGGCCGCCGTCGCCGAGCGGCTGACGGTGTGTGCGCAGGAGGCCGGGCGGACCCGGCCGAGCGTGCCGCTGGTGGCACGGCTGGGCGGCGACGAGTTCGCGCTGCTGGTGGAGGACTCCACGGGCACCGAGCAGCTCGCCGACCTCGCCGAGTCGGTGCTGAAGGCGGTGCAGGCGCCGTTCGACCTCGCCGGGCACCGGCTGAACGTGTCGGCGTCGATCGGGGTCGTCGAGCGGCTCGCGGCCGGCACCACCGCGACGGGGCTGATGCAGGCCGCCGACACCACGCTGTACTGGGCGAAGGTGGACGGCAAGGACCGCTGGACCTTGTTCGACCCGGAGCGCAACGCCCATCTGATGACCCGCCAGGCGCTGGCGTCCACGCTGCGGCCCGCCATCGAGCGCGGGGAGTTCCGGCTGGAGTACCAGCCGTTGGTCGGTATGTCGGACGGGCGGCTGCGGGGTGTGGAGGCGCTGGTGCGCTGGGACCACCCGCGGTTCGGGCCGTTGCCGCCGAATCGGTTCGTCGCACTGGCCGAGGAGGACGGCTCGATCGTGCCGCTCGGCCGCTGGGTTCTGGCCACCGCCTGCCGGCAGGCGCGCGACTGGCAGGTGGAGAACCCCGACGAGCCGCCGCTGTTCGTCAGCGTGAACGTGGCGGTGCGTCAGGTGTGGGACTCCGACCTGGTGGCGGACGTGGCGGAGATCCTCGCCGAGACCGGGCTGGCCCCGCAACTGCTCCAGTTGGAGCTGACCGAGTCCGCGGTGATGGGCTCGGCCGGACGTCCCCTCCAGGCCCTGCAGGCGCTCAGCGACATGGGCGTCAACATCGCCATCGACGACTTCGGCACGGGTTACTCCAACCTCGCCTACCTGAGCCGGCTTCCGGTCTCGGTCCTGAAGCTGGACGGCTCCTTCGTACGGGGCTTCCAGTACGAGGGCGCCGGGGCGCCGCCGAACCCGGCCGACCAGGTCGTCGTCGAGGCGATGATCGACCTCGCCCACCGGCTCGGCCTGACCGTCACCGCCGAGTGCGTGGAGACGTCCGCCCAGGCCACGCGGCTGCGCAGCATCGGCTGCGACACGGGCCAGGGCTGGCTCTACTCCCGCCCGGTGACGCCGGACCGCATCTCCGAACTCCTGGGGACGACGGCGTCCTACGCGGTCGGCAACCCGTAGGCGTCGGCCAGCAGTTCGTAGGAGCGCAGGCGCAGCTCGCCCCGGTGGGCGTGGGTGGTGAGCATCAGCTCGTCGGCGCCCGTGCGCTTGTGGAGGTCGTCGAGGCCGGTGCGGACCTCGTCCGGGGTGCCGTGGACGATGTTGGCGGTCCAGGAGTCGACGAACTCGCGTTCCAGCGGGCTGAACCGGTGGGCCTCCGCCTCCTCCGGGGTGGGGAACAGGCCGGGGCGGCCGCTGCGCAGACGGACCATGTTCAGCCCCGTGGCGAGGACCTGGCGGCGGGCCTCGCGCGGGTCGTCGGCAGCGAGGACCGAGACGCCGATGAGGGCGTAGGGCTCGGCGAGGACCTCGGAGGGGCGGAAGTGCTCCCGGTAGAGGTCGAGCGCGGGGATCGTGTTCTGCGCGGAGAAGTGGTGCGCGAAGGCGAAGGGCAGTCCGAGCAGGGCGGCGAGGCGCGCGCTGAAGCCGGAGGAGCCGAGCAGCCAGATCGGCGGGCGGTGGCGGGGCTGGACGCCGCCGGGGGACGTCGACTGGACGGGGCCCGGCACCGCGTGGATACGGCGGTAGGGGTGGCCGTCGGGGAAGTCGTCGTCCAGGAAACGGGTCAGCTCGGCGAGCTGCTCGGGGAAGTCGTCGGCGCCCTCGCCCGGCCGGTCGGTGCGGCGCAGGGCGGCGGCGGTGGCGCCGTCGGTGCCGGGGGCGCGGCCGAGACCGAGGTCGACCCGGCCGGGGGCGAGCGCCTCCAGGGTGCCGAACTGCTCGGCGATCACGAGCGGGGCGTGGTTGGGCAGCATCACGCCGCCGGAGCCGAGACGGATGCGGTCGGTGTGCGCGGCGAGGTGGGCGAGGATCACCGCGGGCGAGGAGGAGGCGACGCCCGGCATCGAGTGGTGCTCGGCGACCCAGTAGCGGTGGAAACCGCGCGCCTCGGCCAGCCGGGCGAGGTCGACGCCGGTGCGCAGCGCGTCGGTGGCGGTACGGCCGGAGCCGACGGTGACCAGGTCCAGCACGGAGAGGGGGGCGGGGGCCGAGCCGTGTGTGACACCTCGTATCCCGTCGTCGGCCGGGTTCGCCCCGGGCGCCGCCCGGTCGGCCGCCCCGTCTGCCGCCTTCCGGTCTGCCGGCTGCTCGTCTGGCGCCACGGTTCCTCCTGATCTCGGCGTGCGATGTCCTCGCACCGCTAACAGGAGGCAGTCCCCGCTTATTCCCGACGCCGACGACGGCGCCGACGCGAGCGGGCAGCGGTCCGGCGTGGCACCGGAGCGAGCAGGCAACGCGGGCCCGGGTCACACCGAAGCAAGCCCAGCAACGCGGGTCCCGGCACACCGGCGCGAGCGAACAGAGCGGCCTGGCGCCCACCCCCGGGACCCCACACCAGCAAGCCACGTGCCCGGCACCGGCACCGGCACCGGCACCTACCAGCCGCGCGCCCCGGTGCCCGTCCCCCCGGCGCGCCCCCGTGTCACACCTGCACGATCGGCTCCCGTGTGAACAGCGCGCCGAGGCCCGGTGCGTTCACCCGGCGGTCGGCCAGCCGCAGCGCCTCCCAGACGGTCACCTGGTTGGCGGTGAGGACCGGCTTGCCGAGCTCCTTCTCCAGGGCGGGCAGGTACGCGGCCGTGTGCAGGGCCGTGTCGGGCAGCAGGACCGCCTGCGCGTCGGGCGTGTCGGCGCCCCGCGCGAGCGCGAACACCTCCTCCTCGCCCCAGGTGCCGACCTCCGCCGCCGTGACGACGCCGGAGCCGCGCAGCCCGCTGACCTCGATCCCGCCGGCCCGCAGGAACTCCGCGAACAGCCGCGCCACGTCGTCCGGGTAGGTGGCGCCGACGGCGACCCGGCCCGCGCCGATCTCCCGGGCGGCGTGCACGAAGGCGAAGGAGGTCGAGGAGGCCGGCATCCCGGCGCTGACGGCCAGGGAGCGCACCTGCTCCTGGGCGCCGTCCCAGCCGTGCACGAAGCCCCCGCTGGTACAGGCCCACACGATCGCCTCCGCGCCGGACAGCCGCAGTTGCTCCACACCCGCCGCCAGCCGTTCGGGCGCGCCCATCTGCCGCAGCGCCTCGACGCGGTGCGCGTCCTCGCCGATGTCCGTGTGGACCAGGTCCACCCGGATGTCACTGCCCAGGAGCTGCTCGATACGGGGGTAGTCGTCCTCGGCCGAGTGGCCCGGGTAGAGGATTCCGAGTGCGGTCATGTCCAGCCTTCCTGCTGCTCTTCCGGCAGTGCGGGGGGCCACTGCCGCGCCCCTCGTCCAGCAGAGCCTGATACGGCCCTACCGCCCGGGTACCCAACCGGCGCAGGGCCGCCCACATGGTGACCTGGTTGGCCGAGATGACCGGTATGCGAAATTCTGCCTCCAGTTGGGGGATCACGTCGTAGGTCGGCAGATTGGTGCAGGAGATGAACAGCGCGTCGGCGTCGGCGGGACGGCGCACCGCCCGCCGCGCCAGGTCGGCGACGGCCCGGTACGGCACCTTCCAGATGTGCCGGGTCAGGCCCATGAACGCGCACCCGGCGACCGTGACGCCCGCCTGCCCGACGTACTCGGCCAGGGCCCGCGTCACCGACTCGGTGTACGGGGTCACCAGCGCCACCCGGCGGACACCGAGCTCCGCCAGCGCCTCCACGAGGGCGCCGGACGTGGTCACGGACGGCACCGCCCCGGCCCGGGTCATCGCCTCGCACATCGCCCTCTCCCCGGCGAGCCCGCCGACGAAGCTGCCGCAGGCGCAGGCGTAGGCGACGGCCTCGGGGGTGACGGCGATCAGGGTGCGGACGGCGTCGCCGAGCGTCTCGTGCTCGCTGACCCGGCGCGCGAGGTCCAGGCTCACCTCGACGGGCACGTAGGGCGTGCGGGTGAGGTGCAGACAGACGTCGTCCGGTGTCCAGCGCCACAGCTCGCGGTCGAGGGCGAAGTCGAAGGGGCCGACGACCCCGAGGCCGCGCTGGGCGCGGGGGCCGCCGAGAAAGGTGACGTCCATGACGGGCACCGCCCTCACCGGGAGACGGGATGGGGCAACGGACCGTGGCGACTGCCGTGTTGACGACGGTAGGTTCGGGTGCGAACGTGGTCAATCCGTGCACGTCAGACGCTTGGTCACGGACGTCGGCCGGCGCACGACGGCCCCGACCCCGTCTGTCCCGCGCGTCCGCCCGAGGAAGGGGCATCCGGATGTCCGCCGTCCCCACGCTCCTGGTCCTCGACGCCGAGCCCCCGCCGCGGCTCGGCAGGCTCACCGGGCGGGTGCGGGTGGTGCACACCGACGAGGCCTCGCTCGCCGCCCGCCTGCCGGAGGCGGACGTGCTGCTGGTGTGGGACTTCGCCTCGCACGCGGTGCGCGCCGCCTGGCCGGGCGAGGGGCCGCGGCCGGGCTGGGTGCACACGGCGAGCGCGGGCGTGGACCATCTGATGTGTCCGGAGCTGGCCGCCTCGGACACGGTGGTGACCAACGCGCGGGGGGTCTTCGACGAGCCGATCGCCGAGTACGTGGCCGCGCTGGTCCTGGCGATGGCGAAGGACCTGCCGCGCACCTGGGACCTCCAGCGGCAGGGCGAGTGGCGCCACCGGGAGGGCCGGCGGGTGGCCGGGACGCGCGCGGTGGTCGTCGGGTCGGGACCGATCGGCCGGGCGATCGCCCGCACGCTGAAGGCGCTCGGGGTGACCACCGCCGTCGTCGGCCGCGTCCCGCGTACCGGCATCCACGGCCCGGAGGACCTCGACCGGCTTCTCGCCCGCGCCGACTGGGTGGTCGCCGCCGCCCCGCTGACCGAGCGGACCCACGGCATGTTCGACCTGCGCCGCTTCGGCGTGATGCAGCCCTCCGCGTGCTTCGTGAACGTCGGCCGGGGACAGCTCGTCGTCGAGGACGCGCTGGTGCAGGCGCTGGAGAAGCGGTGGATCGCGGGCGCGGCGCTGGACGTCCTGACGACCGAACCGCTCCCCGCGGACAGTCCGTTGTGGCGGGTGCCGGGCCTGCTGGTGTCCCCGCACATGAGCGGCGACACGGTCGGCTGGCGGGACGAACTCGGCGCGCAGTTCGTCGAGTTGTTCGAACGGTGGGCGGCCGGCCGGCCGTTGCCGAACGTGGTCGACAAGACCCGCGGGTACGTGCCCGGACACTGACGCCCTGGAGGGTGCATGACGGACCTCACCGACCTCACCGCCGGCCGGCTCCTCGACGGCTACCGCAAGGGCGAGTTCGGCCCCGTCGACGCGACCCGCGCGGCCCTGGAGCGGGCCGAGCGGATCCAACCGCAGGTGAACGCGTTCGTCCGGCTGCTGCCCGAGGAGGCGCTCGCGCAGGCGCACGCCGCGCAGGAGCGGTGGCGGCGCGGGGAGCCGGCCGGGCCGCTGGACGGTGTGCCGGTGACGGTGAAGGACATCCTGCTGCTGAAGGGTCATCCGACGCTGCGCGGCTCCCGGGCGGTCGATCCGCACGGCCGGTGGGACGAGGACGCCCCGTCCGTCGCGCGGCTGCGCGAGGCGGGCGCCGTGTTCCTCGGCAAGACGACGACGCCCGAGTACGGCTGGAAGGCCGTCACCGACTCCCCGCTCACCGGCGTCACCCGCAACCCCCGCGACCCGGCCCGCACGGCGGGCGGCTCCAGCGGCGGCAGTGCGGCCGCCGTGGCACTCGGCGCCGGGCCGCTGTCGCTGGGCACCGACGGCGGGGGCAGCGTCCGCATCCCGGCAGCGTTCTGCGGGATCTTCGGACTGAAACCGACGTACGGGCGGGTGCCGCTCTACCCCGCCAGTGCCTTCGGCACGCTCGCCCACGTCGGGCCGATGACGCGGGACGCGGCGGACGCGGCGCTGCTGCTGGACGTGATCGGGGTGCCCGACTCCCGTGACTGGTCGGCGCTGGGCCCGGCCGGAGGGTCGTTCGCGGCGGCGCTCGGCGCGGGTGTGCGCGGCCTGCGGGTGGCGTACTCGCCGTCGCTGGGCGGCCAGGTCGCGGTACGTCCGGCCGTGGCGTCGGCGGTGCGGCGGGCGGTGGAGCGGCTGGCGGGGCTCGGCGCCTACGTCGAGGAGGCCGACCCCGACTTCAGCGACCCGGTGGACGCCTTCCACACCCTGTGGTTCGCGGGGGCGGCCCGGGTGACCCGGCGTCTGCCGCAGGAGGTGCTCGATCCCGGGCTGCGGGAGATCAGCGCGCAGGGCGCCCGGTCCAGCGCCCTGGACTACCTGGCCGCGGTGGACGTCCGCATGGACCTCGGGCGCCGGATGGGCCGCTTCCACGACACCTACGACCTGCTCCTCACCCCGACCCTGCCGATCACGGCGTTCGAGGCGGGCGCCGAGGTCCCGAGGGGTTCGGGGCACCGGCGCTGGACGGGCTGGACCCCCTTCACCTACCCCTTCAACCTCACCCAGCAGCCCGCGGCGAGCGTCCCGGTGGGCACGGACGACGACGGTCTGCCGGTGGGCCTGCAGATCGTGGCCGCCCGTCACCGCGACGACCTGGTGCTGCGCGCGGCGCACGCCCTCGACGAGACCTCCGGGCGGGCCGGCCCGGCCTGCCACACCGGGCTGTCGGCGTAGTGGTCGTCGTACCGCTCGAGCTGTCACGGCTCACCTGAGCCGTCGCCTCGCCGCGGTACCCGCGCTCCGGGGGCCGGTGGTGGCCGAGGCGGTGCGGGCCCGCGCTTCCCGGTTGTTCCGGTGGGTCAGTTCCCCGGCGGGGCCTCCCTCCGGGAGAACCGCAGGGTCTCCCCCGCCGCGCCCGTGCGCCACAGGTCGTTGCAGGCTTCGGCCATCGCCTCCAGGCCCTCGACGACCTCGCCCCAGACGATGCCGGGGACCCAGCCGACGTCCCCGTTCAGCAGCAGGTTGTTGCGCTCGTAGAAGAGTGCCAGGTCGACGACCGTCGTCCCGGCACGGACCTCGCGGTCGTAGCCGTAGGCGCGGGTTCCCAACTCCGCTCCGGCGAAGGAGAAATAGCAGAGATCTCCTGGAATCGGTGTGACCGTCGGGTTTTCCAGGGGCGGCTCCCGGTCGGCGAACGGCGGGAAAAGCGCGTAGATCTCGTTGCGGGCGTACTTCGCGTGATAGACGTCACCGGCGAGCGGCAGGGCGTTCCAGACGGCGGCGCAGGTGACCGGCGCGCGGTCGTCCAGCAGTTTTGCCGTGCAATGGATTTCCCGCCTGTCCAACGACACGTCGATGTAGCGATCAGCCATGTGTTCCATGGTGCATAACTCCTGTGGTCCCGGGTAGCCGCGCCGCCATGGCTCCACCGAACAGGCACGTCAGACAGAACGCACGCATACCGAAGCCCACACGCCGGTCGCTGCTCGCGGGGGTGGCGGCGCTCGGCGCGGTGGGCGCGACGGGCTGCTCACGCGTGGCCACCGCCTCGTCCACGCCCGGCGGGGAACTGCTCGACCGGCTGCGCGCCCAGGGCGTCGTACGGCTCGGGATCGCCGGTGAGATTCCGTTCGGCTACATCGACAAGAACGGGCATCTCACCGGCGAGGCGCCCGAGTTGGCGAAAGTGATATTCAAGCGGCTCGGGGTCGGCAGGGTGCAGCCGGTGCCCACCGAGTTCGGTTCGCTGATTCCCGGACTGAATTCCCAGCAGTTCGACGTCGTGGCCGCCGGGATGTACGTCAACCCGGAACGCTGCGAGCAGGTGATATTCGCCGATCCCGACTATCAGATGCTGGATTCCTTCATCGTCAGGAAGGGAAATCCCAAGGATCTTCACAGTTATCGGGATGTCGTGGAGAAGAAGGCGCGGTTCGCGACCGGCACGGGATACGCCGAGATCCAGTACGCCGTCGAGGCCGGCTACGAGGAGAGCGACATCCTCATCGTCCCCGACCAGGTCGCCGGTCTGAACGCCGTGGAAGCGGGCCGCGTCGACGTGTTCGCGGGGACGGCGCTGACCACCCGCGAGGTGGTGAAGAAGTCGAGGAAGGCGGAGGCGACCAGGCCCTTCGCCCCGCTCGTCGGCGGCCGACCGCACGTCGACGGGGGCGCATTCGCGTTCCGGCCGACGGAGACCAGGCTGCGGGACGCCTTCAACGTCGAGCTGCGCAAGCTGAAGAAGAGCGGCGAGCTGTTCCGCATCCTCAAGCCCTTCGGGTTCACCGAGGCCGAGATGACCGACCTCACGGCGAAGGAGCTCTGCGGCGGATGACCTCGGGACTGTGGGAACTCGTCCTCCAGGGGGTCTGGACGACCGTCCAACTCCTCGTGTTCAGCGCGGCCCTGGCGGCCGTCGTGTCCTTCGCCGTCGGTGTCGCGCGCACCCACCGGCTGTGGATCGTCCGCTTCCTCGCGGGCTTCTACACCGAGGTGTTCCGCGGCACGTCGGCCCTGGTCATGATCTTCTGGGTGTTCTTCGTGCTGCCGCCCGCCTTCGGCTGGCAGCTGGTGCCGATGTGGGCGGGCACGCTCGCCCTCGGCCTGACCTACGGCGCGTACGGCGCCGAGATCGTGCGCGGCGCGCTGAACGCCGTCGACCCCGCACAGAGGGAGGGCGGCATCGCACTCGGCTTCACGCCCGGGCAGCGGATGCGCAAGATCCTGCTGCCGCAGGCGGTGCCGGAGATGGTCCCGCCCTTCTCCAACCTGCTGATCGAACTGCTGAAGGGCACCGCGCTGGTGTCGGTCATGGGCATGGGCGACCTCGCCTTCAGCGGCAACCTGGTGCGCCTCGCGCTCCAGGAGAGCGCGGAGATCTACACGTACGTCCTGCTCATCTACTTCGTGATCGCCTTCCTGCTGACGCGGGTGATGCGAGGGCTCGAGCACCGTCTGAAGGCAGGTGTGCGATGAACTGGGACTGGAGTGCCGTCGGCGACTTCATGCCGATGTTCCGCGACGGGCTGCTGGTCACCCTGCAGGCACTGGTGCTCGGCTCGCTGATCTCGTTCACGCTGGGGCTGGTGTGGGCGCTGCTGATGCGGGTGCCGACCCGCTGGGTGCAGTGGCCGGTCGGGGTCGTCACGGAGTTCGTCCGCGACACCCCGCTGCTGGTGCAGCTGTTCTTCCTCTTCTACGTGCTGCCCGAGTGGGGCTTCACCCTGTCCGCGATGGTCACCGGTGTCGTCGCGATCGGTCTGCACTACTCGACGTACACGATGCAGGTCTACCGGGCCGGCATCGACGCCGTGCCCGTCGGCCAGTGGGAGGCGGCGACGGCGCTGAACCTGCCGCGGACGAGGACCTGGCGTGCGGTGATCCTGCCGCAGGCGGTCCGCCGGGTCGTGCCGGCGCTCGGCAACTACGTCATCGCGATGCTCAAGGACACGCCGATGCTGATGACGATCACCGTGCTGGAGATGCTGGGCCGCGCGCGGCTCTTCTCCCAGGAGCACTTCCAGTTCACCGAACCGGTCACGGTGATCGGCGTGGCCTTCATCGTGGTCTCCTACCTCGCCTCCCTCCTCCTGCGCACCCTGGAGCGACGCCTTGTCCGTTGACACCAGCAAGATCCCCGCCGCCACCGTCCCCACCGGCACCGAGCTGATCCGCCTGGACCAGGTCACCAAGCGGTTCGGGGACAACACCGTCCTGGACCACCTGGACTTCTGCGTGGAGCCGGGCAAGCACGTCACCCTCATCGGGCCGTCCGGCTCCGGCAAGACGACGATCCTGCGGCTGCTGATGACCCTGACCAAGCCCGACGAGGGCACGATCACCGTCGACGGGCAGCAGCTGTTCCCGGCGCCGGAGAAGCAGGTCCGCGAGGTCCGCAAGAAGATCGGGATGGTGTTCCAGCAGTTCAACCTGTTCCCGAACATGAGCGTGCTGAGGAACCTCACCGAGGCGCCCGTGACCGTGCTCGGCCTGTCCAAGGACGAGGCGGAGGAACGGGCCCGCGAGCTGCTCGACCTGGTGGGCCTCGCCGACAAGTGCGACGCCAAGCCGTCCCGGCTCTCCGGCGGCCAGCAGCAGCGGGTCGCGATCGCGCGGGCACTGGCGATGCGGCCCCAGGTGCTGCTCCTGGACGAGGTGACCTCGGCGCTGGACCCCGAACTCGTCGCCGGCGTCCTCGACGTCCTCAGGGACATCGCCCGCAGCACCGACATCACGATGCTCTGCGTGACCCACGAGATGAACTTCGCCCGGGACATCTCCGACCAGGTACTGATGTTCGACTCCGGGCGGGTCATCGAGTCGGGTCCGCCGGAGAAGATCTTCAGCGCGCCCGAGCAGGAGCGCACCCGGGAGTTCCTCAGCGCGGTCCTGTGACTACGTGAGGTGATCACACGATCACCGCAGGTTGCGGCGGCGGGGAATGCCTTTGGCATATGCCTCCGGGTCGGCGCCGCAGTTGACGGGCTCGGACCCGCACCGGATTCTCGTCAACAAGCCCTCCCCGCCGCCCCCCTGGCCGTTATCGTGGTCGTGATACTCAGCTGCTCGACCCCAGGACTTCAACACGAGGGGGACCGTCATGAGGCTCGAGCCGACCACGCCCAACCACTCCGCCCAGGACGCGCTGCGCGTCCTGGAGACGGTGGCCGGGCACGCCACCGGCGTCACCGACGTCGAACTCGCCCGCCAGACCGGCTTCGGCCCGGAGCGACTGACCCCGCTCCTGCTGATGCTGCGCCGCGAGGGATACGTCGAGCAGATCACCGACGGGGCCTACGTCACCGGGGCCACCCTGGCCCGCCTGGGCTCCGCGCACCACCGCGCACAGGCCCTGCGCGACAAGCTCCAGCACACCCTGGACCGGCTGCGCGACTCCGTCGGCGCCGCTGTCTACATCAGCCGGTACGTCGACGGCGAGATCAGGATCGACCAGTACGCCGACAGCCCGGCCACGCCGGTCGTCAACGAGTGGGTCGACTTCCGCTGCTCGGCCCACGCCACCGCGATCGGCAAGAGCCTGCTGACCCAGCTCGACCACAACGGCCGCCGCGACCACCTCTCCCGGCACAAGATGGCCCGTCTCACCTCGCGCACCATTACCAGCGACAAGCTGCTGCTGTCCCGGCTCGCGGCCCAGCCGCCCACGGTCCCGGTGCTGGACCTCCAGGAGTACGCCGTCGGCACGGTCTGCGCGGCCGTCCCGATCACCGCCGGATCCTCGGTGGGCTGCCTGGCCCTGTCGCTGCCCGTCGAACACGCCCACCGCCTGCGCGAGGCGGCCGACACCCTGAACCGGAACGCGACGCCGGTCCTGCTGTCCCTGGCGATCTGACCGCCGCGCCGCCGCCGTCGACGGTGGTCGGGAGCACCCGCGCGGACCAGGTACTATTTTCTTCGTCGCAGGCCGCCGAGAGGCGGAGGGCGAGAGTCATGCGCCGCTAGCTCAGTTGGTTAGAGCAGCTGACTCTTAATCAGCGGGTCCGGGGTTCGAGTCCCTGGCGGCGCACCAGTGAAGGGCCCCTCGTGGACACGAGGGGCCCTTCGGCGTCCTCACGGGTCAGCAGCCGGTACGCCCCCTCCCCGGGCGGCCGCCACCACACCGGGTCCGCGCAGCGCACGCCCTCACTCCTGAGCAGCGCCCGGTGGATCTTGTGGGTGGCGGTGACCGGCATCCGCTCCACCACCCGCACGAAGCGGGGCGCCATCTTCGTCCCCAGATCCGGCTGGGCGCGCAGGAACGCGGCGAAGGAGTCCGGCTCGAAGTCCCCGACGATCGTCGCCATCACCTGGTCGCCGGTCACCGGGTCCGGCACCGCGTACACGGCGACGGCCACGGCTCCCTCGTACCGGGCGAGGACGGCCTCGATCATCGCGGCGGCCAGGTTCTCCCCGTCGACGCGCAGGCGGTCGTCGGCGCGGCCCGCGAAGTAGAGGAAGCCCTCGGCGTCCCGGCAGAACAGGTCGCCCGTCCAGTACCAGCCGTCCCGGCGCCGCTCCGCCTCCGCCCGCGGGTTGCGCCAGTACCCCTCGAACGGGCTCGGGCCCCGGTTCACCAGCTCCCCGATCGCCTCGTCGCCGTTGAGCAGCCGGCCGGCCGCGTCGAACACGGCCGGCGGGCACTCGGCGCGGGTCCGCGGGTCCAGGACGACGAGCCCGGGTCCCGCGCGGCCGACGGCGCCGGCCGGTGTCCCCGGCGACCACCGGACGGCCGCACCGCCCTCCGAGGAGCCGTACCCCTCCACCAGCCGGACGCCGAACCGCCGCTCGAACGCCGCCGCGTCCTCGGCGCCCGCCTCCGTCCCGAAGCCCAGCCGCAGCCGGTGGTCGCGGTCGTGCGCGGACGGCTCGGTGGCCAGGACGTACTGGATCGCGCGGCCCACGTAGGTGAAGTACGTCGCCCGGTGGCGCCGCACGTCCGCGAGGAAACCGGACGCCGAGAAGCGGCGCCGCAGCGCCACGCCCGCCCCGACGGCCAGCGCGGGCGCCCAGTCGGCGATCACCGCGTTGCCGTGGAACATCGGCATGCAGACGTAGTGCACGTCGTCCGGGGTGACGCCGAACTCCCCGGCCAGGGAACGACCCGCCGCGGCCAGCCGGCCCTGGGTGCACAGCGCGGCCTTCGGGGCGCCGGTCGAACCGGAGGTGAAGCAGAGCAGCAGCCGGTCGGAGGGGGTGGCACGGGAGGGGTCCGGGCGGGCGCCGGCGTAGGGGGCGAGCAGGGCCGCGTACTCCTCGCCGTCCACGACGAGCAGCCGTACACCGGGCAGGTCGAGGCCACGCAGCAGCGGCAGGTGGGTCCGCTCGGTGACCAGCAGACGGCATTCGGTGTGCAGGACGTCCCGGGCGAGTTCGGTGCCCCGGCGGGTCGGGTTGATCCCGGCGACCGCGGCTCCGGCGAGCGCGGCGGCGGACAGCCACAGCGGGAACTCGGGGGTGTTGTCCAGCAGGACCCCGACGTGCGGCGGCCCGTCCGACGGCAACAGGTCCTCGAGCAGCGCCGCACGGGCCGCGGCTTCGGCGGCGACCTGATGATGTGTGAGGACACCGTCCCCGCACCACAGCCCCGCCCGGTGGTCCCCCCAGCGCGCGCAGACGAGTTCGGCGACGGTTCCGGCGGCGGTCCTCATGACCGGGCACGGTAGCTGACGAATCGTCAGATGTGGATGCCTACGGCAGAGGGGCGCCGGCCTCGGAGAGCACCACCTGCGAGGCGACGGCGAAGAGGACGCAGAAGGCGATGCCCGCACCGAGGAAGGCCAGCAGGCATCCCGATTCCGCGAAGAGCCTGCCGCGCGCCGGGGGCCTCGCCGTGGCCCGCTCGGGACGGAGGGCCGGGTAGTGCACGGTGACGAGGTCGCCCTCGACGATCGCGCCCGGGCCGTTCGTCTCCTCGAAGCGGACGGGGCGGCCCTCGCGGGTGGTGAACGCGTAGACGTGGCGCAGGGTGGTACGCACCCTGCCGCCGCCCCCGCTGGTCGTCGTGTACGCCCGCAGACAGCGCGCCTCGGCGGTGAGACCGCCGTCCCAGGCCCGGGTGATCCGCCGGGAGCGGCGGATCACCGTGGACGCGGCGAGGAGCAGGCCGGCGATCACGACCGACGGCACGACGAGAAAGAGGACGTCCATGTGGTTCCCCCGAACGCGAGCGCCGGCCCGGTCGGCCGGTACGGAGGGTACGTACCCGGCCGGCCGGTGCGTCCGCCTCAAGGGAAGCTCTGAGTCTCCGGTGCGTCCGGAGCTCAGAACGTGACGTCGGAGCAGGCGTAGAACGCGTTGCCCGTGTCCGCGACCGTCCAGACCGCGAGGACGACGTGGTGGCCGCTCAGGCCGGTGGGGAGGCGGCCGGTGTGGGAGAGGGTGGACGGGGGGCGCTGGCCGTTGTAGGGGACGGCGAAGAACGGGGTGAGGTCGAGGTCGGAGCGGGCCAGGGCGTGGTTCTGGTTCCATCCCGGGCGGGTGAGGTAGTACCGGAAGTCGGTGGTGGCGTGCATGGCCGTGAACTGCCAGCGGAACGTGTAGCTCTGGCCGCCCGTCACCCTGGTCGTGGGCCAGGCGCCGCCGCCCGGCCTGGTGGGCGCGTCGAGCGCGCCGAACCGGCTGTGTCCGGCGGAACAGATCCGTCCGTCGGCGGGTCCGGCCGCCGGGAAGCCCTTGGCGCCCTCGACGCTCTGCGGCTCCCACTGGATGTCGCCGCAGCCCGTCACCGTGCCGTTCTGGCAGAGCTTCTGCCGGCTGGCGGGAAGGTCGGTGTAGCCGTGGCCGCTCGCACCGCCGGAGGAGAGCACCAGGGCTCCCGCCGTGGTGAGTCCGAGCGCGGTGGCGTACCACGTCGTCTTGTTCTGCGTCTTGGCCTTCGTGCGCATGCTGCCGCTCCTGGTGAACGTGGGGAGTTCGGTGAGCTGTGCGTGCAGGTCTAGACCAAGTTCGAGATTATGGGCGTCCGTTGGACATGTCCATACCGATCGCGGGCCGTGTTCGAGGGGCCGTCAGGGCGTCTGCTCGCCCCGGCCCGCGCAGAACGCCACCGTCAGGTCCTTCACCAGCGCCTTGCGCTCGTAGTCGTCCAGCTCCACCAGTCCGCGCATGGTCAGCCGGGTGACCGTGTCCTCCACCGAGTCCACCACCGACGTCAGCACGGACGCCCGGTGCTGGGCGTCGAGCGCGGCGATACGCCGGCGGTGCATCGCGGCGGCCACCTCGGGCGCGTACTCCACCCGCACCGGCAGCACCGAGTACACCTCCAGGCCGATCACCCCCGCGTCGCGCGCGACCCGCCGGGTCAGCGCCTCCCCCGTCGCCTCCACCCCGCCCCGCACCGAGCCCGGCGTCTCCACCGGGATCCGCGCGAGGGCCGCCTCGACGCACTCGCGCAGATACGCCTCGTGGTCCTCGACCCCGAGCGTGGCCCGCGCGCTGTCCCGCACCCGCCACACCACCTGCGCCACCACCCGCAGCGCGACCCCGTTGCCGTCGGCCGCCGGCATCGCCTCGCTGCGCCAGTGCCGCAGCCGCACGTCGACCCGCCGGCGCAGCAACAGCGGATTCACCCACAGCAGGCCGGTGCGCCGGACCGTGCCCCGGTAGCGGCCGAACAGGTCGAGCACCCACGCCCGCCCGGTCCGGCCCCGCGCCAGCCCGCCGAACCCGAACAGTGCGAGCGCGCCCGCCCCCGCGTACGCCGCCCACTGCGCCGGACCGAGCCCGGCACCGGCGTACGCGGGCAACCCCAGCGCCTGGACCACGAGCGGCGGCAGCACCCCGGCCCACCACGAGGCGGCCAGACAGCCGGCCGCGCCGCAGGCACCCGCGGCCACCCCCGCCGCACCGGGCAGCACCCGGGCGGGACGCTCCACCAGCTCGGGATCGACCTGCGCGAGGGGCCGTGGCTTCGCCGGCGCGGGCCGCCGGAACCGCGGCTGCTCCCCCGTCCCCGTACGGCTGCCGACCACGGCGGGCGCGAGCGGCACGGGCCGCGGCTCGGGTTCGTCGCGGAACAGCAGGTGGACGGGGATCTCGGTGGTCGCCTCGTTCTGGATCAGCCGGGCGGGCCGGAAGGGCCCCTCCGAGTCGGGCGTGGGTGAAGTGGTCGTGTTCGTGCTCATGCGTGCCTCCAGCCTCCGCGCCAGATACGCCATGACAGTGAAGTGAACCGGGGAGAGGGCGGGCCTAGGAGAACAGCCGCCGCCAGGTCTCCGGCCCCGGGTAGCCGTCGGCCGCGCCGCCGCGCCAGCCCTGGGCGCGTTGGAAGGCCTCGACGGCGCGCCGGTCCGCCTCGCCCCACAGCGGCCCGGGACCGTGCGTGTAGTACCTGCCGAACCCCTTCCTGACCAGTTGCATCCCCAGCCGGGTCACGTCGGCGCTGCTCGCCCCGGGCCGGAACGCGTCGCGGCCGGGGTAGGCGGGGACCCCCGGCGCGGGGGCGGGCCAGGCCGGGGCCGGTGCGGGCGGCCTGGGTCCGGCCGGAGTGGCCGCGGGCGGACCGGCCGTCCCCGCCGTGACGTTCCTGCCCTTGCCGCGCGCCAGCAGCGACCAGGTCAGCGGCCCCGGCAGTCCGTCGGCGGCCGGGCCGCGCCAGCCCTGGGCCAGCTGGAACGCCTGGGTGGCCCGCCGGTCGGCCTCCGACCAGCGCGGACCGGGCCCCGAGGCGTAGTACCGCCCGGCCCCGCGCTGGACGAGGAGCCGCCCGAGCAGGGTGACGTACGGGTTGTGCGCGCCGGGCCCGAAGTAGGCCCGCCCGGGGTAGAGGGGCACACCGCCGGAACCGGGAGCCCCGGCACCCGGACTGCCCCAGGAACCCCGGCCGGAACCGTTGTCGAAGCCGCTTCCAAAGCCGTTCCCCGAGCCGTTTCCGGAAGTGGCGCCGGAATCGGCGCCGTCCCAGCCGTCCGACACCCTCGGCTGCTCGTCCGCCCCGTCCGCCCCGTCCGTCTCGTCCGTCTCGTCGATCACACCGTCGTAGCGGTAGGGGACGTACCGGTAGGAATCCCTCCAGTAGGCGTAGGGGGTGACCTGGCGGCGGGTGACCGGGCGGGTCTGCTCGTAGGCGACGTAGGCGGTGTGCGTGTAGTCCGTCCAGCCGCCGAACAGGACGACGTGCGAGCCGTCCTCCGGGTCGGCCGGGTTGTGGAAGAGCAGCATGTCGCCGGGCAGCAGGTCCTCCTTGGAGATCCTGGTGGCGACCTGCCCGAGGCTTCCCGTCCACTCGTTGCCCGGCAGACCCCAGGCCATCGAGACGTAGCCCGAGCAGTCCTGCCGGTACCCGTCGGCCCAGAAGGCGCTCATGCTGTACGGGACCTGCGCCGCGACCCAGATCCCGGCCCGCCGCATGATCTCCGACCGGGTGGTCGGCGGCGCCTTCACCGCGCTCTCCGCGGGGTGCGCGGGCCGCCCGCCCGGACCGTGCAGCGGCGCCTTGCCGCCCTGGGGCGTGCCGGGCTCGTCGCCCGCGGGGACACCCGGCCGGCCGGGGGCCTGCGGGGCGGCGAGAGCGGGTACGGCCTGCCCGGCGCCGAGCGCCGCCGAGGCCGCCGCGGCGACGACGACGGCACGCCGGGCGGCCGGGCGGCCGCCGAACCCACCGAGCCCACCGAGCCCACCGAGCCCACCGAACCGGGAACGCGCGCCGGTCCGCTGCTGGTGGACGCATCCGGGGCAGTCGCAGTCGCTCGCGGGATCGAATTCCTCGAAAACCGGAGCCTTCATGCGATTCCCCTCACACTCCAGATGAAAATGTCCGCGATTGCGCACGTTCGCCAGTCTTTCCCAACCGCTCCGGGTCCGCGCATGCTGACGGTCCGAATGATGTACGCGGGTCCTCCGAGGGGGCGCGGGACGGGACCGGGGGGCCGGACGCCGGTGGTGCGGAGCACTCCCGGGCGTCATGTAGAGTTGTCGACGTCAGCAGGCGCCGCTAGCTCAGTTGGTTAGAGCAGCTGACTCTTAATCAGCGGGTCCGGGGTTCGAGTCCCTGGCGGCGCACAGACCGGAAAGCCCCTCGCGCGAGCGGGGGGCTTTCTGCTGTCCGGGCTGATGCCGGGCGGGGGTCAGGCCGCCGTTCCGGTCAGGTAGGCCGAAACGATCACGTTCGCCGTGTAGCTGCGGCTCGCCCGGTCGAAGGTGCCGCCGCAGGTGATCAGCCGCAGCTCGGCGCGGCCCGGCTCGCGGGTGCCGTACACACGCTGGGCGTCGAAGCGGTCACGCGGGACGACGTCGATGTCGTCGACGGTGAACTCGGCGATCTTCCCGTCGTCGCGGACGACCCGGACGGTCCTGCCGGCCACGAGGGTGCTCAGCTTGTAGAAGACGGCGGGGCGGGTCTCGGTGTCGACGTGCCCGACCATCAGCGCGGTGCCGACGGCGCCGGGCCGCACGCCGGCCGCGTACCATCCGACGACGCCCGCCTGGTCGTAGGGCGGCGGGTCGATCGCGCCCCGGGCGTCCAGACCGCGGGCCACCACGGGCGCCTGGACACCCAGCTCGGGGATGTCGACGCGCTGCGGCAGCGCCGCGCCGAGCGGCTTCGCGGCGGGCGGCAGCGCGACGCCGTCCAGGCCCCCGAACGCGGCCACGTCACCCGCCGTCGACGGCGTCCCGGGCCGTACGTCCGTCACCTCGCGTCCCCACAGCCACAGCCCGAGCAGCAGCAGCGCCCAGGCCACGACGGTCAGGAGGCGCCCGGCGGAGCGTTCGTGTGCGGACACGGTCAGTCCGTTCCACGGCTCCGGCGGATGCTCCGGATCGCCACGGCGACGGCGGCGGCGCCCGCCAGGACGAGGCCGGTGATCGCGTGGGCGGTACCGGGGCCGTCCACGCCGGAGGCTTCGACGGAGGCGAGCGGGGCCGAGCCGCCGCCGCCCGCCAGGACGGGGGCGACCGGGGAGGCGGGCGCGACCGGGCGCGCCGGGGCGGCGACCACCCGGACGGTGCCTTTCACGCGCAGGTCGGCGCAGACGATCGTCACGGCGTAGGCGCCCGCGCCGAGCGAGGAGCGGATGCGGGTCTCGCCGGTGAGGGTGCCGTCCGCGCCGGCCAGCCGGGCGTCGGAGACGAACGCCTCCGAGGCCGCGGTGGCCGACGCCCCGGCACAGCCGCTGACCCGCAGCGCGACCTCGGCGCCCGCGGACGGCGTCGTCGGGGTCAGCGAGACCTCGGCGGCGGGGCCGCCGGCGGCCCCGGGCGCCGCGTGGGCCGTCGGGATCAGGGCCGTGGCGGTGACGGCGGCAGCCGCACAGAGCGTTGCCTTCAATGAACTCATGGTGAACCTCCAGCTATCTGGAGGCTCCCCCCGTGGACGTCCCACCGCACCCCCAGGGCGGGGCCGCTAGGCCGAACGGGTCACGGTCGCTGGCGGGGCGGGGGTCATGGTCGGTGGGCGGCGATGCGGGTGCCGGAGCCGGGGCAGGTCGGGACGGATGCGGGCCGCGGGGGTTTCCGGGGGCGTCCGGGTCCCGCCGGTCGCTGGGGTCTGCCGGGTCCCGGAGGCCCGGACGGTCCGGGGCCGAGCGGCTCCGGGCGTCCGAGCGGTTCCGGGCCGGGCGGTCCCGAAGGTCGGCCGGGCGGTCGAAGGTACGGGCGGTCCAGGGTTCCGGGGTTGTCCGGCAGGGGTCAGATGCGGTCGACGAGGTCGGCGATCGAGTCGACGACCTTCGACGGGCGGTACGGGAAGCCGTCCACGTCCTGCGGCCGGGTCAGGCCCGTGAGCACCAGGAACGTCTGCATCCCGGCCTCCATGCCGGCGAGGACGTCGGTGTCCATGCGGTCGCCGATCATCGCGCTGGTCTCGGAGTGGGCGCCGATCGCGTTCAGCCCGGTGCGCATCATCAGCGGGTTCGGCTTGCCCGCGAAGTACGGATTCTTGCCCGTCGCCTTGGTGATCAGGGCGGCGACCGCGCCGGTCGCGGGCAGCGGGCCCTCGGTGGAGGGGCCGGTCTCGTCCGGGTTGGTGCAGATGAACCGGGCGCCGTCGTTGATCAGCCGGACCGCCTTGGTCATGGCCTCGAAGGAGTAGGTGCGCGTCTCGCCCAGGACGACGTAGTCGGGCTCGTGGTCGGTGAGGATGTACCCGATGTCGTGCAGCGCGGTGGTCAGCCCGGCCTCGCCGATGACGTACGCCGAACCGCTCGGCCGCTGGTCGTCCAGGAACTTGGCGGTCGCCAGCGCGGAGGTCCAGATGTTCTCGATCGGCACGTCCAGGCCCATGCGGCGCAGCCGGGCGTGCAGGTCGCGCGGGGTGTAGATCGAGTTGTTGGTCAGCACGAGGAACGGCTTGCCGGACTCACGCAGCTTCTTCAGGAAGGAATCGGCGCCGGGGATCGGAACGCCCTCGTGGATGAGGACACCGTCCATGTCGGTGAGCCACGACTCGATGGGCTTGCGGTCTGCCATGTGCGGGGTCTCCTGCCGTTCCTGCGGTACGCGCGAGGCGGTGCTGCGTCCTGTGTGCTGCGTACTGCGTGCAGCGCGCGCCCCAGCCTAATCACAGGCCCGATCATGGGGAACGGCCGGATCGCCCCGGGACCGCGGACCGCGTCGGCGGCCTCCCTCCGGACCGCGTCCGCGTTCGCGCCGGCAGCGCGCGGACCGCCCGCGTCACCGCTTCAGAGCTCCGAACGAGAGGGGAGCCCGGCTCGCCCTCCCTTTTTGTCCGGAGCTCACAGCGCAGGGACCCCTTCAGCGGCGTCGACGGGCGAACAGCATCACCGCGCCCGCGGTGACGAGGCAGCCGGTGGCGATGAGGATCCCGGTGGGAGACGACAGACCGGTGCGGGCGAGCTCCTCGGCCTCCTCGGCGAAGGACGGCAGACCGGGGGCGGGAGCGGAGACGGAGACGGACGGGTCGGAACCCGGGTCGGTTCCGGAACCGGCGTCGCGGTCGGACGCGGTCCCGCTCGCGGTCCCCGGCTCCGGCCGGGGAGCGGCGGTGCGGTGGCTGGTCGGCTCGACGGTGAACCGGTAGTCGTTCGACTGTCCCACCCACTCGCCGTCGTCCCCGTGCCGCTGGACGACGGCGGCGTTGGCGGTGACCTCGTTGGCCACGGCGTCCGAGGTGAACGCGAGACGGAGCCGGACGGTGAGGGTCCCTCCCGGGGCGACGGTGAAGCCGCGGAAGGGGGCGGTGGAGCCGCCGGGCGGGGCGGACCCGGGGGTGTCACCCGGCGGGGCGGACTCGGCGGCGAGCACACCGACGAGTTCGTCCGCGTCGGTCTTCTCGAAACGGACGGCGTGCGGGCGGCCGTCGGCATGGAACTCCAGCCGGGGCTGCGACGGCTTCAGCGCCCGCGCGGCGTCGACGAGGACGACGACCGGGTGGACCCCGGCGCAGGGGCCGCGGGTGGTGTTGGTGAGGTCGAGGTACCAGGTGCCGAACCCGCCACCGGCCCGGTAGGCGCTCGGCCCTCCGTGCAGACGCGTGGTGAGGGGGAACTCGTCGGCGTTCCGCCCTACGCAGGTCGGCCCGGACTGTGCCCGCACGGCCGCGACCGCGGCCGGGGACACGGGCAGGACCACGGCGGCCACGGCGAGACACAGGGATACGGGCGTGCACAGTCGCATGGACAGGTGAGCCTGCCGGAGGGAACCGGCACCCCCGGGCAGCCACTCCGCACGACCGTGCGGAGTGCGCTCGATCGGAGCAGGAGGGCAGGGGGTGTGCGCCGCCGGGGCCGGTCCGGGGTGCGGCCGGTGCCGGTGGGCCGGGCCGCCTGCGCCGGGCGGGGGACGCACCCCGCGTCCGTGCATCCGTGCATCCGTGCGCCCGTCCGTGCGTCCGTGCGTCCGTGCGTCCGTGCGTCCGTACTCGTCTACTCGTCGGTCCGCCCGTCACCCGTCCGCCCGGCCGAACACCGGCGCCAGGAGCAGTTGGGCCGCGCCCTCGGCCACCCCCCGGGCGCCCCCGGGGGCCAGGCGCACCGGCACGGGGGTGTCCGGGGCCTGGGCGCGGGCGGCGAGGACGGTGGCCACGCCGTGGAGGAAGGGATCCGGCGCGGAGGTGATCGTGCGGCCGCCGAGCAGGAGGAGGTCGATGTCGAGCAGGCCCGCGAGGTTGGCGGCGGCCGCGCCCAGGACCCGGGCCGCCTCGGCCGCGTCCCCCCGGTCGATGGCCGCGAGGCACAGCGCCTCGACGCACCCCCGGTTCCCGCAGGTGCAGGGCGGCCCGTCCAGCTGGATGACCTGGTGGCCGAACTCGCCCGCGCCCGTACGCGCCCCCCGGTGCACGCTCCCACCGATCACCAGGCCCGCGCCGAGCCCCGTACCGAGGTGGAGGTAGGCGAAGGAGCCGCGCTCGCCGCCGACCGCGAGCCCGAGGGCGGCGGCGTTGGTGTCCTTGTCGACGACGACCGGCACCCCGAGCCGCCCCGCCAGCGCGTCCCGCAACGGGAAGCCGTCCCACTCGGGGAAGCCGGTGACGCGGTGCAGGACGCCGTGCGCGTGGTCGAGGGGGCCGGGGAGGGCCACGCCGACCCCGAGGAGGGTGGCCGCGCCGTCCGTGAGGGTCGCGCCC
This sequence comes from Streptomyces sp. NPDC030143, assembly GCF_055573695.1. NCBI lineage: Bacteria > Bacillati > Actinomycetota > Actinomycetes > Kitasatosporales > Streptomycetaceae > Streptomyces > Streptomyces sp. NPDC030143. The sequence continues at coordinate 47,669 of NZ_JBVIAY010000017.1, forward strand.
ACGACCTCCTCGGCCTCCCTGACCACCGCCCCCACGACCGCCTCGGCGCCCGCGCCCAGGTCCAGCGGCACGCGCCGCTCCCCCACCACACTGCCGTCCAGGTCGGCCAGGACCACCCGCAGCTCGTCGCGGTCGAGATGGACGCCGACGGCGTGCCCCGCCTCGGGGACCAGCCGCAGGACCGTGCGGGGCTTGCCACCCGTGGAGGCGCGGTGGCCCGCCTCCGCCGCGAGGCCCTCCGCCCGCAGCCGCCCGGTGATCTTGCTGACCGCCTGCGGGGTGAGGCCGGTCCGCTCGGCGAGCTCCAGCCGGCTGATGCCGTCCGGGCCGGCCGCGCGCAGCAGGTCCAGCACGAGCGCGGTGTTGTGACTGCGGACGGCGAGGAGGTTCGCGCCCGAGGTGCGTCCGCGCACGGCGAGGTTCCCGCCGGGCCTGTCGGCGACGCCCCTGCGGTGCGCGGCCGGCCGGCCGTCTCCGCCCGTGCCGTCCACGCCCGTGCCGCCCGCGCCGTCGTTCGTCCTGTTCACCCGCCCATTCTCCCCCGCGCTTGCACTTTGGCAACAGCGTTGCGAAAGTAGGGTGTATGACTGGTACGACTGGTACTCCCCGCCGTGTGGGCCTGATCGGCTACGGCCTCGCGGGCTCCGTCTTCCACGCCCCGCTGATCGCCGCCACCGAGGGCCTCGCCCTGACCGCGGTGGTCACCTCGAACGCCGAGCGGCAGGAGCAGGCCCGCGCCGAGTTCCCCGACGTACGCGTCAGCGCCACCGCCGACGAACTCCTCGCCCGGGCCGACGACCTCGACCTGGTCGTGATCGCCTCCCCGAACCGGACCCACGTCCCGCTCGCCGAGGCGGCGCTGAAGGCGGGCCTGCCCGTCGTGGTCGACAAGCCGGTCGCCGGGACCGCCGCCGAGGCGCGGGGGCTGGCCGCCCTCGCCGACGAGCGCGGGCTGCTCCTGTCCGTCTTCCAGAACCGCCGCTGGGACAACGACTTCCTGACCCTGCGGGCGCTGCTGGAGCAGGGCGAACTGGGTGACGTATGGCGCTTCGAGTCGCGGTTCGAGCGGTGGCGGCCGCAGCTCAAGGGCGGCTGGCGGGAGTCCGGCGACCCCGCGGAGATCGGAGGTCTGCTGTACGACCTCGGCAGCCACCTGGTCGACCAGGCGCTGGTCCTCTTCGGCCCGGCCGTCTCGGTGTACGCCGAGGCCGACGTCCGCCGGCCCGGCGCGCGGACCGACGACGACACCTTCATCGCCGTCACGCACGCCGGCGGCGTCCGCTCCCACCTGTACGCCTCCGCGACGACCGCGCAGCTCGGCCCGCGCTTCCGGGTGCTGGGCTCGCGCGCGGGCTACGTGAAGTACGGCCTGGACCCGCAGGAGGCCGCGCTGCGCGAGGGGGCGCGGCCCGGCCCCGGCTGGGGCGAGGAGCCTGAGGAGCTGTGTGGCCGCCTCGGTGCCGGCGAATCCCCGCTGACCGGCGGCGGACGCCCGGTGCGGACCCTCCCCGGCGACTACCCCGCCTATTACGCTGCGGTGGCCAAGGCACTGATCGACGGCGGCCCGTCCCCGGTGACCGCCCTGGAGGCGGCCGCCGCGCTCGACGTCCTGGAGGCGGCCCGCCGTTCGGCACGAGACGGAGTGGCGGTGACGCTGTGACCCACGAGATCACCCCGAAGTTCACCCCGGAGATCACCCCGACCCTGGAGGAACTCCAGGCACAGGAACGGCGGCTGGTCTTCCGCCGGTTCACCCATGACGACGCCTGGGCCCTCGGCTCGCTCCTGGTGGAGATGGCCCGCGAGCGCCAGGCCCCGGTCGCCGTCGACATCCACCGCGCGGGCCAGCAGCTCTTCCACGCGGCGCTGCCCGGCTCCGCCCCCGACAACGACGCCTGGATCGCCCGCAAGCGCCGGGTGGTGGAGCGTTACGGCGCCTCCTCCTACCTGGTGGGCTCACGCCACCGGGCGAAGGGCACGACGTTCGAGGAGTCCTCGCGTCTGGATCCGGACGTGTACGCGGCCCACGGCGGCTCCTTCCCGATCAACGTGGAGGGCGTCGGCGTGATCGGCGCGGTGACGGTGTCGGGCCTGCCCCAGCTGGAGGACCACCGTTTCGTCGTGGAGGCACTGGAACGGTTCCTGGAGAAGGACCTCTAGGTGACTCCCCAGGCGCGGGCCTCCGGGGGCTCCGCCGCGGCGCGTACCCCCGGGGACTCCCCGGGGGCGGGCCGTTGTGGGGTCAGTCCGAGGGGCGCGGGGCGCGGGGACCGCGTACGGCCGGCCCGACGCGGGGACCGCGTACGGCCGGCCCGACGCGGGGACCGCGTACGGCCGGCCCGCGCCTTCGTCGGACCCGCGCCGCCGTCGGTCCCGCGCCGTCGTCGGTCCCGCGCCGTCGTCGGTGATGCGAGTGTCCACCAGCCTCGTGATCAGTACGGCTAGGCGTCCTTGAACTCCTGCCGCTGCCTGCCCAGTCCGGAGATCTCCAGCTCCACCACGTCCCCGGCCCGCAGGAACGGCTTGGGCTCGGGCGCGCCCAGCGCCACCCCCGCCGGGGTGCCGGTGTTGATGACGTCACCGGGGTACAGGGTCATGAACCGGCTGACGTACCGCACGACCTCCCCCACCGGGAAGATCTGCTCGGCGGTCGTCCCGTCCTGCTTGAGGTCCCCGTTCACCCAGAGCTTCAGGGACAGCGCCTGCGGGTCGCCGACCTCGTCCGCCGTCACCAGCCACGGGCCCAGCGGGTTGAACGTCTCGCAGTTCTTGCCCTTGTCCCAGGTCCCGCCGCGTTCGATCTGGAACTCGCGCTCGGACACGTCGTGCGCGACGGCGTACCCGGCGACGTGGGCGAGCCCCTCCTCGGCCGACTCCAGGTAACGGGCCGTACGGCCGATCACGACCGCCAGCTCCACCTCCCAGTCGGTCTTGGTGGAGCCGCGCGGCACCAGAACGGTGTCGTGGGGTCCGATGACCGTGTCCGCCGCCTTGAAGAAGATGACGGGCTCGGCGGGCGGCTCGGCCCCGGTCTCGCGGGCGTGGTCGTGGTAGTTCAGGCCGATGCACACGATCTTGCCGATCCGGGCGAGCGGCGGCCCGACGCGCAGCCCGGCCGGGTCCAGCACGGGCAGCCCGCCGGAGTCCGCGGCGGCCCGGACCCGGCCGAGCGCCGCGTCGTCGGCGAGCAGCGCGCCGTCGATGTCGTCCACGACGCCCGACAGGTCACGCAGCGTTCCGTCGGCATCGAGCAGCGCGGGGCGCTCCGCGCCCGCCGTACCGACACGCAGCAGCTTCATGGTCAGAATCTCCCTCGATCGCGGGGCGCCCGCCGACGGGTGCAGCCATCGGAGGACCGGTCGATCCTCCGAGCTGGACGTCCACTCCGCAATACCCGGTTCACGTACTGGACCGTCACCGTCGGCGCTTCGGCGGGCCCGTGTCGCCCGTCGGCCCGCCGCGCGCGGGCCGCCCCGGCGGCTTCCGCGCTACGGCCGGTACAGCGCCGCCCGCTCGACGGCGCTCCACGCGGTGCTGGTGACGACGTACAGCGCGGCGGCCAGGGGCACGACGGCCACGGTGACGAGGGTGAAGAAGGACAGGAACGGCATGACCCTGGTCACGGCGGCCATCCCGGGCACCTCCTCGCCGCCGGCCGGGGCGGCGGTCAGCGCCGCGTTCGTGGCCATCATCCTCTTCGAGAGGCGGTAGCTGAAGGTGGCGACCGCCGCGACGAGCGCGAACAGCGCGAGGTAGACGAGCCCCGCCCCGCCGAACACGCCGCCGGTGGCGAGGGCGTCGGCCCACCGGTCGCCGAGCGGGGCGTCGAGGAGCCGGTGCGTGAGCAGGTCGTTCGTCTCGCCGCCGACCGTGGTGTGCGAGAAGACGTAGTAGAGGAGGAGGAACGCGGGCGCCTGGAGCAGGCTCGGCAGGCAGCCGGACAGCGGCGACACCTTCTCCTGCGCGTGCAGTTCCAGCACCGCCCGCTGGAGCTGCTCCGGGTTGCGGGCGTGCTTCCTGCGCAGCTCGGCGATCCTCGGCTGGAGCGCGGCCCGGGCCTTCTGCCCGCGCGCGGCGGCCCGGGACAGGGGGTGGACGAGCAGTCGTACGAGCGCGGTGAACAGGACGATCGCGGCGGCGGCCGCCGAGGCCTGGAAGACGGGTGCGAGCAGGTCGGCGAACCGCTCGACGAGCTGGACGAACGCGGACAGGAGAACGGACATGGGTGAGGAGCCCTCCGGGGGTCTCGTCGTGCCGGGACGGGAATGCCGATGACGGCATGGCGGCATGACGACCCGCGCGGGGTCACGGCTTTGGTTGGGTGCCGAGCTGTGCCCTACGCGACGGCCGTCGGGAGGGCCCGCCCGGGCGCCCTCGGCCGGGGCCGCCCGGAGGCGTCAGGATCGCGCTGCGGCAGGAAGGCCGTACGGCGGTCCCGGTCGCGGATGGCCGTGCGCACCCGGGTGGGCGGCACGGCGGGGGCGCAGCGCGCGGCGACCAGGCCGCACACGGCGAGCGCGGCACCGGCCGCGGTGGTCGCGGCCAGGGCGACGGTGGCGGACAGCCCGCCGGCGTCGAAGAGCGCGACGTCGAGGAGGAAGAGGAGGAGAACGGCGGCGGGGCGCAGCGAGGCGTACCAGTCACGGATCACCGGGCGACACCTCCCTCGTCGTTCGCACGTCCGTCACGGCCGAACAGCCGCCCTGCCCCATCGTCTCGGCCCGCTCGCAACTGCCCGAGCGTCTCTTCTCGACCGTCTCTGCTCGATCGCCTGTGCTCGATCGTCTCTTCTCGACCGTCTGTGCTCTGTTGTCGTTCTACGTCGGTTATACCGGACGGTCAGGCCCGGTGGGGACGGAGCTGTGTGGAGATCAGCCGCGCCCACACCACCAGACGGTACCGGGAGGTGTACTGCGGTGTGCAGGTGGTGAGGGTGAGGTATCGGCCGGGGGTGGCGTAGCCGCGGGCGGGGTGGACCGCCGAGCGCGGCACGGGCAGCAGGACGTCCGTGTCGCGGGGGGAGGTCTGCGGCAGGACGACGTCGACGGCGTAGGTGTAGGTCGCCTCGGCCGTCCGCACCTCGACCGTGTCCCTCGGGCGCAGGCGGTCGAGGTGGCGGAAGGGCTCGCCGTGGGTGTTGCGGTGCCCGGCGAGGGCGAAGTTGCCCTGCTGTCCGGGCTGTTGCGTGCCGGCGTAGTGACCGGCGTAGCCCTTGTCGAGGACGTCCCGCTTGCTCGTGCCCTCGGCGACGGGAACGCGGAGGTGGAGGCGGGGGACGACGAGGACGGCGTAGGCCTGGGAGGGGGCGGGGACGGCGGGGCGCGGGGTGGTGACCGTACCGGGGGGCGGGGCGCCCCCGGATGCGGTCCCCGCCTCGGGGCCGGCCCCCGGCCCCCTCTCGGTGCCGGGGCGTGCCGCGGAGTCGTCCGGTCCACCGCCGTCCGGATCGCCCCGGCTCCACTCCCGTTCCAGCGCCTCCACCCTCCGCTCGGCGTCCGCCCGCGCCTCCCGGTTCGTCCACCACAGCTGGTGGACGACGAGGAGCAGGACCAACACCCCGGCGGTGACGAGGACTTCGGCACCGGACCACAGCGCTCGCCGGAGCCGGGCGCGTCGCCGCCGGACGCCGTGGTGCACCACGGGAACCCGCACGCGGACCCCTCCTCCCTGCGACCGCCCGCACCATACGGGCGGCGCCGCGAGGTCTCCAGCGTCCGGACGCTCGAACACTTCCTCCACAGGTTTGAGAAAGGGCTGTCAGAACTCTCGACAACACCGTGCGCCGCCCCCGATGCTTCCAGCCGACAGCGGATGGCGAGGCGCGGACGAGCGGCGGCCCCGCCCCTGCCTCTGTCGCCACGAGCCGGTTGGGACGACCGGCGAGTCGACCGAAGCGAGGGATTCTCTTGATCCGACGCAGAACACTGCTGGCAGCCACCGGCGGCGCGCTCCTCGGGACCGGCCTGGCCTCCGGCACGGCCCACGCCGACTCGACGATCGCCGTCAACCCGTCGACGACGTACGGCACATGGGAGGGCTGGGGCACCTCCCTCGCCTGGTGGGCGAACGTCTTCGGCGCCCGGGACGACTTCGCCGACATCTTCTTCACGACGAAGTCGGTGTCCTACGGCGGCCGTACGCTCCCCGGCCTCGGCCTGAACATCGCCCGCTACAACCTCGGCGCGTGCAGCTGGAACAGCGTGGGCGGCCAGACGATGGTCGCCTCGCCGAACATTCCCCGCTTCAAGCAGATCGAGGGCTTCTGGCAGGACTGGAACAACGAGGACCCCGCCTCCTCGGCCTGGAACTGGTCCGCGGACGCCAACCAGCGCGCGATGCTGGTGAAGGCGGTGCAGCGGGGCGCGGTGACCGAACTGTTCGCCAACTCCCCCATGTGGTGGATGTGCCTGAACCACAACCCCTCGGGCGCCGCGAACGGCGGCAACAACCTCCAGTCCTGGAACTACCGCCAGCACGCCTCCCACCTGGCCGCCGTGGCCCTGTACGCGAAGAACAACTGGGGTGTGAACTTCGCGACGGTCGACCCGTTCAACGAGCCCTCCTCGTCCTGGTGGACGGCGACCGGCACCCAGGAGGGCTGCCACATGGACGCGACGGTCCAGGCGGCCGTCCTGCCCTACATGAGGAGCGAGCTGGACAAGCGGGGCCTGACGGGCGTCCGCATCGCGGCCTCCGACGAGACGAACTACGACACGGCCCGCTCGACGTGGGCGGCGTTCGGCTCCTCGACGAAGGCCCTGGTGAACCAGGTCAACGTGCACGGCTACCAGGGCTCGGGCGGCCGCCGGGACCTGCTCTACACGGACGTGGTGACGACGTCCGGCAAGAAGCTGTGGAACTCGGAGACCGGTGACAAGGACGGCACCGGACTGTCCATGGCGAGCAACCTGCTCTACGACTTCCGCTGGCTGCACCCGACGGCCTGGGTGTACTGGCAGGTCATGGACCCGACGGCGAGCTGGGCGACGATCGCCTACGACGCGAACACCCTCCAGCCGGGCGCGGTCACCACGAAGTACTACGTGATGGCCCAGTTCAGCCGGCACATCCGGCCCGGCATGACGATCCTCGACACGGGCGTGAGCTACGCGGTGGCGGCGCTGGACCGCGCGGCGAGGCGTCTGGTGATCGTGGCCGCGAACACGTCCTCGTCGGCCCAGACGCTGACGTTCGACCTGTCCCGCTTCTCCACGGTGACCGGCGGCTCGGGCGGTCTGGTCCCCCGCTGGAACACGGTGACGAACGGCTCCGGCGACCTCTACACCGCCCGCTCGGACCGCTTCCTGAGCGGAAAGACGGTGAGCGTGCCGTTCGCGGCGGGGGCGGTGCAGACGTTGCAGGTGGACGGGGTGACGGTGTAGCCCTCACGTTCGCCACCGGCGGGCAGTACGGTGTCGTGCATGCGCCCCGACACGCCTGCCGAGAACGTCGACCACACCGCCGAAGCGGCACGCCTGGAGCGGACCGCCGGCCTGTATCCCGAGGACGCCGAGGCCCTGCTGCTCCAGGCCGCGGCCCACCTGGAACTGGCCGGCGACCGCCCCGCCGCGTCCACCCTCTACGACCGCCTGCTCTCCTCCGCGGACGGCCTGGAGAACCCCCACCTGGTCCGGGCCCTCAAGGCCTCGAACCTGTGGGAGTACGGCCACGAGGCGGAGGCCCGAGCGATCATCGAGGGCATCCGGGCCACCGCCCCCCGCGACCCGGCCCCCTGGGTGATCGTCGCGGAGGCCCTGGAGTCCCACGACGAGCTGGAGGCGGCGCAGGAGACCTTCACGGAGGGTGTGCGGCTGCTGCTGACGGACGTGGCGGAGCCGCCGTACTCCACGCATCCGCTGCTGTTCGGCCGGCACCGGGTGCGCAGGATGCTGGGCGCGGCGCACGACGAGTGGGACGCCCTCGCGGACGCACTGCACTCCTCACCGGTCTCCCTCGACGAACTCCACGACCCCAAGCGGGTCTGGTTGCTGGGCTCGGACAACCCGCTGGAACTGGAGGCGGAGATCTCCCGCCTGCGGGCCGAACTGGGCACGTACCGGGAGGCCCTGTCCCGCCCGTTCCCGGTCGCGATCCTGCACTGGCCGGCGGAAGAACTGGCGGAACTGGTGGCCGCCTACCCGTCGCTGAGCGCCGAATACCCCTCCCACGAAGCGCACCTGGCGACGATAGAGGCGTCCTTGCGGGAGCTGGCGGCCTCGGGCACGGCGAACCTGGGCATCGTGACGGGCACGGTCCCCTCGTACGAGGCCTTCGCCGCCTCAGAGGGCACCTCCCCCGCCGACACGGAGCTGCTACCGCAGTACGCGACGACACTGGCCGCCCGCGGCCGAGCGGTGGTGTGGCCGCCTCAGAGGGGGGTGGGGTGTTGGTGTGGGTCGGGTAACTCTTATGACAGGTGCCATGGGCTGAGCATCTGAGTCATGCCCAGCCCTATCATCTCTGTTTCTCAGTGAAGGGGCGTCCCCTTACTAGAAGAGGTCGGGCTGCACTCGGATCAGAAGGCACTGACAGTGCCTCATCGCGAGCGCCCGCTCACGGCTGAGCAGAGGTTTCGATGGCCTTCGCCGAGGAGTGGCGGCTGTTAGAACTAGTCGGGCCGGTACAACAACCCAGGGGGCCAGCGTGGTTCAGTCAGGGGATCTGTCGCGACCTGTCGCGGGTGTGTATGAAGAGCTCATCACCGACGGCTTGCAGGCCCAGATCGACGAGCTGAACGCAGCTGGTTGGAGGCCTATCCACGCTGAGGTCAGTGCAGAGTCTTCTCCCCACGTCCTGGCCCGCTACATCGGTGAGGCTGCGAGACGGCGGCTGAGTCTGCTGCCGCCGGAACAGCAGGTCATCGCTGCGAACGAAATCATGCGGTCGTTGATCAGCAATGCGCCCGACCCCGATGTGGACGCAGCGGGGACTTCCATCGTCGAGGGCCCTCGTCAACTGCTGGCCTTGGCTGAGCAGGAAGCACCTGGTGTCTACGCCATCCGGCCCTTGACGCCCCTCTCCGAAACCGCGCTGATCACCAATGCCCCTGATGACCCGAGCCTGGGCGCGGAGTTGCGTGCCGAGCTCGCCACGGCGGACCGCGTCGACCTCCTGTGCGCGTTCGTGAAGTGGTACGGCATACGGGTCCTGGAGGACTCGCTCCGCGCTGCAAGGGAACGTGGCGTTCCCATCCGGGTGATCACTACCACCTACATCGGCGCCACCGACCGCCACGCCCTGGACCGGCTCGTCCGCGAATTTGGTGCAGAGGTGAAGGTCAACTATGAGCTCAGGTCCACCCGCTTGCACGCGAAGGCCTGGCTGTTCCGCCGCAACACCGGATTCGATACGGCGTACGTCGGGAGCTCCAACCTGTCGAAGGCCGCCCTGCTCGACGGTCTGGAGTGGAATGTGCGCCTGTCCTCGGTCGCCACCCCCAGAGTGCTCGACAAGTTCGAGGCGACCTTCGACGCCTACTGGGCCGACGCCGCCTTCGAGCCGTATGACCCAGACCGCGACGGCAAGCGGCTCAGCGAGGCACTTGCCCGAGCGGGCGGCACGGGAACATCCGGAGACCTCAAGATCAGTCTCTCCGGGCTTGAGGTGCGGGCCCTCCCTCACCAAAAGGACATGTTGGAACGCCTCCGCGTCGAGCGCGAGGTACGGGGCCGTCACCGGAATCTCATCGTCGCGGCAACCGGCACGGGTAAGACCGTGATGGCCGCCCTGGACTATCGCAGCCTGCGCGACCAAGGCGGCGGCAAGCTCCCCCGCCTGCTCTTCGTCGCCCATCGCAAGGAAATTCTGAACCAGTCCCTGCGAACGTACCGAGAGGTCCTCGACGACGCTTCCTTCGGTGAACTCCTTCACAGCGGGCAGGAACCCGCCGACTGGACGCATGTCTTCGCCAGCGTGCAATCGCTCAGCCTCCAACGGCTGGAGCGGTTGGACCCGGAGCAGTTCGACGTCATCGTCATCGACGAGTTCCACCACGCCACCGCCGAGACGTATCAACGGGTCATCGAGCACTTTCAGCCGACCGAGTTGCTGGGGCTCACCGCCACTCCGGAGCGGATGGACGGGCGCAATGTGCAGGACGAGTTCTTCAAGGGACGCATCGCAGCCGAGCTACGTCTCTGGGAGGCCTTGGAGAACGACCTGCTCTGCCCCTTCCACTACTTCGGGCTCCCGGACGGCACCGATCTGACCCGCCTCAGCTGGCGATCGGGCACCTACGATCGCGACCAGTTGGGGAACCTCTACACGGGTGACACCGCACGGGCTCGCATCGTCATCAAGCAGGTCAAAGAGAAGATTTCGAACCCGGCAGCCATGCGCGCCCTTGGGTTCTGCGTGACCAAGGCACACGCCCACTTTATGGCCGAGTGCTTCCGCGAGGCGGGTCTTCAGGCCGCCGCTCTGGATAGTGACTCGTCAGCTGAGACGCGTGCGCGCACCTTGGAGGACCTCAGAGCGGGACGAATCCAGGTGATCTTCTCCGTTGACCTCTTCAACGAGGGGTTGGACATCCCCGATGTTGACACTCTTCTTCTCCTGCGCCCCACCAACAGTGCGACCGTTTTCCTCCAGCAACTGGGGCGCGGGCTGCGTCGCACTGCGAACAAGCCGGTCCTCACCGTGCTCGATTTCATCGGTCAGCACCGGGCTGAGTTCCGCTTCGAAGAGCAGTTCCGGGCGTTGACCAACCTCACCCGTAACCGCTTGGTCGATCACATCGAACGGGACTTCCCTCTCCTACCATCCGGTTGCCACATCATCCTGGAGGGCAAGTCAAAGGAGCTCATCCTCGACAGTATCCGTACCCAACTAAAGGCGACCATCACTACGCTGGCCAAGGAAGCCAAGGCATATAGGACCCCGCGGTTGGCGGACTACCTGCGCGAAAGTCGACGCGATATCCAGGAGCTGTACAAGAGCGACAACTCCTGGACCAAGGTGCTCCGCAAGGCGGGGTTCATCCCTGAGGAGGCGCCGCCCGGCGAAGCGGACCTCCTCAAGCGCATCCATGCGTTCCTGCACGTCGACGACCTTGACCGCATTCAGGGCTACCTTCGTCTCCTCGCCGACGACGCTCCCGACTACGACACGCTGCCCCCGACGGACCAGGCGTACGCGCGCATGCTCTTCTTCAACCTGTGGGACAATGCCGGCGGTTTCTCGAGTTATCAGGAGGGGTTGCACTCCTTGGGCCCCCAGGAGGCATTCCGTGATGAGCTCCAGCAGGCCCTGTCGTATGCCCTCGAAGCAGCAGACCACTTTCCGCTGCCGCTGGACGATCCACTCGCTAGCCTCCCCTTGAAGATCCACAGCGCATACAACCGTTCCGAGATCCTCTCCGCCCTGGGAGTGGCACGCTTGGGCGGGCAGATGCCACGCGATTTCGGGCAAGGGGTGCGATGGGTGGAGGACCTCAAGACCGATGTCCTGCTCATCACCTTGGAGAAAAACGAGAGGGATTTCTCCCCCACGGTCCGCTACAAGGATTACGCACTCAGCCCGACCCGGTTTCACTGGGAATCGCAGAGCACCACTCCGGAGAACTCCGCAACCGGCCTGCGCTATCAGCGGCACGCGGAGCAGGGAAGCCATGTGCTCCTGTTCCTACGCCGCTACAAGCGCAACAGCATCGGCAAGGCAGAGCCGTGGATGTTCCTAGGACCGGCCACCTATGCCGGGCACACCGGCAGCAAGCCCATGGCGATCACTTGGGATGTGCATCATGAGATTCCTGCCGATGTGAGTGCATATGCCTCCATCACGAGTGGATGAGGTCCAGCCCGTCCCACTCGAGTGTGGGCGAGGCGGCGCTGGCCGACTCCTTCAGGCTGCACCCGCCTCGGACTCGTAATGCATCTGCGCCCGGTCAAGGAAGTCATCCGGATCGTGGCCGCGGGCTGCGGTCCAGTGGAGGAGGTCTGCGATGAGCTTGATTGCGGACTCCTCCAGACCGACCGCGGGTTCGCAAGCGCCGTGTCGCGCCCATCCGTCCGTCTCCTGATAGCGCTCCAGCGCCTCGGTGGCTCGTTCGACACGTAGGCAGTCAGCGCCCTGAGCAGTGAGGGCCAATTCGCACCAGACGGCCTTTCCGACTGCGGTCAGTACCGTGCCCCAGTCAACGGCCAGTGACGCGAGGAGATGGAGGCCGCGGCCGCACTCCTCCTCATCGCGGTTCAGTTGCCGCCTGAGGTGTGGGCTGAGGCGACTCTTGTCGTGGACTTCGACCCTGAGGCGCTCCCCCTTCCATTCGAGGATCAAAGCCGCGGACGCACCTTCACCGACGTGTTTGACGACGTTGGTGGCCAACTCCGTCACCAGCAGGGCGGCCTCGTCAACAGCGACGGGCGTTCCCCAGTGGCCGAGTTGCCTGATCGCGGCTCTGCGCAGCAGCCGAACCTCGGCCGGCGCCGCCTCGAAAGGCAGCACGCAGCGGAGTCGCGGTTCGGTGGCTTCATGGCTGGATATGGCTGCTCCTCCCTCCAGGCCACGCGCGCACTGCACCTTTCCGTGCCCGTACGGATGCGCTGCGTAGCGGCTGTTGCGCTAGCAGCATGTCATGAGAAGTCTCTCTGTGTAACTTCTCATGAGAATCCATCGGGTGAACCCGGTGGTCTTCCCTCTCGCCCGCTGCCTAGCCTGTGCCGGGGATCTCCGGGCCACCGCCCGACGTCCGGCGAAGGAGCCGCATGTCCGAACGGACCACTACACGCCGCCGCCAACTGGGGGCGATGATGCGCAAGTTGCGCGCCCGCAAGGGGCTGACCCTTGAGGAGGCGGGACGGATCGTCGGGGTGTCGAAGGCGACGATCAGCCGGTACGAGACGCAGTCGGGGCCGGTGAAGTGGATCGTCGCGGATGCACTGTGCCGTGAGTACGGCGCAACCGACGCCGAGCGGCAGGCCGTGGTGCGCCTGGCGAAAGAGGCAAAGCAGCAGGGGTGGTGGAACTCCTTCGCCGACACCATCCCGGAGAGCATGAACCTGCTCCTCACCCTGGAGGACGAAGCCGTACGAGAGAGCCACTTCTCCTGCGTGTACATCCCGGGTCTTCTCCAGACACGCGCCTACAGCACGGCCGTACAGAAGGCCAACGAAGTGCCCTTGGCGCCGGCCGAGATCGAGCGGCTCGTCGACATCCGGATGAAGCGGCAGGAGATCCTGGCCCGTCCGAGTCCGCCGCACCTGTGGGCGATCCTCGACGAGTCGGTGATCCGCCGTGTCGTCGGATCCCCCGACATCATGCGGGAGCAGCTCGGCCGCCTCCTCGACGCGATTGAGTCCGGCCACATCACCTTGCAGATACTGCCGTTCTCCCAGGGCGCCCATGCCGCCGCGCTGGGCAGCTTCGTGATCCTCGGCGGTGCGGAGCCAAGCCTCGATGTCGTCTACGTCGACTTCCACACCGGGTCCCTCTTCCTGGAGAAGGAGGAGGAACTGGAGCGGTACAGACTTGCGTTCGAGTATCTCCGCGCACAAGCGTTGGACATGGAGGCCTCCTCCGCCATGATCCATCGGGCCCGCAAGGAGCTGTGAATGTCTTCCGTCCGTCGTGAGTCACCGTCCGAACCGGTCTGGTTCAAGTCTTCGTACAGCGGCGGCAACACGACGGAGTGCCTGGAGACCGCCTTCGTGGCCGCGGGTGTACTGGTGCGTGATTCGAAGGTGACGGGTGGGCCGCGCGTCGCGGTGTCGGCCGAGGCCTGGAGGAGGTTTCTGGCTGTCTCGGCGTGGTGAGGGAGCGGGGGTCAGGGAGGTCCTGGGTCGCCGGGGCGGCGGCTGGCGGCGGTTTCCCGGTGGGCTCGTAGGTCCGTGAGGGCCTGCTCGGCGGCACGAGCTGCGGGCTCGAGGCGCGGGTCGTCCAGGTGGGCGTGCGGTCCGAGGATCTTCGCGCAGACGAACAGTGTCATCACCTTGCCGTCGCGGCTCTCGACGTCACGACTCCTTTCTCGCCGCACGCGATCAGCCAGGGCGGGGACCGCGAGAGAGCTCGCCCAGAGGGAGGCGGCGTCGAGTCCGCGTGGGGCGTTCCCCCAGTCTTCCCAGTCGAAGAGACAGAACGTCGGTCCTGTCACGTTGGCCCAGTTCAGGTCGGCGTGCGCGGGCAGCCAGTGTTCGATCCTGGTGTCAACTGCGACTTCTCCCGGGAATGCCCGATGGATGGTGTCGGTGACGAGGGCCTGGGTGACGGTGTCCGTATCTGGCGTGGCGATGCGATGCGTGCTCTGGGTCGCGAGCGCGTCCAAGGAAGCGTTGAGGCTCCTCCACCATGTGTCCGGCAGGTACGGGTCGTCGCGTAGGACGGCGATGAAGGTGCGCACGCGGGCGTGGGGGGCTCTGGGGCCGTGGGATGTCCGGCGCAGGCCCGTCAGGATCAGGGCGCGCATCGTCGCAGTCGCCTTCGTCCGCGCCGCGGCGGCGGCTTCGGGGGTTTCGGCCGCGCGGAGTGCCTCCGCGAGGTGGCGTTCCCGTTCGTCGTCGCTCGGGGCCGGGGGTTGCGGAGGGGGGTTCTGCATGGTCTATGGTTATCGTCATGGCGACGATAACGGCGGGTGCGGTCAGGGACGCCCTCGGTCTCGGTGACGAGTACCGGGAGTGGGTCGAGGCGTTGGCGGAGGGCCGGCTGGAGTCCGCCCCCCCCCCCCCCCCCCCCCCAATGGGGGGGGGGAGGGGGGGGGGAGGGGCACGAGAGGGTGAGGAGCGGGGGATG